>NZ_JAYSDK010000036.1:0-57236 GCF_041914405.1 Zoogloea sp.
GCCGCACATCATGATGCGCTTCTTCACCGTGCCCAACGCCAAGGAAGCCCGCAAGAGCGTCTTCGTGGCGAGCGGCTGCATCGGCTACTTCTTCATGGTGGTGTGCGCGCTGGGCCTTATGGCGATCGTCATCGTCGGCACCAACCCTGAGTTCTTCGAGGGTGGTGATACCGCCGGCAAGCTGATCGGCGGCGGCAACATGCCGGTGATGCACCTGGCCAAGGCGGTCGGCGGCAATCTGTTCCTCGGCTTCATGTCGGCGGTCGCTTTCGCCACCATCCTGGCGGTTGTGTCCGGCCTGGCGCTGGCTGGCGCCTCGGCCATCGCCCACGACATCTACGCCCGGGTGATCTGCAAGGGCAGCGCCACCGAAACCCAGGAGATGCGTGTTTCCAAGCTTGCCACCGTAGCCCTCGGCGTCGTCGCTGTGCTGCTCGGCATCCTGTTCGAGAAGCAGAACATCGCTTTCCTGGTCGGCCTGACCTTCGGTATCGCCGCCTCCACCAATTTCCCGATCCTGATCCTGTCCATGTACTGGAAGGGCCTGACGACCCGTGGAGCCCTACTTGGTGGCCTGGTGGGGCTGATCTCGGCGGTGGGTTTCGTGGTGCTGTCCAAGGCCGTGTGGGTGGTGGTGCTCGGCAATGCCGCACCGATCTTCCCGTACGAGCAACCGGCCCTGTTCTCGATGCCGCTGGCCTTCTTCTTCACCTGGTTGTTCTCGGTGACCGACAGCAGCGCCCGCTCCAAGACCGACAAGGCTGGCTTTGATGACCAGTACGTGCGTTCCCAGACCGGCATCGGCGCCGCAGCAGCCAGCGCCCACTGAGAACGGAGCCAATCCCTTATCTTTCCTCCATCCCCCTCGAGGAAATGTTTCGGGCGCCCCTTGGGGCGCCCGCTTTTTTTGGCTGCACGCCGGGGCACGGTACAAGCGGCCAGAATGCAAAAAGCCCAGCAAATGCTGGGCTTTTTGTATCGCAATCCTGCCGTGGCAGGACTGCTCCGTCAGGCCGGAATTACTCGGCGGCGCGGATGTTGGCGGCCTGCTGACCCTTCGGGCCGGACACGATGTCGAAGACAACGCGCTGACCTTCAGCCAGGGTCTTGAAACCCTTGGACTGAATGGCGGAGAAGTGAGCGAACAGATCGTCGCCGCCACCTTCCGGGGTGATGAAACCGAAGCCCTTAGCGTCGTTGAACCACTTCACGGTACCAGTTGCCATTTTGAATATCCTCAAACAAAAAAATAACGGAGTTGCCCCGAGGGCAGGGCGAAGCTCAAGACGGCGGGGTGATGAAGGGAAGACAACCGCAGGACTGCGGATACTGAACCAGACAACAACAACACTACTTCTTGAAGATCGCAAGGCCGCACTGTGCACTGAAACCCGCGCCAACGCAAACACTATTTGCATCACGACACAAAAATAGTTCTGGCCATCCTGCCGCGCCATCGGCCACGCCACGATGGCCTTCGCGAATCAAGCGCGCAGCAGGGCCTTCACCATGCGCTCGGACAACTGCTCCGGCGTGAACTGCGGCTCATTGGGCGGGTAGAGTTCCTGCTCGTCGAGGTTGAAGTCGTACTCCTTCGCCAGGGTCAGCATTTCACGGATCTTCTGACAGGCGGCGAGCTTGTCCTTCAGTTCAGGGTTGGTACGGGCCAGATCGGAAAAGGCCTTGATATCCTTGATAGCCATACGGTTCTTCCTGTGCAAATACGGGTCGAATGCCAGGGCTGCGCGGTTTCCGACAAAACCCGACACGACGGGCGGCTTTGTCGTCGCAAGCCCTCCAAAAACGCCTGCCAAGACAGGCGCCGACATGCAGTCAGCAAGGAATGCGCCACCTGCGACAATCAACCGCATTCCCGCTGGCAGGAAGGCCCGCTAAAGTGCGCTCCACCGGCAGGCACGCCGCTCCCCCCGGCGCCCTGTCACCTTGCCTGCCGGCGCTTTCCCTCCCCCCGCTTCGGGGATAATGGCCCGATGCCGCTACCGATACTCGCCGACAGCCCCCTCCGCCCCACCGACGCGCTGCGCCGATTGATCGGCCTGCGCTGGCTGTCCCTGGGCGGGATGCTGACGACCATCGTCGCGGTGCCCTGGCTGCTCGACATCCCGCTGCCGGCGCGCCCGCTGCTCGACATCTGGCTGGTGTTGGCGCTGTTCAACGGGGCCAGCCAGTTTCGGGCGTGCCGACTCAGCGAAGTGCGCGGCATCGAGCTGTTCCTGCAGCTGGCGGTGGATCTCCTTGGCTGGAGCGCCTTCCTGTACTTCACTGGCGGCGCGACCAATCCGCTGATCTCCCTGCTGCTGCCGCTGGTGGCCATCGGCGCCGCCACCCTGTCCGCTCCGTGGGCCTGGCTGCTGGCGGTGCTGGCGGTCGCCGCCTACTCGCTCCTCTGGGAGTTCAACGAACAGCTGGACATCTACGACTCGGGCTTGGCCGTGCATTGGCACCTGGCCGGCATGTGGCTGACCTTCGCGCTGTCGGCCGGGGTCATCGTTTGGTACGTAGTGCGCATGACCGCCGCTATCCGTCTGCGCGACCAGGCCCTGTCTGAAGCCCGTGAGGCCCGCCTGCGCAACGAACGCATCGTGGCCCTCGGCAATCTCGCCGCCGGCGCCGCACACGAGCTGGGAACGCCCCTCGCCACGATGGCCATCGTGGCCGGTGAGTTGGCCCGCAATCCGGAACTAGACGACGACACCCGCGCCGACGCCGAACTGCTGCGCGAACAGATCGCCCATTGCAAGACCATCCTGGGTGGCCTGACCCTGCGCGCCGGCAGCCTGCGCGCCGAAGGTGGCGAGACCTTGCCCGCCGACGCCTGGCTGCTAGGCATCGCTGAACGCTGGCGCAGCCTGCGCCCCCATGTCCCACTGACGGTCCACTGCGACTGCGGTAAGCCGGCACCGGCCCTGATCGCCGACACCACGCTGGAACAGGCCCTCCACAACCTCGTCAACAACGCCGCCGACGCCTGCCCGAGTGGCGTCGAGTTCGATGCCGCGGTCACCGACGACGCCCTGGTAGTCCGCGTACTGGACCGCGGCCCAGGGATGCCCGACGCCCTGCAGCCACAGGCAGGACGCCAGGCACTCGACAGCCGCAGCGAAGGGCTCGGCATCGGCCTGCTGCTGGCCTTTGGCGCTGTCGAACGCTGCGGCGGCCAGATCGTCTTCACGCCCCGAGATGGTGGCGGCACCGTCGCCACACTCACCCTTCCCCTGCCCGCCCTTCGCCCATGACTCAGCCAGACGCACCCCACATTCTCGTCATCGACGACGACCCCGCCTTCAACCGCGTGCTGACCCGTGCCCTCGGCCAGCGCGGCTTCGCCGTCTTCGGAGCCCAGGAACCCGAGACGGCACTGGCGCTGGCCCGCCAGCACGAGCCGGAATACGTGGTGCTCGATCTCAACATCGGCGGCAGCTCGGGGTTGCGCCTGATCGAGCCGCTTCTGGCGGTGAATCCGGACTGCCGCATACTGGTCCTCACCGGCTACGCCAGCATCACCACCACGGTGGATGCGATCAAGCTCGGCGCCACCCAGTACCTGGCCAAGCCGGCCGACGTGGACGCGATCCTGAAGGCCCTCAACGCGACCGAGGTGGTCATCGATGACGAGGTGGCCGCCAGCCCGATGTCGGTGGATAGGCTGGAGTGGGAGCACATCCAGCGGGTGCTCGCCGAACACGACGGCAATGTGTCAGCCACTGCGCGTGCGCTTAAAATGCACCGACGCACCCTGCAACGGAAACTGGCCAAACGGCCAGTCAAGGAATGAAACCTTCAGACAATCCCGATGATCGCGTCCGCCTCGACAAGTGGCTGTGGGCGGCGCGTTTTTACAAGCACCGCACACTAGCCACCGAGGCCGTGGACGGCGGCAAGATCCAGCTCAACGGCATCCGCGTGAAGCCGGCCAAGGAAGTGAAGATCGGCGACACCGTGGACATCCAGCTCGCCGAAACCCACTTCAAGGTGGTCGTGAAGGGTATCGCCGACAAGCGCGGCAGCGCCCCAGTCGCCCAGGGCCTTTACGAGGAAACCGCCGACAGCATCGCCGCGCGGGAGAGCCAGAAAGAACAGCGCCAGTTGGCCGCCACCCCGGGTGCCGACCTGCACGGCCGCCCGACCAAGCGCGACCGCCGCCAGATGGGGCGCTTCACCGGCGAATACTGAGCTTAAAACCAGAGCCTATAGGCCGATGGCCAGCGCCAGCGGCAGGAAGCCGAGCGCCGTCAGGTTGCCGATCAGCACGATGGAGGCGACTTTCTCCGGCTCCTGGTTGTAGCGCTCGGCGAACATGTAATTAAGCACCGCCGGCGGCAGCGCGCCGAACACCAGCAGCAGCGCCCGCTCCTGCGGCGCCAAGGGCACCAGCAACATCAGCCCGGCGGCCAGCGCCATGCCGATCAATGGCCGCGCCACGGCGCCGAGCAGGCCAAGACGGATCTCGGCGATGCGCGATTCGGTGAGACGCACCCCCAGCGCAAACAGCATCAGCGGGATCGAGATATCGCCGAGCATCTTGATCGCCAGCATCGCCGGCGGCCACACCTCGATACCGGCGATGCCCACCGCGAGGCCGGCCACGGTGGCCAGCACCGACGGTACTTTCCAGACATTGCCCAGCTTCGTGTGGTGATCCAGCAGCCAGGCGCCAAAGGAAAAATGCAGCAGGTTTGAGACCATGAACATCACCACCGCCGGTGCCAACGCCTGCTCGCCGAAGGCCAGCACCGCCAGCGGCAGCCCCAGGTTGCCGCAGTTGTTGAACATGATCGGCGGCATGAAGGTTTTCGGATCCAAACCCAGCAGCTTGGCAACCCACCAGCCAACGACCCCCGAGCCGATCACCAGGGCCAGCGTCACCCAAAGCAGCGGCAGGTATTCGACGATATGAAAGGACTTGTTGGCGAGCGCGGCAAATATCAGTGCCGGCACGAAGACGTCCAGGTTCAGCTTGTTGGCGTGTGACAGGTCCGGGCGGGAACGCTTGCCGACCAGATAGCCGACCGTGGTGATGGCAAACAGCGGGAACAGGATGGAGACAATGCGGAGGAGCATGGGGGATGCAAGCAAATAGTTGAGGAAAGCGACACGCCGCCCCCTCCCAGTGGTTGCGTGCCGTCACACATATACGCGATTCATCCTGCAAATGAAATGAGGGGCTGCCCGGGCAGCCCCTCATTTCATTCCATCGCGCGAGGGCGGCGTATTACAGCACGTAGCGGGCGAGGTCTTCGCGCTGAGCCAGCACCTCGAGGCGGGCGTCCACGTAGGCCGCGTCGACCAGCACCTTCTGCGCTCCGGCCTTGCCGGCTTCAAACGCCAGCTCCTCGAGCAGCTTCTCCATCACCGTATACAGGCGGCGGGCACCGATGTTCTCGGTTTTCTCGTTCACCTGGAAGGCGATCTCGGCCAGGCGGCGGATGCCTTCCGGCGCGAACTCGAGGCTGACCTCGTCGGTGGCCAGCAGGGCCTGGTACTGGCGGGTCAGACAAGCATCGGTCTGGGTCAGGATGCGCTCGAAATCCTCGACGGACAGGGACTCCAGCTCGACACGAATCGGGAAACGACCCTGCAGTTCGGGGATCAGGTCGCTCGGGCGGGACAGGTGGAAGGCCCCGCTGGCGATGAACAGGATATGGTCGGTCTTGATCATCCCGTACTTGGTGCTGATCGTCGTGCCTTCCACCAGCGGCAGCAGGTCGCGCTGCACGCCCTGGCGCGAGACGTCGGCGCCGTGGCTGTCGGAGCGGGTGGCAATCTTGTCGATCTCGTCGAGGAAGACGATGCCGTTCTGCTCGACCATCCGCAGCGCCTCGGTCTTGAGATCTTCCTCATTGACCAGCTTGGCCGCTTCTTCATCGGCGAGCAGCTTGATGGCGTCGCTGATCTTCAGCTTGCGGGATTTCTTCTTCCCGCCGCCCATGTTCTGGAACATGCTCTGCAGCTGGCCAGTGAGCTCTTCCATGCCCGGGGGCGCGAGGATCTCGGCGGTCATACCCGGCACGGACACTTCGAGTTCGATCTCCTTCTCGTCGAGTTCGCCCTCGCGCAGCTTCTTGCGGAATTTCTGGCGGGTGGCGTTATCTTCGGCGACCGGGGCGGCCTCCTCGCCAAAACCGATGGTCGGCCGGGCCGGCGGCAGCAGGATGTCGAGCACACGATCCTCGGCAGCATCCAGCGCCCGGTCGCGGACCTTCTTCATGGCCTGTTCGCGATGGCCCTTGATGGCGATTTCCACCAGGTCGCGGATGATGGTGTCGACGTCGCGGCCCACATAGCCGACCTCGGTGAACTTGGTCGCTTCGACCTTGATGAAGGGCGCGTTGGCGAGGCGAGCCAGGCGGCGGGCGATTTCGGTCTTGCCGACACCGGTCGGCCCGATCATCAGAATGTTCTTGGGAGTAATCTCGCTCTTCAGCGGCTCGGCTACCTGGGCGCGCCGCCAGCGGTTGCGCAGGGCCACTGCAACAGCCTTCTTGGCCTTGCCCTGGCCGACGATGTGCTTGTCGAGTTCGGAGACGATCTCCGGAGGCGTCATCTGGGTCATGGGGTCAGCACCTCGATGGTATGGCACTGGTTGGTGTAGATGCACAGGTCGCCGGCGATGGTCAGGGACTTCTTGATGACCTCTTCGGGCGCCAGCTCGGTGTTCTCGATCAGGGCGCGCGCCGCCGACTGGGCGTAGGCACCGCCGCTGCCGATGGCAACGATGCCCTGCTCCGGCTCCAATACGTCGCCGTTGCCGGTGATGATCAGGGAGTTGTCCAGGTCGGCCACCGCCAGCATGGCTTCCAGGCGGCGCAGCGCACGGTCGGTACGCCAGTCCTTGGCAAGCTCGACGGCACTGCGCACCAGGTTACCCTGGTGCTTCTCGAGCTTGGCCTCAAAGCGCTCGAACAGCGTGAAGGCATCCGCGGTGCCACCCGCAAAGCCAGCCAGGATGCGGTCCTGATAGAGCTTGCGGACCTTGCGGGCGCTGGCCTTGATGACGATGTTGCCGAGCGTGACCTGGCCGTCGCCACCAAGGGCCACGTGCCGGCCACGCCGGACCGAGAGAATGGTTGTGCCGTGATATTGTTCCATCGCAACGATCTGGGGGCGGAAAAAGGGATTGCAAGCCCTGCCGGGCCGCAAATTATCAACCGGACAAACCCGCCGCGGCCTTAGCCGCGCAGCTCGATGCGCGCCACCTGGTGCACGCCCATCACCTGCATCAGGGCAGCCACCATCGAGTTGACGCTCTTCAGGACCACCAGCCGCCCCTGGGCGTGTAATTGCGAGATCACGTTGAACAGCGTGCCGGCGGACACGAAGTCCATACGGCGCAGGCGGCTACAGTCCACATCCACCTTGTTGCGGTTGTGAGCAAAGCTGGAGATCTTGCGCAGGATGTCGGAATTGGGACCGGTCACCTCACCCTCCAGCACATAGGTATCGCTCATCTCGACGGCCAGGGAGTCGGCCTCGATCTGGCTGTCGGTCACCGCTGGCGGCGGCTCCCAGGATGGCGGCGACTCCTCGAAGGTCATCGCGTACTCAAGGGCCTGCTCCTCGAAACGCTCCTGCTGGTCGGTGTACTGCAGGATCTCGAGGAACAGTAGCCAGATGGTCTGGTTCTCGCGCTTGCCGCTCTTCACCATGCCACCCAGCACGCTTGCCAGATGCGGCGCACCGAGCAGGGACAGCTTGATCTTGGCCCGACGCAGCCCGCGGACGGCGCGCAGCAACAACTCCGCACCGGCATTGTCGACGCCGCGCAGGCGAGTAAGGTCGATACGCAGCGCGCCGTTGCGCATGCCGATCTGGATCAGCTGGGCAAACTGGGCAGCCGCCTGGGCCCCCAGCACACCGGACAGGTTGACCGTCTGGACCTTGGCTTCGTTGCCCCGCGAGGCCTGCAGGGAGAGATCCTGCCAAGCGGGCGGAGAACGCTCGAATTCGGTGGCGAATGTGAGGCTCAGGGTCTCGAAACGCTCCTTCTGGCCGGTCAGGCGGAGCAGGTCGAGCAGCATACCCCACAGCGCAAAGCGGGCATCGCTCGGGATCGTCGTATCGAGCGCATGCTCCAGCACCGAGCGCGCGTCTTCATAGCCGCCATTGGCGTAAAGAATGGCCGCTTCCTCGGCCGACGGGGACATCTCCTCGACGCCCTCCTCGATATGCACCTTGTCGGCACACTGAGCCAGCACCCGATTGAGGTCGCCACCGGCGACAGTGAACTCGAGGGACGAGGATTCGGTACGGGGCCCCGGTGAGCGGGATGCGGAAGGGCGCGGAGGCTTGGTCGACGGCGGAGGCGCCGATGGCGCTGCGGATCCCGTCGAAGCCCGGGAACGGGGTGCAGGACTTCCGGCAGGTACAGGCTTCTTGCCGAAAAACGGTAGCACCACTCCACTTTCCTCCGCGGTAATTACTTTTGACAATTAAAGAGGATACCACTCTCCAAAGCACCCAATCGCTGTTTTACATCCGGTCGTATTTCACGGACGAAACGACAAATAGCATAACCATCAGCAATACGCATACCGGTCCGAAGGGTTGGTCGAAGCCCAGGGAAACCGCAAAGGCGCAGGCATAGCCCGCCATACCGATCACCGCCGACCAGCCTAGCCCGGCGCGCCAACTGCTGCCGAATCGGTAGGCGATCAGCGGCGGCACGAACACCAGCGCGAAGGCCGCCATCACGCCGAGGCTGACCGTTGCCAGGGCCACCGCCAAGCCGGCGAGCAGATCGAAGAGCATCAGGCGAGGCCGCTCACTGCGTCCCCGTGCCAGATAAAAGGCTGGAAAAAAGCGCCCGAGGAGCAGCGGCCGGGACAGCCAGGCCAGCAGCGGGAGAACCACCACGCAGATGATGGCGGCCGCCGCCAGATGACCCTCACCGGTGAAATACAACTGGCCGTCGAACAGGGCGTGGCCGGCCTGTTCGGCCAGCGGGTGGTTGGCCACCAGCAGCACGCCACCGGCCCAGGCCAACAACATCATCAACGCATAGGCATTGGCGCCGGCACGCGCCGCCAGCCCTTTCAGCAAGGCCGCCAGCAAGGCCGCCAGCACGCCACCGGCCACCATCGGCCAGTCGAGGACCATCGCCAGCAGCGCGCCGGCCGAGGCCATCTGGGCGAAGGCCAGCGCTGCCAGCCACTCGTTGCGCAGGCGCAGGTACATGCCGATCAGCGGCAGGAGCCCGGCCAGCAACAGGCCGGTGAAAAAGGGCACCCGGAACAGGGGGTCGAACAACAGATCGAAACTCATGCACCGACCTCCACCACGCGTGTACATACCTCATCGATCAGCCCGTGGTCATGGGACACGATGACGATTCCCTGATCCGCATGGGCATGTCCCAGCCAGTCGATCAGGTAGGCCACACCAGCCCGGTCGAGGTTGTTGGTCGGCTCGTCGAGCAGGATCAGATCGGCCGGTGCCGTCAGGCAGGCCCACAGGCGCAGGAACTGCAACTGGCCGCCGGACAGGCGATCGAGACGCCGGTCCAGCCTTTCGGCGAGCCAGGATGGCAAACCGTCCGGTGTCGCACCAGTCAGCGCCAGCAACTCCTGCCCGGTGAGTGGCACCCCGCGCAGGTCATCAAAGCCCTGGGCCTGGTGAGAGATCTGCAGGCCTGGCGCCTTTTCGACCTTCCCCTCAAAGACCCTCACGCCACCCCACAGGGCTTTCAGCAGCGTGGACTTGCCGGCCCCATTGGGGCCGGCAAGGCCGAGGATCTCCCCCCGGTTCAGCGCGAAACTCAGCGGCCCGGCAACCGGTGCGGCATAACCCGCCACCAGTCCGCTCACCCGCAGCAGGACATCCCCGGCCATTCCGCCCCCCTTACTTCAGCCCGGCCAGCAGGCGCCGGACGGTGTCATCGAAGAGAGCGAACAGGTCAGTCGCTTCCGCATCGCCCCCCACCGTAAACGGCAGCACGACGACCGGCAGGTGCGCCCTCTCGCCGAGCCATTCCGACGCGCTGGGACGGGCATAGGCGGCCCGCAGGATCAGACGCGCCGGGGTCGCCTTCTGGCGCTCGAGGATGCTGGCCAGATGCGCACTCGACGGCTCGACGCCGGGCTTTGGCTCCAGTGCGCCGAGTTCCTTCAAGCCCAGCCAGTCAGCCATATAGGGAAAGGAACGGTGCTGAACCCACACGGGCACCCCGCGCAGCGGCGCAGCAGCCTGCTCCCAACGGACCATCGCCGCCTTCCACCGCTCGCTGAAGCGGACCAGGCCAGCCTTGTAGGCTGCCGCGTTGGCCGGATCCAGCTGGATCAGGCGGGCGGCCAGCATGTCGGCCACCTTCAGAAGGTTGCGCGGATCGGTCTGGATGTGGGGATTGCCACCCGGATGCACGTCGCCGTCGGCCCGGTCGAGACGCGCCGGCATCTCCAGCAGACGGACCGCAGCCGCCGCTTCCAGATAACCCGGCTGCCCCGGCTGGATCGCCGCATTGCCGGCTTCGCGCAGGACCACCGGCAGCCAGCCGACCTCCAGGTCCGCGCCGGTAGCAATCACCAGTTGGGCGCTGCGCGCGCGCGCGATCAGCGACGGCTTGGCCTCGATGCGGTGCGGGTCCTGCAGCGCATTGGTGGCGGCAAACACATTGAGTTTGTCGCCTCCGATCTCTCGGGCCAGCGCAGCCCATTCGGGCACAGTGGCGAACACGTTGAAGGCGGCGGATGCCGGCATCGCGGCGATGGTCATCAGGACGACGGCCAGACGCAGAATTGCTTTCGAGAACATTCTTGCACTCCTCAGAACTTGTGGGCGCCGTGGGCGCCGAGGCTCATGATGTACTGCAGCCAAACCTGGTTGTCGGCCTCCCCGTTGCGCGACTGGTCGCGCGCCACCTGCAAGCGCAGGCGCGAGAACTCCGACGGCGACCAATCCACCATCGCCGACTGGCGGCGCGGATCGTAGCCGGCCAGGATCGGAAGATCGGCCGCACTAAGCGTGCCCAGGTCCGTCGTGCCGCTGCGCAGCCAGTCGCCACGCACGCCGACGCGCCACCGCGGCATGAACTGATAGACCGCCTGCAGGTAGCCGCCGGACGGACGGAAGCGGGCCGCCGACGAGGCCGCGGCGCCATCCGTGTCGTAGGTCAGCTCACCCGTCTCGCGGCGCTGGAAATACTCGCCCTGCAGCTTGAAGTTGGTCACGCTGCTATTGCCGTTGGGAGCCCACTTGTAGACGAAATCGGCGATCCAGGTCTGGCTGCGCCCGGAGAAAGCGTTGTTGACACCGTTGTCCTCGAAGCTGCGCTCCCGCGGATTGCTATGTACGTGGGACAGGCCAACCCGCCACGCCGACGAATCGCCGATATCCCCGCCAACGTGAGCGAAGGCCGTCCACAGGCCGGCACCATTGGCCTTACGCTCGGCACCGGGGAAACGCTCGCCACTTGCCACTTCGGTACCGAACTCCATGAACAGCTCGGTCGGCGCCACCCAGCGCAGCTGGAGGCCGTCGTTCTGCAGGCGCGGCCCGAAGAAGGCCTTGTAGGCCAGCGGCGCGTCGGTGAAATCCCACTCATGGGGATGCTGCTGGTTGAGGTAGCCGACCCCGGACAGGAAGCGCCCGGCTTTCAGCTTGAGGCCGGCCGGCATGGCCAACGTCTCCACATTGACCTCTTCCACCTCGACCGTGCCCTGGCCATTGTCTTCGGCCAGCGAGAAGCGTGCATTGCCGCGGAACAGGTGGTCCACGTTGGCCGAGAAGGCCAGTTCCGACTCACCGAGGGAGAAGCCCTTACGGGGTGGTCCGATCTCGCCGCCGGATGGCATGAAGCCATCGATGCGATAGGAGGCAGGATCCCGCTGCAGGCGCGTGAATTTGCTGTCGAGGATCAACGAGACGGCCGGGTTGAAGGCACTTTCCCCGGTGGGACGACGGGCCACGCTGTCGGCCGCGGCCTGGGCCTCGGCGGCCCGGCTCTCCGCCTGGACGACGGAGCGGACGGCGGCATTGGCCGTTGTACCCGCCTCTACCGCGCTGGCGGCGGCCTGGCTGGCCTGCTTCTCGGTTTCGGCCAGGCGCTGCTCCAGCGCCTGGATACGCTGTTCATAGGATTGGCGCAGTTCGCGCAGCTGCTCGCGGAGTTGCTTCAGGTCGGCGTCGGTGGCAGCAGATGCCGCGGCAGGAAAAGCCGCGGCCAGGGCGGCACACAGCACGCCCGGTCGTACGAAAGTCATGGTCGGATCTCCTGGGATCGGTCCGGATAGGGGCGGGCCGGCGCAGCCACTGCAAGCGCACCGGTCCCGATGTCGGAAAACGGATCAGGCAGGAGAGATGGGAGGGCCGCGGCTATGCGGGCACGGCAGGCGTGCCACCCAGCCCGCAACCGGGCTGTCCGCCAGCAGGGCAGGCGGCAAGGCCTCAGGCGGCAGGAAGGGCGACGTAGACGGCAGGGCAGACGCAAGGTCGGCCGCAGCCAGGCACAACAGACAGCGCTCGTGACGCTCGGCGGCGGGCATGCCGCCCTCGAAGGGCACCGACGCCGCTGTTGATTCGTTTCGCGCCAGGCTCGCCAGTTCGCCGACGTGGCTTAGCGCGTGGGCCGCCGCAAAGACCTGGGCGCACACCAGCAGCAGCGCCAGCACGCTGCGGAACACGGTGGAAGGACGGCCTTGGTAAGGCATCAGGCTGCCGCCCTTCCGGACTGGCGGAAATGTTCGAAAGCCTGCTCGACGACAGCCTGCTCGAGATCCCGCACGATGAAGACCAGGCGCGTGCGACGGTCATCCCCGGGCCAGGCCGGCAGGGTGGTCTCGGGATAACGCAGGTGATGCACGCACTGCACGACCCGCGGGACTGCCTCGCCACTGACGTTGACGATGCCCTTGATGCGCAGCAGTTGCGGACCGAAGCGGGTCTGCAGGAGGTCAAGGGACGCCGAGAACTCGCCCCACGGCACTGGGGCGTCAAAACCTACGATAAAGGCGTGGACCGCCTCGTCGTGACGCACCGCAGCCTGGGAAACAGGCGGGGCATAGGAAGGACGGCGGGCGTGTACGGCCGCGGTGGCATCCACCAGCCAGCGGCTCATTTCGGCAGAGGCACCCTCCTCCGCGCGACCACAAGCGATGAGCGCCGCCGGATCCACCTGGCCGGCGATCGCACGGATCTGCCGTGCGCCCGGATTGAGCTGACCAAGCCTCGCGGACAGCCGATCAAGCGCCGCAGAGTCCACCAGATCGCACTTGGCGATCACCAGACGGTCTGCCAACGCAACCTGCTTGCCAGCTTCCGGCCGACGCGCCAACTGATCGAGCCCGAACTGGGCATCAACCACGGTCACGACGCCATCAAGGCCATAGCGCTCGGCGATGAAGAAGTCCCGCTGCAGCGTGAAGATCACCGGCGCAGGATCGGCGAGCCCAGTGGTCTCGATGACGACCCGCTCGAGCGCCGGCAACTGACGGCGCAACCGGCGCATGAAGAGGTCACGTAGAGCGCGGGCCAGATCGCCGCGTACGGAGCAGCAGATGCACCCCGACTCAAGCAGGACGAGGTTTTCGTCGAGGCGCTCGACGAGCAGGTGATCGATCGGCTCCGCACCAAATTCGTTCATCAGCACCACGCTGCCTGCCATTTCGGGGCGGCGCAGCAACTGATTGAGGAGCGTGGTCTTGCCTGCCCCCAGGAAACCGGTAAGCAGGGTGACAGGGATGCGGTTTGCCGAAACGCTCATGAAATAGGGAGCGGCCCCGCCTGGCAGCGGGGCCTGCGGGGACGACTTACTCCCCGTACAGCTTCTGGGTCCGCTCGCGGCGCTCTTGGGCGTCGATCGACAGGGTCGCCGTCGGACGGGCGAGCAGCCGGCCGATCCCGATCGGGTCGCCGGTTTCCTCGCACCAGCCGTAATCGCCTTCGGCAATGCGGCCCAGTGCTTCGTCGATCTTCTTCAGCAGCTTGCGTTCGCGATCACGCACGCGCAGTTCGAGGGCGTGCTCCTCCTCGACCGTCGCACGGTCAGCCGGGTCGGCCACCAGTTCGTTTTCACGCAGGTTGGCGCCCGTGCTGGCGGCGTTCTCGAGAAGCTCTTCACGCATCTTGGTGAGACGGTCCCGGAAGAACTCCAGCTGGGCCGGGTTCATGTAATCGTCTTCCGGCATGGCCAGAATTTCGGCCTCGGTAAGCAGCTTCTCATTGCTTGTCGTGGTTGCAACCATGTCTCATTCCTCCCATGAATCGACTGTCGGGCCCGGGTGCCGATGGCCATCCCGAACGTCGGCCCTTTCCGCGACTCTCGCAGGATACGTGGCCAACAGCCACGATCCGCCATCACGCGCAGACTACTCTGCACATATAACCAATGCACGAAACGCACCAGTTTTCATCAAGAGCGCGATTCTATGCACAGGATCACTGCAATTACAACGGCACCTAGGCGGTCAGCGGCAAGTGGGCACCTACATTCTGCAACACTGAATCGCCGCGGCGGCTACAGCAACCGCCCTTCACTGCGGTAAAATGCTGCGATGCATGCATCGACCCCCCCCGCTCCGGTTGAGGGCAAGAAGCTCTTTTCGCTGCCGGTCCGGGTGTACTACGAAGACACCGACGCTGGCGGCGTCGTCTATTACGCCAACTATCTCAAGTTCTGCGAACGCGCCCGCACCGAAGTGCTGCGTGAGGTGGGTTTCGAGCAGAACCGGCTGCTTGCCGAGCAGGATATCCTATTTGTGGTGCGCACCGTACAGGCGGACTACCTGCGCTCGGCGGCCCTCGACGACCTGCTCGACGTACGGACGACGATCGCCAGACTCGGCCACGCCAGTTTGAGCTTCGCCCAACAGATTTGCTGCGGAGGCACGACGATTTTCGCGGCAAACATCACGATCGCCTGCATCCGCGCCAGCACCAAACGCCCCACCCCGATCCCTCCCGCCGTACGCGCCCTGTTCGCCACCCTGGTTGAAACCGATGAACGTCACTGAAGACCTTTCCATTCTGTCCCTGATCGCCAATGCCAGCCTGCTCGTCAAGCTGGTGATGGCCGTCCTCGGCACCGTTTCCTTCATGTCCTGGTACTGGATCTTCCGCAAGTGGTTCCAGATCCGTGACGCCAAGAAAAAGACCGATCTCTTTGAACGTGACTTCTGGAGCGGCGGCGACCTCAACGCCCTTTACCAGAGCGCCGCCACCAGCCGCCACGAGGCCGCCGGCATGGAACGGATCTTCGAAGCCGGCTACCGGGAGTTCGCCAAGCTGCGCGGCAAAAATCTCGACCACGGGGCAATCATGGACGGCGCACGCCGCGCCATGCGCGCCACCTACCAGCGCGAGGTGGACGACCTGGAAGCCCACCTGGCCTTCCTCGCCTCTGTCGGTTCGGTGTCGCCCTACGTCGGCCTGTTCGGCACCGTGTGGGGCATCATGAACGCCTTCCGCGGCCTCTCCAACGTAGGCTCCGCAACCCTCGCCCACGTGGCGCCGGGCATTGCCGAAGCCCTCGTCGCCACAGCCATCGGCCTTTTCGCGGCGATCCCGGCAGTCGTGGCCTACAACCGTTTCGCCCACGACATCGACCGCATCGCGATCCGCTTCGAAAGCTTCACCGAGGAGTTCCTGAACATCCTCCAGCGCCAGCTGCGCTGACCGGAGCCCCTCTGCCATGCGTCAACGCCGCCTGATGAACCAGATCAACGTCGTGCCTTACATCGACGTGATGCTGGTACTGCTCGTCATCTTCATGGTCACCGCGCCGATGATCCAGTCCGGCTCGGTAAATCTACCCAGTGTGGACAAGGTGCCCGCTCCGCCTACCGACGCGATGATCGTCCAGGTCAAGCCGGACGGCGAGCTGAGCCTGCGCGCCTCCAGCAACGCGCCGGAGAAGAGCTTCAACCGCCAGGACCTGATCGCCGAAGTGCAATCCGTGGTGTCCGCCAACCCCGGCCAGCCGGTGGTTATCGCCGCGGACAAGAGCGTCAAGTACGAGCAGGTGATGAACACCCTCAACGACCTGCGTAACGCAGGCGTCAACAAGGTCGGCCTGCAAACCCAGGTCGGCAAGCAATGAATCCTGCCCCACCCGCCAACGAACGTGGCAAGTGGGCTTCCCTGCTGCTTGCCGCGGCTGTGCATATCGCCCTCGGCCTGTTCCTGTTTTACGGAGTGCGCTGGCAGAACCGCCTGCAGGAAACCGTAGAAGTGGACCTGGTCGGGGCGCCATTGCCGGCCGCTGCATCGCCCGCCCTGCCTCCGCCTCCCCCTCCCCCCCCGGTGGAAGAGGAGGCGCCGGCACGTCCGCCCCGCCCGGTGACACCACCTCCGCCGAAAGCAGCAATCAAGCCTGCGCCAGAACCGGAGCATGAACCGCCTGCGCGCAAGCAGCCGGACATCGCCATCAAGACGCCGGAACACAAGAAGCCTGCCCCCAAGCCCGAACCGAAGCCTGAGCCCAAGCCGGAACCCAAACCCGAGCCGAAGAAAAAGCCCGAGCCAAAACCAGAGCCTAAACCCGAACCCAAGCCGGAGCCGAAGAAGAAGCCCGAGCCCGAACCGAAGAAACCGGAACCCAAGCCAAAGACCGAAGCCAAGTCCGAGCCGTCCAAGACGGACAAACCGGCCAAGCCGGTGGACAAGAACGTCAAGACCGACAAAAACTCCAAGTCGGAGGCCGAGCACAGCAGGGAACTGGAAGACCGCCGCATGCGCGAGTTGATGGCCCGCGACAGCGAGAGCGCCAGCCAGAGCAAGCAGATCCAGGAGGAACTTGCGCGGGTTGCCGGAGCCAAAGCCAGCGCGGCGCGCAGCAAGGCCATCGAAGCCTACATCGAGAAGATCCGCGCCAAGGTGAAGGGCAACATCGTGTTGCCGCCGGGCGTCAGCGGCGATCCGTTCGCGCTGTTCTACGTGGACCAGCTGCCCGACGGCTCGGTGATCGAGGTGCGCCTGAAGCGCTCTACCGGCAATGCGCAGCTCGATGGGGCTATCGAACGGGCCATCCAGAAGTCGAGCCCGCTGCCCAAGCCGGACAAGCCCGAACTGTTCAACCGTACGCTGGAGCTGAAGTTCTATCCGCTTCGCGACTAACCCACGAGCCATGCCCATGAATCAACGCATCCTGACCGTCCTGCGCCGCGCCGTCCCGGGCTGCGCGCTGGTCCTGGCCTCGGCCGCCGCCCAGGCGCAGCTGGCCATCGAGATCACCGGCGCCGGCGCCAACCGCATGCCGGTGGCGGTTGCCGCCTTCGAAGGCGAAAACGCCCTGCCCCGCGCGGTCACCGACGTCGTCCGCGCCGACCTGGAACGCAGCGGCCTGTTCAAGATGATCGAACTCGGCCCGTCGCCGATGGGTGCCAATGCCCCGGTGGACTATGGTCGGGTCCGCTCCCGCGGCGCCGACGCTGTGGCGGTCGGCACCGTTGCCCAGAGCAGCGGCGGCCGCTACCAGGTCCAGGTCCAGTTGCACGACAGCCAGAAGCAGGCCAGCCTCGGCGGCCAGGCGATGACGATGGCCCCCAACCAGTACCGTGCAACCGGCCACCGCATCGCCGACTTCATCTATGAGAAGCTGACCGGCGAACCCGGCGTGTTCTCCACCCGCATCGCCTATGTGCTGAAGGTCGGCTCCCGCTACGAGCTGCAGATCGCCGATGCCGACGGCAGCAATGCGCAGACTGCTCTCGCCTCCAAGGAGCCGATCATTTCCCCAGCCTGGTCGCCGGACGGCACCCGCCTGGCCTATGTGTCCTTCGAGTCCAAGAAACCAGTGGTTTACGTTCACTCCCTGGCCACCGGCCAGCGCAACGTCGCCGCCAACTTCAAGGGCTCCAACTCCGCCCCTGCCTGGGCGCCGGACGGCCGCCGCCTCGCCGTGGTGCTGACCAAGGACGGTCAATCCCAGCTTTATAGCGTGAATGCCGATGGTTCCGGCGTGCAGCGTCTGGCCTCCTCGTCCGGCATCGACACCGAGCCGTCCTGGTCCATCGACGGCATGATCTACTTCACCTCCGACCGTGGCGGCAGCCCGCAGATCTACCGTGTATCCGCCGGCGGGGGCAATGCCGAGCGCGTCACCTTCGAGGGGAGCTACAACGTGAGTCCGCGCCCCTCGCCGGATGGCAAGAGCCTGGTCTATGTGTCCCGCAACGGTGGCCGCTTCCAGATCACCATGCTCGACCTGGCATCCCGCCAGACCCAGATCCTCACCGACACGTCCAAGGACGAATCGCCGAGCTTCGCCCCCAACGGCCGCATGATCCTCTATGCCACCGAAACCGGCGGGCGCGGCGTGCTGGCGGCGGTATCTGCGGACGGTCGTGTGAAGCAACGACTGTCGGTACAATCCGGCGACGTGCGCGAACCCGCCTGGGGTCCGCAGCCGCGCAACTGACAAGACCAACGGACCACCCCCAACCCGCCCGACTGCCCACGGAGTCCATCATGAAGTTCGCCCGTCTCACGCTGTCCCTGATCACCGTCGGCCTGCTGGCCGCCTGCTCGTCAGCCCCCAAGACCGACGCCGATCAGGGCGGAGCGGCCGTCGAAGAGCGCTCCAGCGGCGCATCCACCTCCGGCATCGACAACAACCGTGTCGTGCCGGTGGATGCGGGCAGCGCCAGCGGCACCAGCATCGCCGCGCTGAAGGATCCGAAGAGCATCCTGTCCAAGCGCAGCGTGCTGTTCGACTACGACAGCTACGTGATCAAGAGCGAGTATCAGGCGCTGATCGAGGCCCATGCCAAGTTCCTGCTGGCCAACCCGAAGATGAAGATGCTGATCCAAGGCAATACCGACGAACGGGGCAGCCGCGAATACAACCTGGCCCTCGGCCAGAAGCGCTCCGACGCGGTGAAGAAAGCCCTGACCCTGCTCGGTGTCTCCGAGGCCCAGCTCGAGTCGGTCAGCCTCGGCGAGGAAAAGCCCAGCTGCGGCGAAGCCAGCGAATCCTGCTGGGCCGCCAATCGCCGTGGCGACATGCTCTACTCGGGTGAATTCTGATGGTCCGCCGCCTCCTGCCGCTGCTGCTGGTCGGACTGTTCAGCGCCCACGCCCATGCCGGCCTGTTCGACGACGACGAGGCGCGGGCGCGCATCAACAAGATGCGCGACGACTTCAACACCCGCATCACCAAGCTCGAAGACGCGAACAACCGGGCCCAGCTCGACTTCGCCAACCAGATCGAACAGTTGAAGACCGAAATCGCCCGCCTCCGCGGCGAGAATGAAGTTCTGACCAACGACCTGGCCAACGCCAACAAGCGCCAGAAGGACTTCTACGTCGATCTCGACAACCGCCTGCGCAAACTCGAATCGGCACCAGGCAGCGGCGATGGCGCCCAGCAGGCTCAGCCCCAGCAAGCCACGGCCGCCGTCGACCCGGCCAACGAAACCCGCGACTATGAAGCCGCGCTGAACCAACTGCGGGCGGGTAAGTACAAGGACGCCGCCGCCGGCTTCAACGCCTTCCTCAAGAACTACCCGAACAGCGGTTTCCAGCCGAACGCCCATTTTTGGGCTGCCAGCGCCCTTTATCAGGCCAAGGACAATGCCGGCGCTGCCGAGCACTACGCCAAGGTCGCCAACCAGTGGCCGGACGACACGCGCGCGCCCGACGCCCTGCTCGGCCTGGCCAATGCTCAGCAGGGCCTGAACGATGCCAAGGGCGCGACCAAGAGCCTGGAACGGCTGCTCGCCAAGTACCCCAACAGCTCCGCGGCACAGATCGCCCGCCAGCGCCTCAAGAAGTAACTCAACCAGAAGCAAACCCAACCGCCCCGCCCATGCGCGGGGCGGCTTTCTTTTTCCAGCACCATGTCTTCATCCGGCCGCCCTGTCACGCTGCGCATCACCGAGATCTTCCATTCACTGCAGGGCGAAACGTCCCGGAGCGGGCTGCCGACGGTCTTCGTCCGCCTTACCGGCTGTCCATTGCGCTGCAGCTGGTGCGACACCGAATACTCTTTCACCGGCGGCACCACGCGCGCGCTGGACGACGTTCTTGCCGAAATCGCCAGCTACGGCTGCCAGACGGTCTGCGTGACCGGCGGCGAACCGCTGGCCCAGAAATCCTGCCTGGCCCTGCTCACTGCGCTGTGCGACGCCGGCTACTCGGTCTCCCTGGAAACCAGCGGCGCCCTCGACATCGGCGGCGTAGATCCCCGCGTGTCGCGCATCGTCGACCTCAAGGCGCCGGGCTCCGGCGAATCCGAACGCAATCTGCTCAGCAACATCCCACTGCTGAACCTCCGCGACGAGCTCAAACTGGTGCTCGCCAGCGAAGCGGACTACGAGTGGGCCAAGGCGCAGATCGCCGCATACGGCCTGACCGAGCGCTGCCCGATCCTCCTCGCCCCGGTGCAGGGCCAGCTCAAGCCGGCCGACCTGGCCGCCTGGATCCTGCGCGACCGCCTGCCGGTACGCATGCAGGTGCAACTGCACAAGATCATCTGGGGCAACGAACCCGGACGCTGATTGCATCACCGTCACGGTTTCACCCCGCCGACCGCCGGTCGGCGTTACCATTTTCCGACTTGCCCGGAGACACCATGAACACCCCACGTCCGCGCGCCGTCGTACTGCTGTCCGGCGGCCTCGATTCCGCCACCTGCCTGGCGATTGCCAACGCAGCCGGCTTCGATACCTATGCCCTGTCCGTCGAATACGGCCAGCGCCACGCTGCCGAACTGGCCGCAGCCCAACGGGTCGCCAAAGCCTTGGGTGCCGTCGGCCACCGGGTGGCCCACGTGGACCTCGGTCAGTTCGGCGGCTCCGCCCTCACCGACCCGGCGCTCGCCGTGCCGACCGAAGGCGTCGATGGCGGCATCCCGATCACCTACGTACCGGCCCGCAACACCATCATGCTGTCCATCGCCATGGCCTGGGCAGAAGTGCTCGGCGCGCGGGACATCTACGTGGGAGTGAACGCCGTCGACTACTCCGGCTATCCGGACTGCCGACCGGCCTTCATCGAAGCCTTCGAACGCATGGCCAACCTCGCCACCAAAGCGGGGGTCGAAGGACAACGGCTGCACATCCACGCACCGCTGATCGACCTTTCCAAGGCCGACATCGTGCGGCGCGGCACCGCGCTGGGGGTCGATTACGGTCTTACCGTGTCGTGCTACCAGGCCGATAACGACGGCCGTGCCTGCGGACTGTGTGACGCCTGCCGACTGCGCCGGGCCGGTTTCGAGGCAGCGGGCCTGCCCGACCCAACGTCCTACCGCTGAACCAGCGGTCGGGCACAACACAAACATGGACACCGTGCGGGACGCTTATACCCCCACGAGATCCAGCCACAGACCGGTTGACAAAGCTAAACTAGTGGCTATAATGCGCATCTCTTCCGGGGTCGGTAGCTCAGTCGGTAGAGCAGCGGACTTTTAATCCGTTGGTCGCGAGTTCGAATCTCGCCCGACCCACCAAAAACCCCAAAGAATTCAAGCATTTAAGCCAACCAGTCGGTTGGCTTTTTTGTTTTCTAGGGTGCGTCTGGTCCATTTCTGGTGCCATGCCCAACTGCGCGGTTTCGTCACCAGTTGGGATACTTACGCCGATGCGCCCCGCTGAGTCGGTGTCTTGGATGGCATCGCCCCCGGCTGATAGGTCGCATCGAAAACCGTATCCGTCAGCCAGCGCTTGAAGTTGGGGTTGTCGCTGAACTGCTTGAACAGTTCGGTGTGGTCGGACAGCAGCTCCAACACCACCCGGTTGAGCGCCTTGTCGTGCTCCAACTTGGCGTTCTGCTTGTCGGAGTTCGCCTGCGCATTCTGGTAAGCCTTGTCCTGCGCCACCCGCGCCGGGATCTCCTCGGCGATAACCTTGCGGATCTTGTCCTCGTCCTTCCACTCGATGTTGCCGAAAAGATCGTTGAAGGTTTTGATGATCGCGGAGAGCTTGTCGATGTCGGCCTCGCCCTTACCACCTCCGCCGCCCGGCGGCACTGGCTCGACCGTGGCGTCGATGTCGTCCATCGCCATCTTCAGCGCCGCTTTGGCCTCTACCCGGTAGCTGTCCATGTCGATGGTCTCCAGCACCCCCTTGGACAGATCTTCCTCTTTGGGCGCAGGCAGCTTGGGTATGAGGAAATTCAGGAAGATCGACAGCTTCTCCCACATCGGGTGACCGTAGCTCAGGATCGCGGCAAGAAAGCTGTAGCTGCGAACGAAAGCCTTGGCTGCACCCTTGAACTTGACCTGATCGTCCTCGCCGAGCTTGTCCGAGTATTCGACCACGCACGCATCGAGAATCGGATCGAGTTTGTCCCGGTCAGCGCCGCTCAAGTACAGCGCCACTAAATCTTCTACCTGCTGCCAGCTATAGACCTGCTGCCCGTCGAGTTCGGCCTTCAGATCGTGCAGCTTGTTTGCGTCGGTTTCCCCGGTCTGGATGGTGGCGCGGTAATAGTCCTGGAACGCCGCCCTCACCGCCTCGGCGTTGTCGGCAAAGTCGAGCACGAAAGTGTCGTGTTTCTGCGGATGCGCCCGGTTCAAGCGCGACAGAGTCTGTACCGCCAGCACACCCGCCAGCGGCTTGTCCACGTACATCGTGTGCAACAAGGGCTCATCGAAGCCGGTGACGAACTTGTTGGCGACGATCAGGAAGCGATACGGGTCTTGTTTGAGATTGGCAGGAATGTCCTTGCTCGGAAACCCGTTGAGATCGGCCTCGGTTTTCTTCTGGCCGCCAATCTCAAAGTCACCCGAGTACGCCACGATGGCCTTGTACGGGCTCTTGATCTGCGTGAGGTAGTCCGACACCTCGCGCCAGTAGTCGATGGCCCGTGCAATGCCGTTGCACACGATCATTGCCCGTGCCTTGCCACCGATCTTCTGCTTGCCCGCCACCTGCGCGATGAAGTGATCGACCATGATCTCGGCCTTGCGGCGGATGGCCTTGTCGTGCGATTCGACGTAGTGGCGGATTTTCTTCAGCGCCTTCACCTTGTCGAATTCTGGATCGTCTGCCACCGTCTTGGCCACTTGGTAGAAGCTGTCGTAGGTGGTGTAGTTCTCCACTACGTCGAGGATGAACTTCTCCTGGATGGCCTGCTTGGTGGTGTAGGTCAGTTCTTCGGGCGAGCGGAACTGCACTTTGTCGCCGATCAAGGTCTTCTCGCCGAACAACTCCAGCGTCTTATTCTTGGGTGTGGCCGTGAATGCGAAGTAGCTGGCGTTGGCCAGAAGCTTGCGCGAGGCGATGCGCTTTTCGATTTCGGCATTGACCGCATCCTGCGTGCTGTCCTCTTCGAACTCCTCTTCGAACTCCTCTTCGGCAACCTTGCCGCCAAGGGCTTCGTGCATTCGCGCCGTGGTCTTGCCGCCTTGGCTTGAATGCGCTTCGTCGATCAATAGCGCGAACTTCTTGTCGCTGAGGTCGCCCAGCTCATCGAGGATGAACGGGAATTTCTGCACCGTGGTGACGATGATCTTCTTGCCACGGCGCAGGTACTCACGCAGCTCCTGCGCGTTGTCGGAGTGGCCGAAGATCGCCGCCACGTGGTCGTAACCCTTGATGGTGCGGGCAATCTGTGTGTCCAGCGCGCGCCGGTCAGTGATGACGATGATGGAGTCGAACTGCGACGTCATCGGGTCGTCCGCGCGGCGCAGCTCCACCAATTGGTGCGCCAGCCAGGCAATCGTGTTGCTCTTGCCGCTGCCCGCCGAATGCTGGATCAGATAGCGCTTGCCCACCCCATCGGTATGGGCACGGCGCAGCAGCGCACGCACCGTGCGCAACTGATGGAAGCGCGGGAAGATTTGCTTGCGCTTTTTCTTCTTTTTGCCACTGGCGTCAGCTTCCTCCTCTTCCACCACCTGCGCGTAACTTTCGATGATGTTGGCCAGCGACTCGCGGGTCAGGACCTGCTTCCACAGGTAATCGGTTTTCAGACCATCCGGGTTGGGCGGGTTGCCTGCGCCGCTGTTCCAGCCCTGGTTGAACGGCAGGAACCAAGAGGCTTTGCCCTTCAACTCAGTGCAGAACGCGGCCTCCGCGTCATCGACTGCGATGTGCGCCACGCAACGCCCCAACTGGAACAGCAGTTCCTGCGGACTGCGCGTGGTCTGGTACTGGACGATGGCGTCGGCCAGGGTCTGCTTGGTCAGCGAATTCTTCAACTCGAAGGTCAGCACCGGCAGACCGTTGATGAAGATCGCCAAGTCCAGCTCATTGCCGGAATCGTTGCTGTAGCGCACCTGCCGGGTGACGCTGAAGATGTTCTTGCCGAAGGCATCCGCTGCGGCGGCATTGCCAGGAGTGGGCAGCAGCTTGTAGAGATCGACATGTACCGGCCCGTGGCTCACGCCCTTGCGCAGCACGTCCACGACGCCGCGCTTGGTGATCTCGCCCTGCAGCCGGTGCAGAAACTGGGTACGCTTGATGCCGTCCGCCGCCAGTTCCAGCGTGTCGACCGCCTTGGGCTGGGTGGCCTGCAAGAACGCGAGCAGCTGTGTCACATCCAGCGCCACGTCGCGGTTGTAGTCGGTGGGCTTGCCCTGCACGTAGCCGTTGTGGGTGGCGGCGAAGTCCGTGGGAGCCAGCGCATGGCTGTACTCGGGCTGCGGCACACCGGTCAGGCCACGCACCACGCGCGCCTCAAACCAACGTTCGCTGGTGTCAGTCTTCGCCATCGCCATCCTCCTCTTCGGCCACATCTTCGTTTTCATCGCCCAGTGCGGCCAGCGCCGCGTCGTCCACCACGTCCTCCGGGCCGGGCTGCCAGCCCCGCACGTCCACTTGACCCGTGACCACATCGGCAATCAGGCGGTCGCGGTATTCGCGGATCAGCTTGATTTCTTCTTCCGTGCGGGCGATAGCGTCATCCAGCGGCTTGCATTCGTCGGTGATCCAGCGGCAGATGGCTTTTTGCTCTTCGACCGGCGGCACCGTGAACGGAATCGTCACGAGCTTTTCGCGCGTCAGGTGCGCGATGCTGACGCGGTTCACGATGGCATTGAAGCGGCCACGCTTGCCATAGGCGAAAAACTGGTGGAACAGGAATTCCGGCAGCATCATCGGCTTGGCCGCAACCCGATGAACAGAGTTCTGGATGTAGCACTCCGGCAGTTCATCGTTCCACATGCAGGCCCGACCAACTTCTCCGCCTTCGCTGACCAGCAAGTCACCCTTGCGAACGCGGAGCTGCGCCATCTCAGCTTTGGCTACCCACATTTCCTTAACGTCGCGCACATCGGGCTCAATCCACTGCACATTCGTGGAGCGCAGGTAGGGCTTGAAATCGCCATCGCCAGCCTTGGCTTCCGTGGTCAGCATCTTGCCCAAGACCACGTTGGCCACGTTCTTCAGCCTCTGCACTTCCCAGTGCTCTGGCACATCGCCCAACCATTCGATGCCGCACGGCCTCAGCGCCACCGATGCATCAAGGCCGCGCGTGACCGCGTGGTCGATGATTCGCAGCTTTTGTTCGGTGAGCAGCTTGATCAGATCCCGTTTGGCCTGGATGAAGCGGGCGATGTGCGCGTCCTGCGCGCGCAGGTAGGCGACGATCTGGTCTTGCTCGGGGCGCGGGGGTAACGGAACTTCCAGCGACGCGAAACGATCGGAGTAGAGGCGCAAGAAGCCCGACGTGCCTGTCCCAAGCCCCTTCGATTCCGAGCGGAACAACCCGCGCATTGGCCACGAACGGAACAGGTGGCCGAGATACTCGGGGTTGTCGTCTCGGAGCAAGCGGAATACGGCGTAGTCCGGGCTGACCAAACCCGACTGGCGGTTGCGGAAGAACATGGCGTTGCCCGCCTGCATCCGATTCAACACCAGCTCGTCCGGTTGTGCCTTCTTGTAGCCGATGAGATTCTCTGGGGCGATGCGCTTAACCGAGACATCGTTGTGCGGCACCAAGCCCCGTTGCATCCGCATTGACAGAAGCGTTTCCTCGCCGGTCTTCGACCGGTCGTCGATCTCCCGCAAGAAATTCTTGGCGCGCAGGAGCGACCAGTGCTCCGGCACACGCGGCACCCAGCGCGACCGAAGTGGCTGGTAATTCGGATAAGTGGTCTCCACCGCCATCACGCGCCCCCCACGATCCGATGCAGCAAACCTTCGCTCTGCTGTTCCAGCGAGAGGATGTCGGCGCGGATTTCGGCCAGCGTGCGCAACGGCGCGGGCTTGTAGAAATAGCGAGCGAAAGAAATCTCGTAACCGATCTGGGTCTTGTCGGTGGCAATCCAGGCATCCGGCGCGTGTGGCAGCACCTCGCGGGCGAAGAAGGCATCGATGCCGCCCGGCTCCTTCAGTGGCACCTGCTCGGTGTCGCGCAGCTCGCTGTCGGGCTCGTACTCGACCATGAAGCGATCCTTGCCCACGGTTTCCAGGTACGCGCCGTCGAAGCCGGGCTCGAAGTGTTCCCCTGCCTTGAGCTTGCTGCGCTTGGCGACGACCCGCGGCGCGGTTTCGTCGCGCCAGCTCACCGCCTTGTAGATGGCCTTCTTCTCCGGCGCACCGAGCTTGTCACCCTGCGCCTTGAGCGCAGCATCGAAGCGGGAGCGGAATTCGTTGTGGTCGTCGAACACGGCGCTGCCAAGAGCCTTTTGCGCCCGTTGTGCCACCTCCATCAGCCCCTTGTCGCGCTGCCACGTCGATGCATCGAGCAGCTTCTTGCGGCGCTTGGCGGGCACGGCTTTGCGGGCGGCGGGGGCTTCGCCGTCATCGCCGCTGTTGCTGTCTTCGCTGTCGTCGTCTTCACTCTCGTCCTCACCCTTCAGCCACGCCTCGATGGCTGGTTTGCGCTTGGCGAACTCGCTGTACAGCGCCTCGCCGTGGGTGGCGTAGATCTCGGCGCGCAGCGCCTCGTCGCCAGTGGCAAACCGCAGGGGCTCCATGCGTTCGTCGGAGAGCTGGCTTTTCAGGCGCAGCGGGCGCTCGACGGTGATCTTCCAGTAGCCGAAGTCCTGGATGTCGAACCATTTGGACTGGGCAGTTTCTTGTGCTTCGCCGAGGTAGAGGTCGATGATCCGCTGGATGTCTCCGCCCGAGAGCTCGCAGTTCTTCTTGCCAAGGTTGCGGCGCAGCGGCTGGAACCACTGAGATGCGTCGATCAACTGCACTTTGCCACGGCGCGCTTCGGCCTTCTTGTTAGCCAGTACCCAGATGTAGGTGGCGATGCCGGTGTTGTAGAAGATGTTGAGCGGCAGGGCGATGATGGCTTCGAGCCAGTCGTTCTCCAGCACCCAGCGGCGGATGTTGCTCTCACCCTGGCCTGCGTCGCCGGTGAACAGCGCCGAGCCGTTATGCACCAGCGCGATGCGGCTGCCCAACTGCGTGTTCTGCTTCATCTTTTGCAGCTTGTTCACCTGGAACATGAGCTGCCCATCGCTGGAGCGGGTGATGAGCTTGAACTCGGGGTTGTCCGCGTGGCTGACGATGAAGCGCGGGTCGTTGAATTCCTTCTTGCCGCCCATGCGCTCCAGATCGGTCTTCCAACTCTTGCCGTAGGGCGGGTTGGAGATCATGAAATCGAATTCGCGGCTGCGGAACTGGTCGGCGGACAAGGTGGATTTGTCCGCGCCACCGACGATGTTCTCGGCTTCTGCGCCTTCGCCCTTCAAGAGCAGGTCGGCCTTGCAGATGGCGTAGGTTTCGTCGCTGATCTCCTGGCCGAACAGGTGGATCGACACTTCCTTGCCGTGTTGCTCAGCCAGTTCGTGTAGCGCTTCCTCGGCTACGGTGAGCATGCCGCCGGTGCCGCAGGAGCCGTCGTAGAGCGAATAGGTGCTGGACTCGATCCGGTCGGCCACCGGCAGGAACAGCAGTTTGGCCATAAGCTGCACCACGTCGCGCGGGGTGAAGTGCTCGCCTGCCTCTTCGTTGTTGTCTTCGTTGAAGCGGCGGATCAGCTCCTCGAACACCGTGCCCATGCCGTGGTTGTCCAGCGCGGGCAGCTTGATGCGGCCGTCGGCATCCTTCACGGGCAGCGGCGCGAGATTGACCTCAGGGTCGAGGAAGTCGTCGATCAGGTAGCCAAGGACGTGCGAATCCACCAGCTTCTGAATCTGGTTGCGGAAATTGAACTTGGTGAGGATTTCCTGCACGTTGGGCGAGAAGCCGTCCAGGTACGCAATGAAGTCATCGCGCAGCCGCTGCCCTGCCGCGCTGGCCTTCAGCTTGGCCAGGGTGAATTCCGAGACATTGTAGAACGCCTGCTTGGCAGCATCACGTAGAGCACCGTCCTGCTCGGCCACCTTGTGGGCATCGAGAAGCTGCTTACGCTCCAACACGGCCTGCTTGGTCGACTCCAGCACGGCGTCGAGACGCCGCAGGACGGTAAATGGAAGAATCACGTCACGATACTTGCCCCGCACGTAGACGTCGCGTAGCCGATCGTCGGCGATGTTCCAGATGAAGTCGGCGACCCACTTCAGTTGAGATTGATCCACGTTTCTTTTTCCTTTTTATGCATTATGTATTTGGCAGTTACAGTTGTCACAGGCTGCGCCGGATTTCTTCGATACGCTGATAAGTGATTTCAACGTCACGTTCCAAGCTGCAGAGCTCGGCGTAGCGTTCACTGGCTGTCGCTTGATCAAGTAATGACTGTCTTGGCACTTTCACTTCCTGGAGTAGCGTCGCCGGTGTTACGTGTGCAACAGCGGTGCCGACACGAAAAGCGTCCAGTTGCCCCCTGAAATCCTCTGATCTCAAGTACAGGTACAGGGCAGCAGCACCAATTTCGTTTTTCCTTGGGCGGATAGCGATGACACTCTGGCCACAGACGACCGGGCCGCTCTTGTTGGCGCCTAAGCCAACCAGGCCAACCTTCCCGATCGTGCCTTTGATCGAGATGATGATGTCCTCCGGCTGCAAACTGCACTCCGCAAGTTTTTTGGCTTGTACCGTTGTGCTCTTTACGAAAGGTCCGTGTAGTTCTCTCCATCGATCCAGGTCCGCTATCCCGATCTCTTGGACCTCGACCGCTGTAGCATCCTTCGATGTAACCGGAGCACGTATGACTAAGTCGACAAGATTGCCCAATGCGATTCGATCAAGATCACCTGCCGCAAGCGCCCTGAGGTAACGCACCGGCATTAGATTGCACTCCTGCGCGGCAACGTCGTCGAACGACACGGTTTTCGCCAAGTCATCGATGTCTTCTTTACACTGAATCGCGCGAACTACCTCCGCTGCATCTAGCTGGCGGCTGAAACGCATCGTCGACTTCGACTCGATAGTCATCGAGCTCGAATCGACCAAGCGGACAGACCTCGTCGTGCATGCACGATCAAAGACCGTCAGTGCAACCGGGATTCCGGCATGGTGTAGCAACTTTGGGGGCAACGTCGCCACCACCGAGGGCTGCCCCAGCCCCAGAACCAAGAATTCGCGTAAGCGCTGCTCTTGCCCTTTCGCGAACAACAGGCCTACCCCTGTCAAGAAAACTGCCTTGAACTTTACGTGCGGCCAGAGCGCAGCCATGGCCCATGGGTCCGAACGATCAAGCTGGACGAAACTCTGACCCGCCACTCGCTTGTAAATCGCATCTGATCCGGCCAAGCCGAGTTCGCCCCCTTCCCAACGGCGCCAACCAGCACCTGGCTGTAACTTCATACCGATTGGCGGGCATGCGATCAGGTAATCGAACGCTCTATCGGTCTCCTGACCTTCATTCGGTTGCATGCCTGCATCGGTCGAAAGCATATCGCTCCTGCCCGCGAGGACAGCCAAGAGCTTAATTACGAGTACAGACCAACGACTCTGGCTGGGACCGTCAAGAACCACCCTTAACCCACGCCTCAATGCCCTGACGGTCAGCTGCCCAGTCCCATCGAATGGAATCCATACCGTGCTCCCAGAGGGCGCCTGAAGCAAGCCGATGATCGCATCGCACATTCCGCTATCGTAGCCGGCCGTTTCAGGAGCGCAGATCTCGGCCACGGCATCCGCGAATTCACGTTGATGAGGATCAAATTGGTCAATGAAGTCGGCTATCAGACCCAGGAGCTTCACGTTCACCCACTCTTGGGCTCGCCCGCTGCCTTCCGAAGCCCATACCAGGGCACTAGCTTCGGGTGGCAAACCCGAGCGCTCTGCCGCTTCCCAGCAGTTGCGCTGGAGCAGGTCGGAATATTCCCCATAACCTGCGATTGCCCCCGATATCAACATCTTTACTGCCGCGAACCAGGCCAAGGCATACGTCACCGCATCGCTCCTGCTCATGGGAGAGGCGGCAAGCACATCATTGAGCATCAGGTGAAGCGCCGCAAACTCTGGCGCCTGCCCTGGCACCGTGCCGAATACGTAATTGCCCCGAGGGATTGCGGCTTTAGTCATGGCGATGCCCCACGGTGATTACAGTGCATTCATCTTCGGCGCTCAACACAACATAGCAACCGCGCAGATTGTCGGTGCGCTGCGTATGCCCGACTGCTCTCTCCAGCTTGGCGACAGCCTTATCCGTCATCAGGCAGCGAATGCCATTGCGACCATCGTGGGACCGCTCCCCGAACAAAGCGATCAGCTCAACAGCTTCCGGAGAGATCGCCCGTTGCTGTTTGCGCTCGTTAGCGTGCTTGCTCGCGTGCAGTTCCTGTTTCCGTCGTAGGTTCGATTGAAAATTTGCGTTCGTCGTAGCGTACATACTTACCTCCACAAAGCAGTTCATTAACGGATAGTACAGCCAAGAAAAATTCATCGTCAACAAAAAGATTTAATTTTCTTTTGTGTACTATCGTTTTTCCGCCTACGCTGAACGCGATATCATTCTCCTGACCCCGGTCGCTGCAAGGCGCCCGGGGTTTCTACTTTCTAACCACCTGAAACCAGGAGAATGCCCGTGCTACCCGTCATCTTTGCCCCGGCTGCTGAAGCCCTGATCACCGCCCTCGTCACCGTCGCCGTCAAGAAACTGGTCGATGGCGTGAGCGACGCACCGCGCTGACCCACTCGATCCTCACACCCACATCAAGCCCCGATGACCCCACGGTCATCGGGGCTTTGCCTTTCTGGCCAAGGAGCCCTGACCATGACCGAATCCACCGTACCCGCCTATCTCGCCCTCAAGACCGATACCGCCCCGAAGCTGGGCCGGACCGGTGGGGGTATCACCTTCAAGGTGCTGGCTGACCCCGAGCGCCAGGAGCTCTTCCTGACCATCGTCGGCAACGACGGCGGCGGCTACTACTCTCGTGAAGTCGTCGCCTTTGATGCCGTCGAGGCCTGCCTGCCCGCCGATCATGCGCAGCCGCTGGCGGCCAAGGCGTTCGCCCCGGCCTTTGTCGGCCGGTCGTCAAACAACCCTGCTTTCATGGCCGCGATCCTGCGCGCCGAAGGTTTGCTGGTGGGTGTCGAGGACAAGCCCCACCAGCACCTTGTGGCCGGCGACTGGGCGGGCTGGAAAACCGCCCAGCTCGCCTTACCCGGCGAACCCTATGCTCCGCCCGTGAAGGAGGCCCTCGCCGCTGGCGCGACTCCCGAGATGACCCGGCAGGATCTCCCCGGCGACGAAGAGCCGGACGATCACCCGGGCCGACGCAAAGGTCGAAAGTCCCGGGACGCGAAGCCTGCCGAGGAGGTGGACCATGCGCGTCCTGCGTGATGAAGCGGCGATTACCGCCTTGCCCGAGGTGGGCCTGCGCGCGCTGATCCAGAAGCGCGTCAGCGAGATCAGCGAATACTGCCCGTGGGACGCCGACGAGCTGGGCTGCTTCATCGTCGTCGAGCCCGGCGATTCGCTCGACGCTCTTGAAGCTGAAATCGGTTTCTCGGTGCTGCGCAACCTATTCAACGACACGCCTTTCGGCCATCCCGACTTCGCCCCCACCTTTGAATCGGCCGAGGCGCATTCTGAAGGCTACTTCGAGCTCGTCTACATCCTGGGTGATGGCGGTTTCGGCTACGACCTCTTCATCGCCGACCAGCCCGGCGTGCATCCCGAGCTCTTGCGCTTTTGTCGGACCTACGCCTTACCCGCCTGAAACACGCCTCCCCCCTTCACCAACGCCGTCCTGCGCCCTGCGCATCGACGGCGTTTTTCCATTCTGGAGCCCCATCATGAAAACCTCCGACGACACCCTGCAGGTCTCGGCGCCGACCGTCGAACCCGAGCTTGCCCAAGCCCGCTTCCCGCTGGGCCAACTGGCCGCCACGCCGGGCGCGCTTGCCCTGCTCGAAGCACATCACGTCAGCCTCTTCGCCCTCCTGGCCCGTCACGCGCGAGCAGACTGGGGCGATGTCGGCAGCGAGGATGCGCGGGCCAACGATCAGGCCCTGATCCACGGCACTCGCCTACTCTCGTGCTACACATTGGAGCCCGGCAACCCTAATACCCGGGTATGGATCATTTCCGAGGCGGACCGGTCGGTGACGACCGCCTTGAAGCCTTCGGAGTATTGAGCCGTGGCTGCCCAAAAATGGGACCCGCTCCTGCTGTCGTTCGCCGGTGATGCCCTCAAGCGCTGCGATGACGGGCTGCTCGAAGCGATCGCGGAACGGGCTGCGATCCTGGAGTTCGATGCGGGGTGCCAGCCGCGGGTGCTTGCGGAAGCCCTCGCCGTCCTGGACCAGCTGCGCCAGACGCCCTGGCTGCTCACCGGTCTGATCGTCCTGCAGGTCGAGCTGGGCGGCGCAACCCGGTGCTTGCTGGCGACTGATCCCGCCCTCGCCCGCCGGCAGCTGGAGGCTCTCGGCGGGGCCGTGCTCGCGGCACTCGATCCCGCCGCCGTGGTCCGGACGCAATACCGCGGCGTCGCGCTGCTCGGCGACCTCGGCTGAGCCTCCCGAAACCCCGCAAAAACCGGAAATGAACCGGAGGCCGGGACGTCCGCCTGGCCCTGCCCGGTGGCGCATCCCGCTTACCACGCCCTTCTTCAAACCATGGACGACACCCGCCCATCGGGCGTCCGCGTGCGTCGGATACGCACTTCTCAGCACGTCTGGTGTCGCCCCAACCGTCTCAGGAAACCCTATGCAACGACGAATCCGTTTTACCCGGAAGGTCATCGATGCCCTGCCCCCCTGCCCGGCTTCCCACGGCAGCAGCGAAATTGAGTACACGTCCGAGGAAGCGCCACCGGGGCTACGTCTGGTGGTCACCAAACGCGGCATGAAAAGCTGGCTGTTCCGCTACGTGATGCCGAACCCGACCGGGCCGGGTACCAAGCGCGCCGTCAAGGTCGGGGTCCATCCCGGCATGGAGCCCGCAGAAGCCATCCGCGTGTGCCTGGAACTACGCGCCCAGATCGCCGCCGGCGTCGATCCGCAGCAAGTGAAGCAGGATGCCGCCCGGGAGATCACCCTCGATACCTTCTTCCAGGAAGAGTACTGGGTCAGCGCTAAGCTCCTGCGCAGCGCCGACGATGTCGAGTCTCGCTGGCGCCTGCACATCAGCCCGACCTTCGGGAAGCTGCGTTTCCGTGACCTCAAGACCGCCGACATCGTCCGCTTCCACGATGCCAAGCGTGCCGAGTTGTGCGCTGCCACCAGTAACCGCCTGCTGGCCTTGCTCAAGCGGGTCATCAACGTCGCGATCTTGCACGAGCACTGCGATCGCAACCCTTGCCGAGGTATCCGCATGCACCCCGAAGAAAACATCCGTGACCGCACCCTTGCCGGCGAGGAGCTGCGGCGATTCATCAACGCCCTGGCGCAGGAGCCCTCCCGGGTCGCCGCCGACTTCTTCATGTTCGCGTTGGCCACCGCGGCGCGACGCGAAGAATGCTTGCAGATGAAGTGGTCCGAGGTCTTCATCGAAGAGGGCATCTGGCGCTTGCCCGTCGGTCGCGCGAAGAGCAAGAAGTCCCGCGTGATCCCGCTCAACGAGATGGCGCTTCAGGTGCTGGCGTCACGGGCCGAAGGGGGTAAGCGGGTCTATGTCTTCGAGGGGAAGGATGGCAAGCCGCTCTCCAACCCCATGCGCGCCTGGAAGCGTGTCATCGCCCGCGCGGGCATCACCGACCTGAAGGTTCATGACCTTCGTCGAAGCGCAGCCACCCTGCTGATCAATCATGGCGGGAGCATGACCCAGGCCTCCAACCTGCTGGGCCATGCGCCCGGCAGCACCTTGACGGCCACCCGCTACGCCTTTCTCGGTAACGATCAGCTGCGTGATGCGGCCCAGCGTCTGTCGAGCGTGCTGACCGCGGCGTCGGCGAGTTCACCCACCTCGTCCTGACGGGCTACGAGATCCCCCCATCGGCAATCTTGCCGATGGGGGGATCTGGACGATCTTTTTTTCGAGAGTAGTCCCATCGACGCTGCACGTCGGGGCGTGTATCGCTGGACAGCCCCGTCGGCGTGTCAACGGTGATCCTGAGGCTGGATCACGAGTGGCGTGATCGTGCCCGGCTCCAGCAGGCAAACCATCGAGGCGCGCCCCGGCTGTCGCCAGACCTAGATCAGACCGGCCGCTTCGAGTCGGCGTAGCGCGTGGGGGGGGTGTCATGCGCAGGGCCTCGTGCTAGCTTCGTCGCTTTCGGCGAATGGGAGCGGGATAAATGAGCATGGATAGTGCGCAGCAAACGCCCACGGCGGAACACACGGACGAGAGCGAATGGGTCAAGGTCTTCGTAGCGCAGCGGAAACGGATCGAGCAGGGGATACGGGAACGACTACCCAGCGCGGATCGAGCCAGGCGACTGGAAGAAGCCGACAACCTCCTGCCGGTTGGGGACTCCACGGACAGCGAGCCGCTTCACGGTATCGCCGACCGGCTTGAAGAAAAGCTTCAGGAGATGATCGCGGTGGTGCATCGTGGGGGGGACCCGCGTAAAGGCGTCCGCCTTCCCCCCAACTTCGATCGGGGCGATGCCCCGGAAGCGCACCTAGAAGCACTCCTCGCCGAGGTGTCGCGGGATGAACGCCTGTGGCTGTTCACGGGTGGAGTGCGCGAGATCCTGTATCGCTTTCGGGATCAGGGCACGGCGCTCGTGCTTGAAGAACGAAACCGCCTGCTCAAAGCCCTGTCGGTGAGTGTGCGGCGCATGGAAACCGCAATCGGCGAACTCAATGCCCACCCGGTGGTGGCCCAGGCTCTCGACGCGGCGGACTGCCAGCGCATCGAGCAGACCCGGGAAGCGACCCTGGCACTGGTGAGCCGCTATGAAACGCTGCTGCGCTCCCGCGAAGATGGGGTGGCTTCGCTCCTGGAAGACAACGACTACCAACTGCAAGGCCAGTTCATCGCCGCCTGCGCCCAGCTTTGCCTGCAGCTTTACGGCAACGTGTCCAACCAGCATCTTCGGGATTTGCTCAGCCTGAAAGCGATCTACTGGCTCAGCGTGACGCCCGCCAACTCGGCGCCAGACCACCTATCCGAGGCCGAGCGCAAGCACCTGGAACGAAAGCGAAACCTGATCTTGAGGCGGGCGGTGTCGCGCGCCAAGAAGGAGTTGTGGCCGACCTGGCCGATCCTGCAACTCTACAACTACGACCCGCGGTTCGGCAGGCTTCCGGCCCGCGCCACGGAAAGTACGCACGATGAGGGGGGCGCGAGTTTCGAGATGCCCACCGACCGGTCCGGCACGCCCTTGGCCGGCTGGTAATCCCGCACGTCGGTCATTGACCTTCATTCGGACACCAAACCCCTTCGAGTCCCCCCTCTTGATGTCCGGCCTCTTCGGGCCGTCCGGAACATGCCCCTTGACGTTTGCGCCGTTGCGCAGGCCGATTCAAGGAGAGATGCATGTCCCATTTCACGAAGGTTACGCCGACGGTCGTCGAGCTGGTTCAGCCAGATCCGGCGGCGCGTACGTCGGCGGAAATCATCGTGTTGCCGACCGACAAGATCGGTCGAAAGCGTATCCAGCGGGTCGCTCTGCTGGCGCGCGCATGCGGCGCTGACGCGCCCGACCTGAAGGCTCGGGCACCCAAGCAGACCGAGAAGCGCGTCCCCGACCTGCCGGGGGTCGTCGAGATCACCTATCGCAGCGGAAAGTGCAAAGGCCGGAAGGTCTGGTTCCTACGCTACCGCGACCCGCTGACCGGCAACTACACGAGCATCCGCCTCGGTGAAGTGGGCGTCATGCCCTACATCGAGATGGCCGCACTCGCCAAACGCTACCAGGACGACATCGCCGCCGGACGCAGCCCGAAGTCCGCCCGCATGACGCTGGAAACGTTTGTCACCCTGCACTTTCACCCGTGGGTGCAGCAACATCAACGTTCTAGCAAGGACACGATGGCGCGCCTGACGCGCTACGTCCTGCCCCTGCTCGGCGACAAGTCGCTCCAGGACATCGACCATCGGGATGGCGAGCGTCTCGTCAAACTCCTGCTCGCCGGCGATCCCTCGATGCGCTTTGGCGAACTGACCCCTGCGACGATCAACCGCGTCCTGATGGCAGCCCGGCGTGCTCTGGGGCGTGCCGTAGAAGAGGGCTTCATCGCTGAAAACCCCTTCAAGCGCGTGCGCCAGTTGAAGGAATCGCCACCCAGCCCGAGAGCCCTGGACACGGACGAGCAGGATCGTTTCCTGGCCGCCCTGGTCGACGAACCCTTGATCTTCGTGCTGTTGATCCAGTTTCTGCTGGCGACCGCGGCGCGCATCAACGAGATCCTCGCCCTCGAGGAAACCGATATCGACTACGCCAACGGCGTCGTGCATCTGCGCATGACCAAGGCGGGTGAGGCGCAGACATTGCCGCTCACCACCACCGTCGCGGCAATTCTGGAAGCCCTCGCGCCTTTGCGCCGCCCCGGAAACCCACATTTGTTCCCGGCCAAGAGCGGCACCGGTCACATGGTCGCGCCCTACAAGCGCCTCAAGAAGGTTCTAGCGGCTACAGGCCTCGACCCTGCGGGTTTCCATCTATTTCGGAAAACGGTAGCCACCCGGGCCATGGAACTGCCCCAGATGGACGTCCTGACCGTCTCAAGATTACTACGTCATAAATCGGTACGCACCCTAGAGGTGCACTACCTCGCCACCCCACAAAAGCGGCTGCGTCAAGCCGCCAACGACATCGGCGAGCTGCTGCTGGCCCGTCGAAAGGGTGGCTAATCATGCACACCCCACGCGCTCCCCCTAACCGCCGGTCGATATCAGCATCGGCCACGGCCGCTTCACATTCCTTAATCCGCCCCTATTGACCCTATCGTCATAGAGGAGGGGCTCTTGCATCCTAAAGAAAGGACATTCTTATGTCTTCGCAAAAAATACCCGGCGTTGGCCGGATCGATGTCAGCCGTATCGCTGACTACACCTCGACTAACACCGGCGTGCTGTGCCGTGACGCCAACGGCAATGTGATCTGTCACGTGCCTTGCACTCAAGAGCATCACGACCGCGTGATCGACGAGTTGTACGAGGCACGCCACCGTAACGCACCGCAAATCGACTTCAGTTTCCTGGAGGAAAAGAAGGAGCCCAGCAAACCAGTGAGTTCCAAGCCGCAGTAATCCTCCCCCAGCCTTCCCGACTCCACCGGGAAGGCTTTTTTCAGGAAATCTCATGAAGCACAAACCCAAAACGGTCCGCCCCAAAAAGGCCACCATTGAGACCAAGCCGAAGTGGTGTAGGTCCAAGGCGGGGGATATGGTACTGAACACTTACACCGCCGATCCCGCTGACTACGACGCCGAATCGGAACTGGCGCGACTGCTGGCGGTACACGCAGCCAAACTGGCTGAAGCCGCAGCCGATCCCACCCAGGTGGCCATCGGTGATGGTCCGGACGTGCTGATGGGCTGGGACACCGAATATGTCGATGACCCGGTAACCGGGCGCAAACGCATCCTCTCCAACCAGCTCCACATGCTGGCTGAAGGTGGCGAACTCTCCGACATCTACTATTCCCCGGATGGCGAGCGGATTTCGCTCATCGACCGTATCGTTCGCCTCCTGCTGCAAGCGTACGAGAAGAAGCTGATCCGCCACTGGCCTCGCCGGGTCATCATTGGGGCTTACTTTCTTCGCGCAGACCTCGATTCGATCACCGAATTCCAGGAGATGAAATCGCAACTGGACAGCGCAGGCGGACGCATCTGTACGATCGGCAAGGCAATCAGTTATAGCCTACTGCCTCAAGGCTTCGGCACGTCGTCCGAAACGATGGACCCGGATGACGACAAACAGCCATCTGCGACGCCCCGCCGGACCTCGACCCTGGTGTTGGAAAACGGCCGGCTCCGCCTGCTCTCCTTATTCTTCCGCGACATGGCGGCTTATACCGTGATGGGCACGCCTCTGGAAGCAGTCGGCGAGCAGATTGGCATTCCCAAAGTCGAGTTGCCGGCCCCTTACACCAAAGACCGGATGGACCTGCTTCTTCAGGACAAGCCCCTTTTCGAACGCTATGCTCTCACCGATCCGAAGATCGTGGTCAAGTTCATGGCCGAGACCATGTTGCTGGCCAAGGAACTGACAGGGTCATCGGAACTACCGCCGACCGCCAGCTCGCTGGCGCAGAAGTTCTTCCTCAAAACCCTCAAGGACGCCGGTCTCGACCGGGCCGAGTGCCTGGGGGTTCATACCGTCAAAACCGCCGTCTGGAGCGAAAAGGCGGATCAGGTCCGAACGATCACGGAGGAAGTGCCGATTCCCCAGCGGGAAGATCACCGTGCGTTCGTCACCCAGTGCTACCACGGTGGTCTCAATTCCGTGATGTGGGCAGGTGCCAGCGAAATCGACGACTGGCGTGACTGGGATCTGAAGGCCGCCTATCCCTCGGCCATGTTGTCGATCCGCTTGATCGACTTCGAGAATCCCCGCGTCTCAACCAACCTCGACGACTTCATGGGCGATGTCATCGGCTTCGCCCACGTCGAATTCGAGTGCGATGCCGGCCAACCGTTTGGCCTCTTGGTCGATGGTGGCAACCGCGGGTTGCTGTCCCCGCGCTCCGGCCGTGCTCACTGCACTGCCGCGGAACTGGCCGTCGCCGTACGTAATGGCGTCAAGATCACCAAGTTTTACCACGGCGTGATCTACCCCAGCAAAACGGATGCTATGGGCCTGCCGGTGGAAACCCGACTGTTCGGGGCCGGTATAACCGAAGGCCGACGTCTTCGTGGTCTATATCCCAAAGGCTCCGTGAAGGAGCAGCTGATGAAACTGATTCTCAATTCCACCTACGGACGTACGGCGATGGGCCTGAAGGAGAAGCGGGTGTTTGATACGCGCAGTGGTCAATCGATGCTGCTGCCGAAATCAGCCATCACCAACGAGGTAATCGCTGCACACTCCACCGGCATTGTGCGCGCCACCCTGATGGAAATTCTCTGCAACCTGCCTGCTGGCAAGCGGGCGCTGTCCGTGACTACGGACGGCTTTATCTGCAACTGCAGCTTCGAGGAGCTGCCCCTCAACGGGGTCATGGCCCAGCGCTACATGGACTGGGCTGAACTCGCCACTGGCAAGCGCGAAATCCTGGAAGAAAAGCACCGTGCTCGCCAGGTCATCGTGATGAAAACCCGCGGCCAGATCACCGCCGAGTATCACGAAGAGGCCAATCCCGACCAGAAGACCATCCTGGCCAAGGTCGGTGTTTCGCCGCCCCCGGCGATCCCCAAGGCGGAACATAACGAGTACATGCTCGACCTCTATCTGAACCGCCGTCCCGGCCAGAAAACGATGACCCGGCCCTTCGTGTCGACGCGCGCCCAGTGGACGAGCGATACCCGTTTCACCCGGCTGACCCGCGAACAGACTCTGAACCTGGAACCGGACATGAAGAACCGCCTGATCAATCCACGGATGATTCCGGTGCGTGGTGTCGAACACATCGCATTCGACATGGAACCCTGGCCCACCGCCGAAGACGGTCTGATGGCCCGGGCAATCTTCGATGGCTGGATCAAGAAGAATTGCCTAAAGACCTTGGCGGACTGGGACAACTGGCAGCAGTACTACCAGCTGGGCCTGGCGCGCCGCGCCAAACGGCGTGATGGTCGTAGCGGGGTCGGCATTCATATGACCGACGAAGGTTCTGTCGGTCTTCTTCGTCGCCTGTTTCTGCGTGCCTGGAACCGCGAGCAGGTCGGTTTGCAGAAAACGATCTCTGGCCCCCAGCTGGCGGAGTGGCTAACCAGCATTGGGCTGCAAACCAGTGCCAATGACGTCAAGAATGCCAGCCGCAAGACGTTGCGTTACGAGGAGGGTGTCGTGCCGCGTTCTGGCGAGGTGATGGCGGCGTTTGCGCTGCTTCAGGCGCGTTTTCCTGAGGCTGAGCTGGACAAGCTCCTGGTCCCGCCGGAACTGTGTATCGCTTGATGCAGTAGATAGGCCAAGGGTGCCCTGCACCCTTGGCCGTTTTCATGTCCGGCTGGCACCCGCCAGCCCGGTGTCACCGCGAGCGGGGGGGGAGCGGTTCCGGTCACGCAATCTCGTCACTGTAGGCAACGCCTAGTTCGTGCCCGCTCAATCACCCTACGGGAATACCTGGCTGACCACGTTTTCTCAATGGCGGTGGGCCCCTGCCCAAGAAGAGCTTTCTTTAGCATGGCATAATTCGGCCATGGAACGCATTGCGGGGATCAATCCGGACAGGTTTTTATGGTGCTGCGCCGATCGAGGTGTCAGCGTGGAGGAGTGCGCCTCTACGACGGACATTGCGATGGCCAACTTTGAAAAGCTGTTGGCTGGCGAACCCAGTCTGACGTTCAACCAGCTGAAGAAGGTCGCCGAATACTTCGGGCGGGGGGTGTTGTTCTTCCTGGAGCAAACCCCTGTCAACGAAGCTGCCATCCACACTCCTCAATTCCGTACATTGGCGAATCAGAAGCCTGAGCTTTCCGCCCGGATCAAGACGCTGATCGAGCGCGTCGAGCATCAGCGGACCGTGTATCTGGCGCTTCGCGAGGAAATCGATGACGGCAGCCACCCGCACTTTGTCCCTCCGCGGCTGGACGGGTTAACCCCGAAGCAAGCGGCGGCAACCGCGCGGGCATGGCTTGGCCTGGGAGCCAGTAACGACTTCAACGACTATCGCCGGGCGATCGAAGCTCAAGGCCTGCTGGTCTTCCGGAGCAATGGCTACAACGGGAAATGGCAAATCGCGAAGGAAAGCCCAATCCTCGGTTTCTCCCTCTATGACCCAGATTGCCCGGTCATCGTCGTCAAGAAGCAGGCTGCTGATGCACAGCAGGTTTTTACCCTGATGCACGAGCTTGGACATCTCCTGCTTCACCGCAGTAGCTCCATTGACGACGATGAGGACATGCACGCGCGCGGAGGCAGGGAGCAGGAAGCCAATGCCTTTGCGGGCTACCTGCTGGTCCCAGATGACTTCTTACCCATCATCTCCGACCGCGAACGCCCAGATGATGTCGCACTTTACGATGATTGGCTCGCTGAGTACCGAAAAAACTGGGGTGTCAGCAGCGAAGTCTTGCTACGCCGTTTGATGGATAGCCACCGGCTGTCCCGTGATCTCTACGCTGCCTATCGTCAGTGGAGGAACGCCCTCCACGTAGAGGACAAAGACGGCGGCAATCGGGCCTACCGCCACCGGGAACCGAAGCATGTTTTCGGTGATGTGTACGTTCGTACCGTGCTGAGCGCTCTTAGCGGCAAGCGGATCAGCCTTGCTAAAGCGTGTAACTACCTGGATAACCTAAAGGTTAAGGACATCCATCTGCTGGAACGGCACTATGCAGGTGTTTGACGCGTCATCGATCATCTACGCTTGGGATAACTACCCAGTCCAACAGTTTCCTGGCCTTTGGGAGTGGATGGAAGCCCGTATCAACGACGCCTCAATCATGATGTCCTCCGTTGCATTGGGGGAGGTGCATACCAATTCTCCAGACTGCTGGCAGTGGCTGCGGGACGCAGACCTGCAAACGCATGATGTCAGCAATGCGATCCTTCAGGAGTCACTACGGATCAAAGGTCTCATCGGCATCGAAGGTGATAGGTACGGGGCTGGTGTTGGCGAAAACGATATCCTTATCATCGCCACAGCCTCCGTCCTAGGAAAAGAACTGGTTACGGATGAAGAGTGGCAGCCAACTCTGCCCTTGAACCCCCTCAGGTACAAGATCCCCGCCGTGTGCGCCCTGCCCGGTGTCCGCGTGGGCTGGATCGACTTTCTGGATTACATCAAGCGGTCTGAAGCTGTCTTCCGCTGAACACTCCTCCGGTTTCTTTCCGGTTCATGCACGTTCGTCTGGTGCACGTCTGGTTGATCTATTTCATCAACAGGGTTGACGGATCGACCGTAGGTCTTGATAATGCAGGCCTTCTTCGACGGGGAGTGATTGAAAGCAAGCCGTTTGGTTAACTTTTAATCCGTTGGTCGCGAGTTCGAATCTCGCCCGCCCCACCAGTGAAGGTGGGGTCATGAATTCAGCCGGCTCCAAAGTAAGAATGGGTTGTTAGCTCAGTTGGTAGAGCAGCGGACTCTTAATCCGTAGGTCGAGTGTTCGAGTCACTCACAACCCACCAGAACACATGCAGAAAGCCAACCCTCCTGGGTTGGCTTTCTGCTTTTCTGCGCCAGAAAGCTGTCGGTAACCCAAAAAACGTCACCTACAGGCACTCATGCTGCAGCCCCTCCGCCCAACCCCGAAGGCACACCCATCCACACCACACACACACCGACGTTGCGACAGGGCACGTACGGCGTAGATCTACGCTCTGAAGCCCACAACCCTGACGCAAAAAATGTTGCACCGCACAACAAAATTGCTCTATCCTGTATCTGTCTCCTCCACCCTCTCCTCCATTGGTGTGGATTTCAACCCGAGCGGCTTCAGCCCCTCGGGTTTTCTTTATGCGCAGAACCGCTCCAACCTCACCGAATAAGCGCAGAAAAACAAAACATAACAACGACTTATCTCTCATACAAAAGATCCGTTGCGGCTAGAAGGCCTTGCCATGGATCCCCTGCCGGACTATCATACTTAGAGGTTTTGAGGTTTCGGTGAGTTGCCTTTGCCAGTCATTGCCCAGGTCGACGGACTTACTTAATCCATCGGTCGAGCGCTCCAGTCGCTCAACGACCGCCCAGAATTTCAATGACTTGGGCCACCTTAGAGGTGGCCCAAGGCTTTCAGGCTCCGCCAGTCAATTGCCGATCCGGCTTGCGTGCGAGTTGCCGGGGCGCCTGACAGCAACACATCACTCATCCTCGCCTGCGACGCCACGCGCAGGCAGCTTATCCGCCGGCCCGCCAATCAACGCGCCGACATTCAATCGCCACCGCCCTTCCAGGCCCTGGCAGAACCTGGCCCACCAAGGTGGTGGCGGGCCCTGGCCGACGCGCCCCACACCGGGATGCTGCACGGCCACCACATGGAGCATGTACATGGCCAAAGAAGAACTCATCGAAATGCACGGTAAGGTTACCGAAGTTCTCCCCGACGGGCGTTATCGCGTCACCCTCGACAACGAGCACAACCTGATCGCCTACGCTGGCGGCAAGCTGAAGAAGAACCACATCCGTATCATCGCCGGTGACGAAGTCACCCTCGAAATGTCCCCTTATGATCTGAGCAAGGGACGTATCACCTTCCGCCACCTGCCGCCCAAGACCGGCAACATGGCACCGCCGCCGGCTCGCCGCTACTGAGCAGCCCTGCTAGGCCGAACAGCCTGAGATCTGCCCCACGCAATTGCGGCGGCAGATCATGAAAAAGCCCCTATCGAACAGCGACAGGGGCTTTTTACTTTTGCGGCGAACGAACGCCCCTGCGGGCAGCGCCCTTACTTTTCCACGAAGGCGTGCTCGATCACGTAATCGCCAGGCTCGCCGATCCGCTTCGACATCTTGAAACCCCGCTTGTCGAGCAGTTCGCGGGAGTCCTTCAGCATCGCGGCACTACCGCAGATCATGACCCGATCGACGGCCGGGTCCAGCGGCGGCAGGCCGATGTCTTCAAACAACTTGCCGCTCTCGATCAGGTCGGTGAGACGCCCCTGGTTGCGGAAGGGCTCGCGCGTCACCGTCGGGTAGTAGATCAGCTTGTCACGCACCGCCTCGCCGAGGAATTCGTGATGCGGCAACTCATGGGTGATGTAGTGCTCATAGGCGACTTCGCTGACCGTGCGGACACCGTGGATCAGGATGACCTTCTCGAACCGGTCATACACATCCAGGTCGCGGATCACGCTCATGAACGGCGCCAGCCCGGTACCCGTGGAGAACAGGTACAGATGCTTGCCCGGCAACAGATCATGCAACACCAGCGTCCCCGTGGGCTTGCGCGATACCAGCAGATCATCGCCCGGCTGGAGGTGCTGCAGGCGGGAGGTCAGCGGGCCGTTGGGCACCTTGATGCTGAAGAACTCGAGGGTTTCCTCGTAGTTCGCGCTGGCGATCGAGTACGCACGGGTTAGCGGGCGGCCATCCACTTCCAGGCCGATCATCACGAACTGACCATTCTCGAAGCGGATCGCCCGATCACGCGTCGTGGTGAAGGAAAACAGGGTGTCGTTCCAGTGATGAACGGACAGGACTTTTTCGGTGATGTAAGCAGCCATGGTATCGCCAAAAGAACGAATGGACAGGGGCCGAATTCTATCGCGGGACACCCGGATCAACACTGCCCGCGCACCCGCGTGCCCACTCAAACGTGAAATATCTTTGTCAAAGTGTCAGCAGCCGCTCGAAATGGGCGGAAGGCTGACTTTCGTCACGCTTGAGAAGTCGTCCTCCAAGTTATAAAGGAGTCATTCTGCCATGCAGCATTAGCTCATTTACCAACAATCTCGCTGACGCGAAGACCGCTCAAGGCCTCCACGGTCATGAACAAGACTCTCTCCACAGCAAGCAAGCTCGTCCTCGCCGGCGGCCTCCTGTGCGTTTCCGCCCAAGCCAGCGCCCTGCGGTCCTGCAATACGGCCGACGTCAAGATCACCAGCGTCAGCATGTTTTCAGACACGACGAGCAGCGCCACCCTGCAAACCATCTACTCCGGCAGCCAGGGCGCAGCCGACTGTGCTGGAGCATTTGCCGGCAACGACGCCTTCTACCCCACCACCAACCTCGGCTACGCCGGCGACGGCCTGCTGAACGGCGGCACCCAGAACGGGAGTGGTGGCGGCACGCTCTTCCCGGGCGGCGCCTTCATCACGCCCCAGTACCCGCTGCAGGACCTGGACAAAGACGGTAAGGCCACCGACCCGGGCTGGATCATGCTCGGTAAATACCAAGAGCTCAGCAAGGACGGCCCCTGGGCCTTCGTTCCCAACACCATCGGTGGCCACAGCGACATCGTCACTTCCTCCTTCTTTACCGCCACGATCAGCACGGCCGGCAAAGGGACCTGGGCCTTCACGCCCGATGCTACCGTGGCCCAACGCACCAGCACCATCCTCGGCCGCAACTACTTCGACCAGTTCGCGCTGGTGTTCAAGGCCGGCGACTCCTTCTCGGTTTACGACTTCACCCCCGATCTGTTCCACATGCCCCCGCCGGACGTGGACGATCCGGTCATGAACTGGTTTGGCACCTATGACGTGAGCGGCACACTGCGCGCCGGTGGCAAGGACGGCCTCAAGAATCCGGCCGGCCTGTCGCACATCAGCCTGTGGGTTCGCGATCCGGCCGCGACCGTACAAACGACCACCACCCAGGTGCCGGAACCCAGCACGCTGGCCCTGCTTGGCGTGTCGGCCGCAGCACTGATCAGGACGCGCCGCAAGACCGCCTGAAGATCAAGCCCGAAAAAGGCATGAAAAAAACCGGCAGCGCCCTTGGGCGCTGCCGGTTTTTTTATGGGCAGCGATTCCGCGAGGAGTCGCAGCCTTCACAAGGAGCAGGAGCCTCTTACTCTTCGTCCATCGCCGCCGAGGTATACACGGCCTGCACGTCGTCGAGGGATTCCAGCGCGTCGAGCAGCTTCTGCATGCGCACGGCGTCGTCGCCAGCCAGCTCGGTCTCGTTGAGGGGCTTCATCGTGACTTCGCCAAACTCAGCAGCGAAGCCAGCTTTCTCGAGGGCTTCCTTGACCTCGCCGAACTGGTACGGATCAGTCAGCACCTCGATGGAGCCGTCATCGTTGGTGGCCACATCATCAGCACCGGCCTCCAGCGCAGCTTCCATCAGCGCGTCTTCCGAAGTGCCCGGTGCGAACAGCAGCTGACCACAGTGCTTGAACTGGAAGGACACGCAGCCGTCGGTGCCCATGTTGCCGCCGTACTTGTTGAAGGCATGGCGTACGTCGGCCACGGTGCGGGTCTTGTTGTCGGTCAGGCAATCGACCATCACCGCGGCACCGCCGATGCCGTAGCCTTCGTAGCGGGCTTCCTCGTAGGTGACGCCCTCCAGCTCGCCGGTGCCCTTCTTGACCGCCCGGTCGATGTTGTCGGCGGGCATGTTCACCGCCTTGGCCTTGTCCACGGCCAGACGCAGGCGCGGGTTAAAACTGGCATCGCCTCCGCCCATGCGGGCCGCGACGGTGATTTCCTTAGCCAGCCGCGAGAAGACGCGACCGCGCTTTTCGTCCTGCCGGCCCTTGCGATGCTGGATATTGGCCCACTTGGAATGACCCGCCATGATGCGCTAAACCTATAAATCGAAAGCTTTAAAGTATAGCGCACGGGCAGACCAGCTGCCCATGCGCACGCGATCGATCAAGGGCAAGTCTGCGTGGTCGGACACTTGGATTTGGTCACCGCCGTGTTCTTGGCCAGCGAGAAGTACGGATCACAGGCCGGCGCAGGCGTCGCGGTACGCACCTCGACGACACCGGACGACGCCGGCTCGCCGCTGCCGAATAGCGCACTGACCCGGTAGCGATAAGCACTGTCCGGACTCAGGCTACCATCCACAAAACTCGTGCGGGACGCAGGGAGTGTCACGACCTCGGACTCTGCCGCCCCCTCTGCCGCCCGGGCCATACGGTAGGCCGTAGCGTCCTGCACCGGCGTCCACACCAACGCTACCTGGCTGGCACTGCGATCCACCACCTGCAGCGCCGGCGCACTGACAGCGGTGGGCACTGCGTTCCCCGGCAACGCGCGGGCAGCCAGCTTCTCGGCCATCCGCCACACAGCGGCGATCTGCGCCCCCCCCTTCTGGGCATAGCGGCCGGCGCTGCTGTCGTACAGGAAATCGTTGTAACCCCACCAATCCCAGCAGCCCATCGGATTGACCGGCGCCATCGGCGCCCCTACCGTCGAACGGGCCTGGGGATACAACACGACGATGCGGTTCTTGTCCGCCCATTCGTTGAAGCCGGCCCCGGTCGCGAACTGCGTACCGATCGACCCCGCGTCCTGCATGCAGCCATGGAAGGCGATGTGCAGGCGACAGGACTCGCCGGCCTTGCAGGCCTGCGGCACATAGACATAACCGGTATCGCCCATCGCCAGACGGATCGGCATCACCAGTTCTCCTTGGCGATCCTTTGTGAAAGGCTTCTGCTCGAAGGGATCGAGACGGCTGCCCAACTGGGCCGTCACCGTACGCTGCAGCGGGCCATAGAAGAGCTGCAGCGCCGCACCGGCGGCATCGTAGAGCCCACCCGCAGCCGGCTTGTCGGCGCAGGCGTTGATGAACTTGCCACCGGTCTGCGCGCACGAATTGCAGCTTCCGATGGTCGCGTCTGCACAGGCGGCGGAAATCTGCGCATGGCCCGCGTTGAGATCATCCTTGTAGAAAACCTGGCTGGCCGGTGTGAAACCATCGTACCAATCACGCAATGCATCATTGGCCGGCTTCTTGACGATGCCGTCGTTGTAGCCGTGAAACAGCCACACGCTCTGCGCTGCCAAGCCTTGCACCGGATCGATCAGCCCTCGCACCGACCAAGCACGCGCCGCCGCCTGCATCTGTGCCAAGGCGTCGGCGGTAATCGGCATCACGCCGTAGTCCGGGTCGCCCTGCATGCAGCGCCGGATCGCCCGGCTCACCCCTGCCCCGCCCAACGCATCCTGAAGGGCGCAGAAATACGGACCACCGGCAGTCGCTGCCACGCCCTTCACTGCAGCGGAATGGGCAACGCCCATCTGCACCGCCATGAACGCCCCGGACGAGATCCCGGAGACCGTGGTCTGCTTGAGATCAATGTTCAATTCGGGCAGGTCTGCAGCCTGCACAGCTGCGGGCCCGACAACCAGCAGAGCAGCCAGGCTCAAGGCACCCAACGGAAACGACAGGGAAACAGCAGACATGGACAAATCCTCGCGATGACAGATGGAATCCGTTTAACTTAGTCCCCAATGCTGCAAAGCACAATGACAAAAATATAAACAGCCAACTATCGCGCCCGGCTGGCCGGCAGCGATCAATCCCGCTACCCTCACGGCTTCATCCGTTAGCCTGGAGCACCTCCATGACCGAACCGCTGCTCATCGCCAAGACCAAGGACAAGGAAATCCACCTGCTGCCCCAGCTCGCCAATCGCCACGGCCTGATCACCGGCGCCACCGGCACCGGCAAGACGGTCACGCTGCAGAAGATGGCCGAGTCCTTCGCCCGCATCGGCGTGCCGGTCTTCATGGCCGATGTGAAGGGCGACCTGTCTGGCATTGGCGCCGCCGGCGTCGACTCCCCCAAGCTGAGAGAGCGCCTGGCCGCCATCGGCATCGACGAATTCGCACCGAGTGCCAACACCGCCGTGTTCTGGGACGTCTTCGGCGAAGCCGGCCACCCGGTACGCGCCACCATCTCCGACATGGGCCCGGTGCTGCTGGCCCGCCTGCTCAACCTCAACGAAACGCAGACCGGCGTGCTCCAGCTAGTCTTCAAGATCGCCGACGACCAGGGTCTGCTGATCATCGACCTGAAGGACCTACGCGCCACCATCCAGTATGTGGGCGACAACGCCAAGGACTTCACCACCCAGTACGGCAACATCTCGGCGGCCTCCATCGGCGCGATCCAGCGCGGCCTGCTGACGATCGAGACCCAGGGCGGTGACAAGTTCTTCGGCGAGCCGATGCTCGACATCGCCGACCTGATCCAGACCGACGCCAACGGCCGCGGTGTGATCAACATCCTCGCTGCCGACAAGCTCTACAACTCGCCCAAGTTGTACTCCACCTTCCTGTTGTGGCTGCTCGCCGAGCTGTTCGAGCAACTGCCGGAAGTGGGCGACGTGGACAAACCCAAGCTGGTGTTCTTCTTCGACGAGGCCCACCTGCTCTTCAACGAGGCGCCCAAGGCGCTGCTGGAGAAGATCGAACAGGTGGTACGCCTGATCCGCTCGAAGGGTGTCGGCGTCTATTTCGTCACCCAGAACCCCCTCGACGTGCCCGAGTCCGTCCTCGGCCAGCTCGGCAACCGGGTCCAGCACGCGCTGCGGGCCTTCACGCCGAAGGACCAGAAGGCCGTCAAGACTGCCGCCGAAACGATGCGCGCCAACCCGGAATTCGACGCCGCAACGGCCATCATGGAACTGGGCGTCGGCGAGGCGCTGATCTCCTTCCTCGACGAGAAGGGCCGTCCGGCCATCGTCGAGCGCGGCTTCATCGTCGCCCCCGAATCGCGCCTGGGCCCGCTGACCCCGGCCGAACGCAAAGCCGCCATCGAGAGCTCGGTGATCTACGGGCACTACGAACAGATGGTGGACCGGGAGTCGGCCTTCGAGAAACTCACCGGTGCGACGGCGGCCAGCAACGGCGCCCCGGCGGCGAACGGCGGCACACCGGCACCGGCGCAGGAAGAAAGCAGCGGAGGCGGCCTGCTCGGTGGCCTCAGCGAAATCCTGTTCGGCAGCACCGGACCACGCGGCGGCCGTCACCCAGGCCTGGCGGAAACCGCCGCCCGCAGCGTCGCGCGCACCGTCGGCTCGACCATCGGGCGGGAAATCGTGCGCGGCGTGCTGGGCTCCATCCTCGGCGGCAACAGCGGCCGCCGGCGGTAAGCTGTCCAGGCTGGCGCGGGCACGGTCAGTGCCCTACTCCAGCCGGATGACCACAACGCCGCTCCACACTGCGGCGGCCAAGTCTTACCAGACGCCCAGCGCCTCAAGCTGTTTCGTCGCTGCTTCGCTCCAGCCCCGGTTGGCCGCCGGGCTGGCCGGGCTGGGATGCAGCACACGGCCGAACTGCAACGGCAAGCCAGCCAGCGCCTCGCGGGCGCGCTGTTCGGCCCACGCGCCGACCCCGATCACCCAGTCAGGCTGCAGGGCCTCCACTACCTGGCGCAGATGCGCGTCGCAGGCGGCCAGAAGCGGCCCCTGCTCGGCCGCCGGCAGCTTGTCCGGCGTGACATTGCGCCCACCGTCGAAGAAGGCCAGCGGACAGTAGTTGGCGACGAAATGCTCGGCAAAGAAGGCTTCTGCAGAGCCGAAGCGTTCGGCGAACAAGCCCCACAGACGCCGCCCGCTGACCTCAGAGCGGGCACAGCCGAAGCCCTCGATGGGGCGCTTGGGGTTCTCTTCGGCCGGCTTCACGACCTCCGCCTCGATCCCCATCCAGTCGCGCACCGCGGCAATCTCGCCGAAGGGCACCCCGGTCTGCACCATGCCGAAGGGGCCCGGGTTCATGCCAACGAAGACAACTTTCTTGCGGCCCTGGCCGAAGCGTTGCAGGTACATCGCGTTGGGCGCCCACGCGTAGCTGAGCGGGTTATAGACGTGGGACACGGGCGCCGCAAAGCGCATCGGGTCGAGGGTGTCGCACAGGGTGCGGGCAGCAGATTCGAGAGGCGTCATATCGAAAAAAGGGTCAGGCGGTCGCGACCTGCGCTTCGCGCCACGGTGCGACCTTGAACAACAGCAGCATGCCAGGCACCGCCAACACGCCGCACAGCATGAAGAAATCAAACCAGCCCAGGCTCTCCACCAGCCAGCCCGCTGAGGCGTTGATGAAGGTCCGCGGCACCGCCATCAAGCTGGTGAACAAGGCCAGCTGGGTCGCCGTATAGGCCGGATGGGTGGTGCGCGCCATGTAGGCGACAAAGGCCGTCGTGCCGAGCCCGACCGCCAGCGCCTCCAGCCCGATGACCACCGCCAGCACACCCAGGCGGCCAGCATCGGCTTCCGCCGGACCGAGCCAGGCCAGCCACGCGAAGCCGTAGATCGCTACCCACTGCACGAAGCCAAAGACCCACAGCGCGCGGTTGATGCCCAGCTTGACCATCCACAGCCCGCCCAGCAGGCCGCCGATCACACTCGGCCACAGGCCGGCGTTCTTCGCCACCAGACCGATCTCGGTCTTCGAGAAGCCCATGTCCAGATAGAAGGGCGTCGCCAGCGCGGTACACAGGGAGTCGCCAAGCTTGTAGAGGAAGATGAAGGCCAGCACCACCAATGCGGAACGTACCCCGTGGCGGCCGAAGAACTCCCGGAACGGCTCCACCACCGCGTCACGCAACGTGCGTGGCGCTCCGGTAGCCGTCGCAGGCTCCTTCACCAGCAGCGTCATCACCAGGCCCGGCGCCATGAACAGCGCCGTCACCAGGAAGACCTGGGCCCACGGCAAGTGATCGGCGAGCACCAGCGACAACGAACCCGGCACCAGTCCGGCCAATTTGTAGGCATTGACGTGGATCGCGTTACCAATACCCAGCTCGATCTCCGGCAGCAGCTCGCGCCGGTAGGCGTCGAGCACGATGTCCTGGGTCGCCGACAGGAAGGCTATCAGTGCCGTCAGCCCGATTACCAGGCCGAGATCCGCCGTCGGCGACACGCTTCCCAGCCAGGCGATTGCGGCCAGCAGCAGCACTTGCGTCGCCCCCATCCAGCCACGGCGGCGGCCGAGCAGCGGCAGGGCGTAGCGGTCGAGAAAAGGCGACCAGATGAACTTCCAGGTGTAGGGAAACTGGATCAGCGCAAAGGCGCCGATGGCCTTCAGCGACAGCCCCTCGGTCTTCAGCCAGGCGGGGATGAGATTGAGCAGCAGGTACAGCGGCAGCCCGGACGAAAAACCGGTCAGCACGCAGATCAGCATGCGGCGGTTGGCAAGGGCACGCCAGGGGGATTCGGTCATGGGAGGCACGGCTTGGAACGGACCGGGAATGATAACAATCGGTTACTTGCTTCCGTTGATGCAGCGCCGAAAAATGCACTCATGCAGGACAGAAGAACAACAGGAGGCAGCATGCACCAGGTCATCGTCGTGTTGCGGGCCGACCGGGAATATGAATTCACCGTGCACGCCGACGAAATCGCCGGGCTGAGCGGCGAAGCCGCGCGGGCCTGGCTACTCGGGGAGTTCGAAGCTCTCGAATGCACGCCCAGCAATCCGATGGGCAAGGTGCTGATCCTCGACGTGATCCTCAACATCGCCAAATACTGTGGTGAGGCCCGCTTTGCCCACGGGGGGGAATGGGCGAGGCGTTTTGCAGCCTGTGTCGGGGTGGCCCTCGACCGACGGGCCGTCAGGGTGGACGTGCCGGCCTTCGTGGTCGGCTGAGCGCCCAGGCCGGGACTCGGGCAGGCCCTAGCCTCCTGCCACCATGGCCGCTTCGGCAACAACGGAGCAGGCCTCAGCCCGGTTACGCCCATTCCGCTTGGCCTGGTAGAGGTTTGCGTCGGCGTTGCGGAACAGCAAGGCCAGGCGGCCCTCCGCCCGAGCGACATACGCGCCGCCCACGGACAGGGTCACGATGCCCCAATCCGCATTGTGGGCATGGAGAATCTCCAGCTTCCGGACCGCAGCAAGGAGCTGCTCGGCGACGGTCAGGTAATCCACTTCCGTGCAACGCGGCATCAGCACCGCGAACTCCTCGCCACCGTAGCGGGCAACGAAGGCATCACGGCTCACGCCCTTCGCGACGGCGCGCGCCACCACTCCGGCCATCGCGGCAGCAATTGCCCGCAGACAGTCATCACCAGCCTGGTGGCCATAGTGGTCGTTGTAGCGCTTGAAATTGTCCACATCGATCAGCAACAGGCCAAACGGCGCGCCACACAGCTGGGCCTCGCTCCACTGGTGGTCAAGGCGCAAGTCCATGTAGCGGCGGTTGTAGATACCGGTCAGACCGTCCTGGTGGGCCAGCGCCTCGAGCTTGTGGTTGGCCTCAAAGAGCTGCTTGCGCAGGCCGGCGATGCGCGCCATCGCGTTCATCTTGGCCTGCAGCACGGTCTCGGGCACCGTCTTGGCGATGAAATCATCACCGCCGGCTTCGATGGCAGTGACCAGATTCTCGGGTGTATCGGAAGCAGTCAGGAAGATGATCGGCGTCCATGCCCAGTCCTGTCTTGCCTCGAAGGCCCGGATCCGCTCGGCGGCCACGAAGCCGTTCATCACCGGCATTTCCACATCCATCAGCACAAGATCGGGCGGACAGCAGCAGAAGCTGTCGACGCCCAACTGGCCGTTCTCGGCCTGCGTCACCTCATGGCCGAGCAGGGTCAAGCGGGCCGCCATCACGGCCGCCACCGCACGGGAATCGTCTACCAGCAGAATCCGCATCGTGCTCACTTCCGATTTTTTATATCGAAAGTAATAGTAGCGCAGTCCACGCAGGAAATTGGTCCCATTACACATGCCTTAACAAGTCCTCGCGGAACTTGGGACAGATCAAGGTTTTGGTGACCCCAGGTGGCCAAACTGCCGGCATGGACATCGCCCCCGACACTTCCCGCGCCACCCCGGCCGCCGCGCCGCCGGGGGATCTGGCGATCTGGTTCTTCATCCTCGCCGAGCTGCTCGCCTTCGGCGTGTTCTTCGCTGCCTACGCTTTCGGCCGAGCGCACAACGTCGAGCTGTTCAACGAGATGCAGAAAACGCTGAACCGCGAGGCCGGGGCCATTAACACCGTGCTGCTGATCACCGCCAGCTGGTGCGTGGCTCGCGCCGTCGAGGCGGTCGGCCGCAGCCGCTCGGCAACCGGCGCGCGCTGGCTGCTGGCCGGCATCGCCTGCGGCGGCGGCTTCCTGGTGGTGAAGGGGTTTGAATACGCCGACAAGCTCGGCGCCGGCATCAACCTGTCCACCAACACCTTCTACATGTTCTACCTGTCGCTGACCTTCTTCCACTTCATGCACGTGATCCTCGGCCTGGTGATCCTCGTCGCCCTGTGGGTGAAGACCCGCCAGGGTGCCTATGGCCCGGCCGACATGAACGGCATCGAGAGCGGTGCGGCCTACTGGCACATGGTGGACCTCGTGTGGATCGTCCTCTTCCCCCTCGTTTATGTGATGCGATGAACACCCGTCACCTCAACACCGTCTGGGTCGTGCTGATGCTCGCCACGCTGGCCACGCTCGGCATCGGCGAGTTCGGCGCCCGCTTCGGGCTCGCCGGCCCCTTGGCGATGGCCGCCCTGCTGGTCATCTGCTTCGTCAAGGGCCGCCTCGTAGTGCTCGACTTCATGGGCCTGCGGGGAGTCAAATTCTTCTGGCGCGGCCTGCTGCTCGGCTGGCTGCTGCTCGTTTCGGCGCTGATCGCCATCGCCTACTGGGTTGCCCTCAAATGAACGCACCGCTGCCTACCGAAATCCCCTTCTACGAAGCCGCCGGCAACGAGATCACGGTCTTCGAGCAAGCCTGGAAGAACCGCCTGCCGCTGCTCATCAAGGGCCCCACCGGCGTCGGCAAGACCCGCTTCGTCGCCCACATGGCCGCCCGTCTGGGCCTGCCGCTATACACCGTGGCCTGCCACGACGATCTCACCGCCGCCGACCTGGTCGGCCGCCACCTGCTCGGCGACGGGCAGACGGTGTGGTGCGACGGACCGCTGACCCGTGCAGTGCGTGAAGGCGGCATCTGCTACCTGGACGAAGTGGTGGAAGCCCGCCGCGACACCACGGTAGTGATCCACCCGCTGGCCGATGACCGCCGCACGCTGCCTATCGAGCGTACCGGCGAAGTCCTCCACGCACCGGACCGCTTCATGCTGGTGATGTCCTACAACCCGGGCTACCAGAACTTCCTCAAGGGTCTCAAGCCTTCCACCCGCCAGCGCTTCGTCAGCCTGCGCTTCGACTTCCCCGCGGCCAGCCGCGAAGAAACCATCCTTGTCGGCGAAACCGCCTGCGACCCGCTGCTGGCCCGCCAGCTCGTCTCCATCGCCCAACGCCTGCGCAGCCTGAAGGACGTGGACCTGGAAGAAGTCGTGTCGACGCGCCTGCTGGTCTACGCCGCCAAGCTCGTCAAGGTCGGCCTCGACCCGGTGGAGGCCTGCCGCTCGGCGCTGGTGGAGAGCCTCACCGACGACGAGGACGTGGCGGACGCACTGCTCGAAGTGGTGAAGGCGACCTTCGGGCGCTGAGCCCTGGGCCAGCCCAGGCCAAGCGCCCGCTTCCGTCCCCCTGCCTTTCCCCCTGTAGGGGCGAATTCATTCGCCCCTACAGTAGCCCCCCCAGAGCAGACGCCCTCAGAGCCCCTTTTCGGGTGGCCAGGCGGGGATGCGCCAGCCCCGGCCGACAGCCAGCAGACGCAGGCCGGTGATGGTGCAGATGCTGGTCAGCGTCGACAGCTGCGGCGCCACGTCCAGCGCATGCAGGCCGAGGAACAGGCCGCAGCCGATAAAGGCGCACAGCGTATACGGCCGGTGGTCGTGGAAGACCTTCGGAATCTCGTTGCACAGCACGTCGCGCAGCACACCGCCGAACACCGCGGTAATCGCCCCCATCAGCACCGCAACAATGCCCGGCATGCCGGCCGCCAATGCCACCGATGCGCCGGAAATGGCGAACAGGCCCAACCCACAGGCATCAGCGGCCTCCATCAGCGTGTCGGTCAGCTGCAGCCGGCGCGCACGCAACAGCACGGGCGTAATCAGCGTCATCCCCAGCACCAGCCATACGTATTCCTGATGCTGCACCCAGAACAGCGGGCGACGGTCGAGCAGCACGTCGCGCAAAGTGCCGCCGCCGAAAGCGCTGACAAAAGTCACCGAGAACACCCCGATGACGTCCATGCGCTTGCGCGTGGCCTCAATGAGGCCCGACAGTGCAAAGGCGATGGTCGCGGCAATCTCGATGGCGGTGAGGAGGAGTTCTATCTTCATGGCGAAAGCGGGCGCCTGCATCGGGCGCCCTGAAAAACGCGGAGGGCGGCCACAGCCGCCCTCCAATCTAGACCGTTTTGCGCGGTCGGCGTATTACAGCAGCGGCGCCAGCCACTTGCGGGCTTCGTCCACCGTCATGCCGGTGCGCGCCGCCCAGTCCGCCAACTGGTCCTGGCCGATCTTGCTGACCGCGAAGTAATGGCTGTCCGGGTGGGCGAAGTAGAAGCCACTGACCGCCGCAGCAGGCGTCATCGCAAAGCTCTCGGTGAGGCCCATGCCGGTGTTGGCCGGCGCGTCGAGCAGCTTGAACAGGTCGCCCTTTACGGTGTGGTCCGGGCAGGCCGGGTAGCCCGGTGCCGGGCGAATGCCGCGGTATGCTTCCTTGATCAGCTCGTCGCAGCTCAGGGTTTCGGCCGGCGCGTAGGCCCACAGCTCCTTGCGCACCTTGGCGTGCAGCCACTCGGCGGCAGCCTCGGCGAAACGGTCGGCCAGCGCCTTCAGCATGATCGCGTGGTAGTCGTCGTGCGTGCGCTCGTAGGCGGCCAGGCGGCCTTCGATGCCGAGGCCGGCGGTCACCGCGAAGGCGCCCACGTAGTCGGCCACGCCGCTGTCCTTGCCGGCCACGAAGTCGGCCAGGCAGTAATTGGGCTTGCCGGCCGGGCGCTCGTGCTGCTGACGCAGGCCGTGCCAGCTCATCAGCACCTCGTTGCGGGACTCGTCGGCGTAAATCTCGATGTCATCACCCACCGCGTTGGCGGGGAACAGGCCGACCACCGCGCGGGCCTTGACCCACGGGTTGGTGTCCTGCTCGGCGACCATGCGCGCCAGCATCACCTCGGCGTCGGACTTCAGCTCGCGAGCGGTCTCGCCGACGATGTCGTCGTGGAGGATCTTCGGGTAGCTGCCGGCCAGGTCCCAGGTCTGGAAGAACGGGCCCCAGTCGATGTAATCCACCAGCTCGGACAGATCGATGTCGAAGGCCTGCACGCCCAGTTGGGCCGGCTTCGGCGGCACGTAGGCCGCATCGCCATTCCACTGGAAGGCGTTGGCGCGGGCCTCGGCCAGCGTGACCATCGCGACGCCCTTCTTGCCGGCGTGCTGGGCGCGGATCTTCTCGTAGTCGGCGGCCACCTCGGCGGCGTAGCTGGCGCTCTGCCCTTCGGACAACAGGCTGGTCACCACACCAACGGCGCGAGACGCGTCCGGCACGTAGATCACCGGCTGGTCGTAGTGCGGCGCGATCTTGATCGCGGTGTGGGCGCGGCTGGTGGTGGCGCCACCGATCAGCAGCGGCACGTCAAAGCCCTGGCGCTTCATCTCTGAGGCCACGTGGCTCATCTCTTCGAGCGACGGGGTGATCAGGCCGGACAGGCCGATGGCCTGCGCGCCATGCTCCTTCGCCGCGGCGAGGATCTTGTCGCAGGGCACCATCACGCCCAGGTCGACGATGTCGTAGCCGTTGCAGCCGAGCACCACGCCGACGATGTTCTTGCCGATGTCGTGCACATCGCCCTTCACGGTGG
>NZ_JAYSDK010000037.1:0-2444 GCF_041914405.1 Zoogloea sp.
CCAACGGCCTGGTCGTGCCGGTGGTGAAGGACGCCGACAAGAAGAGCGTGTTCGAGATCGCCGCCGAAACCGGCTCCCTGGCCAAGCTCGCCCGTGACGGCAAGCTCAAGCCGGCCGACATGTCCGGCGCCTGCTTCACCATCTCCAGCCTTGGCGGCATCGGCGGCACCTACTTCGCGCCGATCGTCAATGCGCCGGAAGTGGCCATCCTGGGTGTCAACAAGTCGGTGATGAAGCCGGTGTGGGACGGCAAGCAGTTCGTGCCGCGCCTGACCCTGCCGATGTCCCTGACCGCCGACCACCGCGTGATCGACGGCGCCCTGGCGACCCGTTTCAACGTGTACCTCGCCCAACTGCTGGCCGACTTCCGTCGGGTCATGCTCTAAGGAGATCGCCATGAGCCTCGTAGAAGTCAAGGTTCCGGACATCGGCGATTTCTCCGACGTCCCGGTCATCGAGCTGTTCGTGAAGGTCGGCGACACCATCAAGGTGGACGACGCCATCGCCACCCTCGAATCCGACAAGGCCACGATGGACGTGCCGTCCTCCGCCGCTGGCGTGATCAAGGAAGTCCGCGTCGCCCTGGGTGACCGGGTCGGCGAAGGCAAGGTGCTGATCGTCGTCGAAGCCGACGGCGCTGGCGCCAGCCCGGCTCCTGCAGCCGCTGCAGCCCCGGCCCCGGCACCGGCCGCTGCGCCCGCCGCGGCAGCGGTGGCCGCGCCGGCAGCCGCCAGCCACGCCGGCGCGGCCGATGTCGAGTACGACATGGTCGTCCTCGGCGCCGGTCCCGGCGGCTACTCGGCAGCCTTCCGCGCCGCCGACCTGGGCCTCAAGACCGCCATCATCGAGCGCTACGCCACCCTCGGCGGCGTGTGCCTGAACGTGGGCTGCATCCCGTCCAAGGCCCTGCTCCACGTGGCGGCGGTGATCGAGGAGGCCGAGCACGCCTCCGTCGCCGGCGTCAGCTTCGCCAAGCCCTCCGTCGATGTGGACGCCCTGCGCGCCCACAAGGACAAGGTCGTCGGCAAGCTCACCGGCGGCCTGGCCGGCATGGCCAAGGGCCGCAAGGTGGACATCATCCGCGGCTACGGCAGCTTCCTCGACCCGAACCACATCGAAGTCGAAGAAACCACCGGCGACGCCCAGGACAAGACCGGCGCCAAGAAGGTCGTGAAGTTCAAGCAGTGCATCATCGCCGCCGGCTCCGCCGCGGTGCACCTGCCTTTCATCCCCCGCGACCCGCGCATCGTCGACTCCACCGGCGCGCTGGAACTGCGCTTCGTGCCGAAGAAGATGCTGGTCATCGGCGGCGGCATCATCGGTCTGGAAATGGCCACCGTCTATTCGACCCTCGGCGCCCGCGTCGACGTGGTGGAAATGATGGACGGCCTGATGCAAGGCCCGGACCGCGACGCCGTCAAGGTATGGGAGAAGCAGAACGCCAGCCGCTTCGACAAGATCATGCTGAAGACCAAGACGGTCGCCGTGGATGCCAAGGAAGACGGCCTCTACGTGACGTTCGAGGGCGAAGGCGTATCTCCGGAGCCGGTCAAGTACGACATGATCCTGCAGTCCGCCGGTCGCGCGCCCAACGGCAAGAAGATCGGCGCCGAGAAGGCCGGCGTGATCGTCACCGATCGCGGCTTCATCCCGGTGGATGCGCAGATGCGTACCAACGTGCCGAACATCTTCGCCATCGGCGACGTCGTCGGCCAGCCCATGCTCGCCCACAAGGCAGTGCATGAAGCCCACGTGGCGGCAGAAGTCGCAGCCGGCCACAAGGCCGCCTTCGACGCCACCGTGATCCCGGGCGTGGCCTACACCCATCCGGAAGTGGCCTGGGTCGGCTACACCGAGGCGCAGGCCAAGGCCGAGGGCAAGAAGGTCGAGACGGCCAAGTTCCCGTGGGCCGCCAGCGGCCGCGCGATCGCCAACGGTGCCGACTACGGCTTCACCAAGCTGATCTTCGATGCCGAAACGCACCGCGTCATCGGCGGCACCATCGTCGGCCCCTCGGCCGGCGACATGATCGGCGAGGTGTGCCTGGCCATCGAGATGGGCGCCGACGCGGTCGACATCGGCAAGACCATCCACCCGCACCCTACCCTTGGCGAAACCGTCGGCATGGCCGCTGAAGTCGCCCACGGCAGCTGCACCGACGTGCCGCCTGCCCGCAAGAAGTAAAACGCCCAACGTTCCGATCCCTGTTGCAGCGTTGTTTTGGCGGCCCTCGGGCCGCTTTTTTTTACCTGCGACGGGATGGGAATTGGGCTTGGGCTTGGGCTTGGGCTTGGGCTTGGGCTTGGGCTTGGGCTGTAAACACAGTAAGGGCTATCAAACTGTGGGGGGGGGAAAAAAAAGACCAAAACCCGGGGTTTAACCAACCCCGGGGAAAAAAATAACACCCAAAAGAAAAAAATAAAAAAAATAAAAACCCCAAATAG
>NZ_JAYSDK010000037.1:2454-54515 GCF_041914405.1 Zoogloea sp.
CCACATTACGGCCTATAAACCTGGGGGGGGCCAATTCTTACCCCCACCCCGCGTTGTACAACCCCCGGGGGGACATTAATTCGCCCCCACAGGAAAAATTTCCCTGAATTAACGCCGCCAGTTCGGCGGAGGAAACGTTTAGCTCAGCAAAGGCAGGTAATCCCGCGTGAAGCGATGCACGTCCGGACTGGCCAGTGCCGTGTCGATCGGCCACCAGCGCAACTCGGCGTGCTGCTCGTCCTTGCCCGAGATCTCGAAGCCGGCGGGTACGTCGATGCGATGGGCGAGCACCACGTAATGGGTGCTCACACCAATGTCGCCGGCAAAACAGTCCGGGTAGAAGTGCTCGAAGGGTCCGAGGAAAGCGGGCTGCAACGCGTGGATGTCGACGATGCCCAGTTCCCGCGCCGCTACCCGGGCCAGCGCGTCGGCGCGCCGCTCGTCCTTGAGGATGCGCCCGCCCGGCACGAACCAGGTGTGCTGCGCCGGCCGGTTGGTGCGCCAACCCAGCAGCACTTCACCGCCGTCACGGACCAGCACCAGGTCGACGGAAACCAGCGGCAAGTCCCGCACCAATTCGACGAAACGCTCTCGATCAGACATACGACCTCGGCATGAAAGCCGCGATCGTAGCGCCCCTCAGCGCCACACGCCACTGCGCGGCGTGAAGCTGTCGAGCACCTTGATGTAGCTGCGCCGGGCGACCGCGTCCGGGTCGCGCAGGTTGGACTGGCACATGCTGCCTTTCAGCTGCGCGATCGAGTGGTATTCCCGCTCAACCATCCAGGCCTCGATATCCTGCAGGATCAGGCGCAAGCGCTCGGGGCCGTGGTTCAGCAGGCAGGAGGCCAGATGCACCACGTCGGCGCCAGCCAGCAGCAGCTTGAGGGCTTCGTCTGCGCTGTGCACGCCGCCGGTGGCCGCCAGCGTCATTTGCGTCTGGGCCCGCAGAATGGCGATCCAGCGGATGCGCAGCAGCGCCTCCTCACGGTTGGACAGGTGCAGTTGATCCACCATGCGCAGGCTGTCCAGATCGATGTCCGGCTGGAAGAAGCGGTTGAACAGCGCCACCCCGCTCGCCCCAACCAACTCCAGCCGCCGCACGAAATGGGGCAGCGACGAGAAGAAGGGCGACAGCTTCATCACCACCGGAATCCTCACCACGCTGCGCAGTTCCGCCAGCAGGGCCACGTAGCGGGCCTCGACGGAATCGCCACTCTCGGCAGGATCGGCCGCCACGTGATAGACGTTGAGTTCCAGTGCATCGGCGCCGGCCTCCTGCAAGGCCAAGCCCAGATCCACCCAGCCGGATGGCGTCACCCCATTGAGACTGGCGACCACCGGAATGGACAGACGCTGCTTGACCAGCCGCAGATGCTCCAGGTAACGCTCCAGAGCGCCCTGGAATTGGCCATGGTCGGGCAGGAAGCCTGACGACTCGCCGTCGTGGAAATCCGCGTGCAGCAGAAAGCGGTCAGTCATCGCGTCCTCGGCGAGGATTTCTTCCTCGTAGAGGGAATGCAGCACCACTGCCGCTGCCCCCGCGTCTTCCAGTCGCAGCAGGGAATCGAGCTGCTTGGACAGCGGCGACGCGGACGGCACCAATGGATTCTTCAGCTTGAGGCCGAGGTATTCGGTAGTCAGATCGATCATCGCAAATCTCCGTCCTCAGGCCCCCGCCTTGGGGGGCTCCGCATGGCCCTGGGCCAGTTCCTGGTAGGCCTTGAAGCGCCGGTCGGCTTCCCTCTGGGCTTCGGCGAGCAGGCGCTCGGCCGCTTCCGGATGGCTGCGGGCCAGCATCGCGAAGCGGGTTTCACTGTCCATGAAGGTCTTGATCGGCTGGCTCGGCGGCGCCGAGTCGAGCTTGAAGGGGTTGGCACCGGCCTCCTCCAGCCGCGGGTCGTAGCGGAACAGCGGCCAGTGGCCGGACTTCACCGCCATGTCCTGCTGGTGCTGGTTGTAGAGCATGTCCACGCCGTGGGCGATGCACGGGCTGTAGGCGACGATCAGCGACGGGCCGGCATAGGACTCGGCCTCGTGGAAGGCCCGCAGGGTATGCACGTCCTTCGCGCCGTAGGCCACCGTCGCCACGTACACGTGCCCGTAGTCCGAGGCCAGCCGGGCCAGGTCCTTCTTGGCGGTCGGCTTGCCACCAGCCGAGAACTTGGCCACCGCACCGACCGGCGTCGCCTTGGAGGTCTGGCCGCCGGTATTGGAATAAACCTCGGTGTCGAGGACCAGCACATTCACGTCGTAACTCAGCGCCAGCACGTGGTCCAAGCCACCGTAGCCGATGTCGTAGGCCCAGCCGTCACCGCCGATGATCCACACCGAGCGGCGGATCAGCCATTCAGCGAGGGAATCCAACTCCTTCGCACGGGGATGGGCGCAGCCTGCCAGCACGCGGCGCAGCTCGGCAACCCGCTCCCGTTGGGCGCGCAGGCCGAGCTCCTGGCGCTGGTCGGCACAAACGAGGGCCTCCGCCAGATCGCCGCCGATGACGGACGCCAGTTCTTTCACCAGGCTCTGCGCGTAGCCCATCAGCTGGTCCGACGCCAGCCGCATGCCGAGGCCGAACTCGGCGTTGTCCTCGAACAGAGAATTGGACCAGGCCGGCCCGCGCCCGGCGCCATTCACCGTGTAGGGCGTGGTTGGCAGGTTGGCGCCGTAGATCGACGAGCAGCCGGTGGCATTGGCCACCAGCATGCGGTCCCCGAACAGCTGGGTGGCGAGGCGGATATAGGGCGTTTCGCCGCAACCCGCACAGGCCCCGGAGAACTCGAACAGCGGATCGAGCAACATCGCGCCGGGGATGGTGGCCTGCTTGAGCTGGCTGCGGTCGAACTCCGGCAGCTTCAGGAAGAAGTCGAAGTTGGCCCGCTCCTGCTCGCGTAGCGGCGCCTGCGGTGCCATGTTCACCGCCAGCCGGCTGACGTTGGACTTGTCGTGGATCGGGCAGGCTTCGACGCAGTCGCCGCAGCCCGTGCAGTCCTCCGGCGCCACCTGGTAGCTGATGTGGGTGCCGGCCGGAAAGTCCTTGCTCTTGGCCGGCACGTGCTTGAACGCCGACGGCGCATCCACGGCGGCCTCGGCCGGAAAGGCCCGAGCACGGATCGCGGCGTGGGGACAGACGAACACGCACTTGCCGCACTGGGTACACAGATCCGGCTCCCATACCGGGATTTCCAGCGCGATGTTGCGCTTCTCGAACTGCGCCGTGCCGCTCGGGAAGGTGCCGTCCGCCGGCATCGCCGACACCGGCAGGCCGTTGCCCTCGCCACGGTAGATCGGCAGCGTGATGTCACGCACGAAGTCGGGCAACGCGTCGGCAGCCACCGGCTGGCTCGTGTCGCCATCGCCCGTCAAACCTGCGAAGGGCACCTCGTGCAGGTTGGCGAGGGTCACGTCGATGGCCTTGTGGTTGAGATCGGCCAGGCGCCGGCTCTTGCGGCCATAAGTCTTGTCCACCGCCTTCTTGATCGCCGCGATGGCGTCCTCCCGCGGCAGGATGCCGGCAATGGCGAAGAAGCAGGTCTGCATGATGGTGTTGATGCGCCGCCCCATGCCGGCCTCCTGGGCCACCCGGTAGGCGTCGATGACCCACAGGCGCAGGCCGCGGGCGAGGATGCCGGCGCGCATCGCCGCCGGCAGACTGGCCCACACCGTATCCGCCGGCTGCGGCGTGTTGAGCAGGAAGACGCCGCCCGGCGCCGCATGGGCGAGCAGGTCGTAGCGCTCCACGAAAACCGTCTGGTGACAGGCTACGAAGCCTGCCATGCCCGCCTCCACCAGGTAGCTGGAGCGGATCGCGGCCGGCCCGAAGCGCAGGTGGGACACGGTCACTGCGCCGGACTTCTTCGAGTCGTAGACGAAATAGCCCTGGGCCTGCAGCCCGGTGGCCTCGCCGACGATCTTGATCGAATTCTTGTTGGCCGACACCGTGCCATCCGCCCCCAGGCCCCAGAACACCGCATGCTGCAGGCGGCGGGACGCATCGGTGCGGAAGTCCCCATCCCACGGCAGCGACAGCTGCGTGACGTCATCCACAATACCGACGGTGAAGCGACGCTTCGGCGCGGTCGCGGCCAGCTCGTCGAACACCGCCTTGGCCATGCCCGGCGTGAACTCCTTGCTGGCCAGACCGTAGCGGCCGCCGATCACCCGCGGCATCGGGCGCAGGCCGTCGGCCGCGGCCTCCGCGCAAGCAGTCATCACATCCTTGAACAAGGGTTCGCCATCGGCGCCGGGTTCCTTGCAACGATCCAGCACCGCGATCGCCCGCACGCTGGCCGGCAGGGCCGCCAGCAACGCCGCAGCAGGAAACGGCCGGTACAGGCGCAGCTTGAGCAAACCGACCTTCTCGCCGCGGGCCAGCAGGTGTTCGACGGTCTCCTCGGCGGTCTCCGCTGCCGAGCCCATCACCACCACCACCCGCTCCGCGTCGGGTGCGCCGACGTAGTCGCACAGGCTGTAGCGCCGGCCAGTCAGCCCGGCAAAACGGTCCATCGCGTCCTGCACGAGGCCGGGGAAGGCGTCGTAGTAGAGATTGGCCCGCTCGCGGGACTGGAAGAACACGTCCGGGTTCTGGGCCGTCCCGCGAATCACCGGATGCTCCGGCGACAGCGCACGGGCCCGGTGGGCGGCCACCAAGCCGTCGTCGATCATCGCCCGCACCGTGTCCGGCTCGACGGCGACGATCTTGGCGACCTCATGGGAGGTACGGAAGCCGTCGAAAAAGTGGATCACCGGGATGCGCCCTGCGAGGGTCGCCGCCTGGGCGATCAGCGCCATGTCCTGGGCCTCCTGCACCGAGTTGCTGGCCAGCAGCGCGCAACCGGTGGCGCGGCAGGCCATCACGTCGGAGTGATCGCCGAAGATCGACAGCGCGTGGGTCGCCACCGCCCGCGCCGCCACGTGCAGCACGAAGGGCGTCAGCTCGCCAGCCATCTTGTAGAGGTTGGGGATGAACAACAGCAGGCCCTGGCTGGCCGTAAAGCTGGTGGCCAGCGCACCGGACGTGAGCGCCCCGTGCAGGGCGCCAGCCGCACCGCCTTCCGACTGCATCTCGATGATCTTTGGCACTACGCCCCACAGGTTGGGCTTGCCCTGGGCCGCCCATTCGTCGGCCCATTCGCCCATGCTGGAGGACGGGGTGATCGGGTAGATGGCGATCACCTCGCTGCCGAGATAGGCCATCCGTGCGGCGGCTTCGTTGCCGTCGAGGTTGAGACAGGTGCTCATGACGACTCCCTGCGGGAAGCGGCGTCCCTGGTCGCCCACAACGGGCACGCTGAAGACGCGACGCAGCAATGGTGGAATGTTAAGACCGCCCGCCCGGGGGGGCCTTTGACGTGGCGCAAAGGAGGGCTCGACAAGGGCTGCGCCGGAGCAACACCCCGCCAGTGCCGCCACTCGAGGCCAGACAGCCGATGCCGCCGTACACGCCGGGGCGGGAATGCCGTGCGGATTTTTGCTTGACTCGGCCGGCAAACGGCCACCATCATAGGCCCATGAACTTCCCGAAGATTTCCCCGGCCTTGTCCATCCGCCGTCGCGCCCTGCGCGCATGGCGCGTTGCCGCTTGTCCGGGGCCGGGATCGGGGTAGTTCGCAGTAGCACTCACCGACATCACCAGGGGCCGCGGATCATCAGACCGCGGCCCTTTTCTTTGCCCCTCCGGGATTCGTCCCACACCGCCACGAAAGGTGCGTCATGCCGGTTTCCCTCGCCTACCTCACCATCATCCTGATCTGGTCCACCACCCCGCTCGCCATTCGCTGGAGCACCGAAGGCGCTGGTTTCGCCTTCTCCGCGCTGGCCCGCATGCTGATCGGGGCGCTGGTGGCCGCAGCGATCCTGGGCGTCGGGCGAATCGGGCTACCGCTGCATGCCCGCGCGCGCCGAGCCTATCTGGTCGGAGGCCTGGGCCTGTTCGGCATCATGGCGCTGACCTACTGGGGCGCACGCTACGTGAGTTCGGGGCTGATCTCCGTGATGTTCGGTCTTTCTCCGCTGATGGCTGGCCTGCTGGCCGCCTGTTGGCTCGGGGAGCGCTCCCTGACACCGACGAGACTGGGCGGTACGCTGCTCGGCGCAGGCGGGCTGGCGCTGATCTTCATGCCTGACGGTACTGCCAACGGTGCGAATGCCACCGCGGGCCTTGTCGCCCTGCTGGTGGCCGTCTTCATCTCGTCGGCGAGTCTGGTTGCGCTGAAGCGGATTGGCGACGACAGCCCCCCGCTGGCCACCACGTTCGGCTCCCTGGTGGTGTCGCTGCCGCTGTTCGGGCTTTTATGGCTGGCCGACGGCGCGGCGCTACCCGCCACGCTGCCCTCGCGCACGGCCGCGGCCATCAGCTATCTGGGCATTTTCGGCTCGGTGATCGGTTTCGCACTGTACTACTACGTGATCAAGCACCTCGAAGCCTCGAAGGTCGCGCTGATCACGCTGATCACGCCGGTGATGGCGTTGGTGCTGGGGCATCTGCTCAATCGCGAGGAGATCGGCGCTCAGGTGATGGCCGGTACGGGGCTGATCCTGCTGGGCCTCATCGTCCATGAGAGCACCACGTGGCGGCCCGTGCTCGGGCGGCTGCGCGGCGCCCGTGGTTGAACGGACCCGCGCGCCTCAGACCGCGTCGAAGGCGGCGTGGTACTGGATAGTGCCGGCCAGCCCGTCCAGGTGGCCGGGCTGCAGTTCGACGATCAGATAAGCCTCGTCCGGCAATTCATACGCAGAGCGGATACCGTGCCGGGACGCCGGCACGAAGCCGAAGCGGGGGTAATAGGCCGGATGGCCCAGCACCACAACAGCGCCGGCCCCTGCCTCACGGGCCTGGCGCAGCCCCTCGACGACCAGCGCCGAACCGACGCCGCTGCGCTGGTATTCGGGCCGCACCGCCATCGGCGCCAGCGCCATCAGGCGCGCGCGCGGATGGCCAGGCAGATGAACCGGCGTAAACAGAATGTGGCCGGCAACGATGCCCTTGTCGTCGGCCACCAGCGACACATAGGGGAAGGTATGCCCGCGCAGGGCATCCACCAGGTCCGCTTCGGCCGGGCTCTCGAAAGCGGCGAGGTTCACCTCGCGGACGGCGGCCACGTCGGCCGGGGTTTCGTTGCGGATCCGCACGCGTCAGGTTCTCCAGGCAGTCGGGAAAGCCCGGCAGGATGCCCGTCCTGCCGGGCGGCGTCCACCCTCTCAAGGAAACGTCGGGCCGCCCCAAGTTTCCTTCTCCCCCACGGGGGGCGGGCCGGGCACAGTCCGGCCCTGGGGGCACTCACCTCTCAGCCTGCAGCGCCTCCCGGCGCTCCTTGCGCAGGGACAGCCACACGGAGGTGCCGATCAGCGTGGCCACCACCCCGAGGGACATGCCCACCGGCACATGCACCACGTCCACCAGCAGCATCTTGCCGCCGATGAAGACCAGTACCGCCGCCAGGCCAAACTTGAGCAGCGAGAAGCGTTGGGCGAAGTCGGCGAGCAGGAAGTACATCGCGCGCAGGCCGAGGATCGCGAAGATGTTGGACGTCAGCACAATGAAGGGGTCAGTGGTGATCGCAAAGATCGCCGGGATCGAATCCACCGCGAAGATCACGTCGGACGCCTCCACCAGTACCAGCGCCAGAAACAGCGGCGTCGCATAGCGGACCAGGCGGCCGCCCTCCTCCCGCAGCACGAAGAAGCGCTGGCCGTGGAACTCGGTGCTGATCTTCATGTGGCCGCGCAGCCAGCGCACCAAGGGGTTCTGGTTGAGGTCAGTCTCATGCTCGGCACTGACGAACATCTTCACGCCGGTCAGCAGCAGGAAGGCACCGAACACGTATAGCAGCCAGCTGAACTGCGCGATCAGCCAGGCACCGGCAAAGATCATCACGGTGCGCAGCACGATCGCGCCGATCACGCCGAACAGCAACACCCGTTTCTGCAGCGCCGGCGGCACCGCGAAAAAGGAGAACAGCATCAGCCACACGAACACATTATCGACGGCCAGCGCCTTCTCGATCAGGTAGCCGGTGACGAACTCCAGCGTCCGCGCGTTGGCCACCTCGCGCCCGGCAGTGCCGTCCAGATACCACCACAGGGCGCCGGCAAACAGCAACGCGACGCTAACCCACACCACCGACCACAGGCCGGCCTCCTTCAGGGACACCTTGTGTTCCTTGCCGCCGCCGACCACCAGCAGGTCGATGGCCAGCATCACCAGCACGACGGCCGCGAAGCCCGCCCACATCCACCAGGTACCAATGCTTTCCATGTGAAATCTCCCAAAACGGAACCAAACAAAAAGGCCTTTCGTCCGGCGATGACGAAAGGCCAATGAGCTTGGTCCGGCCGGGGAGCCGGTTTTGCCGAAAGACACTTTGCCATCGCGGCAAAGGTCTTGCTCACAGTCGCCCTTGATTCTCGAACGACTGCCCGGTAGCCGGGAGATCAGCCGCGGCGCCGTGCATGGCACGGCGGGTTCGCACGGCATTCTCCGTATTGACGGCCCACCGACGTGGAGCTACTCCCCTTTGGGACACTCGAAATATAGAGGCCGCCCCGACAGAACGCAAGGGCCGGCGATCGGGCTCAGCCCTCGTCCGGCAGCATGCCGAGGAACTGGGCCTCGATGGTGTCGATGTGGGCGACACCGACTTCGGCTGCAATCTCGCGGCACAGCTCGAAGGCGTCGAGCAGGTCGGCCCGCGTCGTGCAATTGCGCAGGCGCTCGCGCACCGGCAGGTCGGCCTGGCGCAGGCTCTGCTCCATTGCATTAAGCAGATACAAACGCGCCAACGCCAGGGAGCGGCGGCGTCCGGCTTGGGGGTCGGGCCGGGTAAGAGGCCCCTGCAGGCGTGCAGCTGGCGGCACAGAAGCCCTGCTGGCCGGCGGCAATCCCCCATCCTGCGGCGCGACCAGCCCCAGCTCGCGCAGCTCAGCCAGCGCCTCGCGGATGTTTCCCAGGGCTGCCGCCGAAGCGCACAGCTGGCCGACGCTGTTGCGGCCATCCACCAGGATCAGCACGGTCCTCAGACGATTCGGCACCCGACGGCTGCGGTTGGCGATTTCCACAAGTCCCGCCGCCGTCTTCTCCAGAACCCACTCTTCATTCATCTCGCATTCCCCTGCCTGCAACCACATCGGCACCGAGCATACGGTATGAAGACTTCAGCTACGTGACATAAGTCACAGCGACTCCGGGTGTCGCCGGCTCCGCCCCCGATGCCGGAAGCTCGCCGGCGCGTGGGCGAAGACGACCGAGAAGACCAGGATGATCCAGAACAGGAGCGAGCGCCGCGCCTCGTCGGCCAGGAACCAGCCCAGCAGCGCAAACTTGACGAGCAGGGACAACCCGGCCGGCTCCGCCAGCCAGCGCGGATTGGACCACGCATCGAGGGCCGCCATACCCAGGCCGGACAGCACCAGCAGCACGGAAAAATGCGGATCCGCCGCGCCCCCGCCCAGCAGCCCGCCCCCGACACCGACCACGCCGGCCAGATGCGCCGCGCGCAGCGCCACGCCGAGCCAGCGCCGACCCGGAAAATCCCGGTAGAGGGACGGGGCGCTCACCAGCTCGCCTCAGCCCTCTGCGGGCAGCTCCCAGCTGTAGCCGCGCCGCTCAATTTCGGCAGTGATCAGCGCCATCGCCTCGTCCACGCGGGCAGTCGGCCCCTTCATGCCAAGCTCGATATGACGGCGCCCGCTCTCGCCGCCAACGCTGGGCAGGCTGAACAGGGTCGCATCGGGAAATTCGAGGGTGATGCGCTCCATCAGGTCGATCAGCTTGCCTTCCATCGCGTCCCACACGATCACCGAGCGCTCCACATAGTCGGCCTGGTGTTGAAGGTGCTTGAAGTGCGTGTCGAGCACCCACTCGACCATCGGCCAGGCCATGATCGGAAAGCCCGGCACGAAGAAGTGGTTGCGGATCGAGAAGCCAGGAATGCGGTTGTAGGGATTCGGGATGATCTCGCTGCCTTCCGGATAAACCCCCATCTGCAGACGCTGCGGCGTGGTCTCATCACCAAAACGGGCGCGGATCTCCGCCTCGGCTTCCGGGTGCAGCGCCAGTGGCAGCCCAAGGGCTTCGGCGGCCGCCTGGCGGGTATGGTCGTCCGGCGTGGCGCCGATGCCGCCGAAGCTGAACACGATGTCGCCGCTGGCGAAACTCTCTTTCAGGGTCTGGACCAGGCGCGGACGTTCGTCGCCGACGTAGCGCACCGACGCTAGACGCAGGCCACGGGCCTTGAGGAGTTCCAGCACCTTGGCCAAGTGCTTGTCTTCCCGGCGGCCGGACAGGAGTTCATCGCCGATGATGATGGCGCCGAAGGCCGGCTGGGCTGCTTGAGTCATTCACTGCACCTCGATGATGTTCTCGTTCTGCCGCGACACCCGCAGGGCCGACAGCAGGTAATGGACAAAAGCCAGCCCTGCCAGGGCCGGCGCAAACAGGTTGAGGACTGGCACATGGGCCATGACCGCCCCGACCAGGCCAACACCGAACAGGCTGCTGGCCTCGCGGCGCGGCAGGTCCTGCATCTCGAATTTGTCGGCGTGGGCCATCAGCGCATCGTAGCGAAAGGCCCGCTGGTTGAGCCACGCGGTCAGCAACAGGGAGATCAGCAGACCGACGCCGGGGATCAACCACAGGGGCAAGCTGAAGACCAGCAACACGAGGAACTGCAGCACCGAGGTCAGCGCGTTCCACACGCTGCCGATCTGGCTGCCGCCGGCGCGCCGGGCCAGATCGGCGTAGTCCGTCGCGGCCACCTTCTCGGTCATCAGCGGCAGCGCCACTGCGGCGACCAGCGTTGCGGCGGTCACGTAGATGATGGGCAGCGCGAGTAGCAGCAAGCTCAGCTTGAACATGAACAAGGCCACGAACAGCGCCATTTCCGAACCGGCCAGCCATGAACCGACCAGCGGCAGACCGGTGATCATCTCGGTACCAAGGGCCACCATGCTGCCCCAGCTGAGGATTAGGGTGGTCGTCCACAAAGCGGCGGCAGCGAGGGTCGGCCATAGCAGATGCCACAGCACGCCCGGCCGACCTAAGCTGCGCAGCGCGGAAAAATAAGACAACAGGACGGATTTCATGCTTTCGGGACTATCCTTTCAGTCGTGAGGTCTGGCATCAAAGGGGCAACTTTCATTGATCACCCCGACTGCCGATGGGTTCCGTAACGCCGCAGTCCCGCAGGCCGCGCGTAACGGCAGTCGCCGTCAAGCTCCGCCGCTCGGCGGTGGCCAGCTGACGCTCCTCGTCGCGATTGACGATGACGCCGGCCTCCAGCAACACCGCCGGCACGCTTGCCGTCTTCAGCACCACCAGGTTGTCGTAGTAATACACGCCACGCGCCTCATCCGCCCACGCGAGCCCTGGGCCGGCTGGCGACGCAGCATGGTGGGTCGCGATAGGCAAGCCGGCATCACGCAGGGCCGCGCCGATGGCGCGAGCACAGGCCAGGCTTTCCTCCAGACGGGGATTGAGGCGCGACACGTACAATGAGAAGCCGGCGAAGCCGTCCGCATGGCGCATCACCCGGCCCTTCCATACCCACGGCGCGAGTTGGCTCTCCTGCACAGAATCGTGATGGATCGACAGGAAAAAGCCCGCCCCGGCTGCCTCAGCCTGGCGCGGCCGCTCGCGCAGGTCAGCCATCTCGCCACGCCAGCCGATCATGCGCACGGGCACACCATCCGCCGCCAGCCTGGCTGCCAGTACCGCGGCGAGGGACTGGTTGTACTCGAACTCGGCAATGCCGTAGGCACTGGTCGCACCAGGGCGCTCCAGATAATGACCAACGTCCACGGCGACGGGTACTGCTTGTGCGACGCCCGCCAGCGCGCTTAGCAACAAGGGCATCAGCAGGCGTATCACTCCTCGCTCACCTGGCGAACACGGAAGCCCTTTTCGACGAGCATCGCCAGCAGCCCCTTGGGACCGCCGAAATGCCCCGCGCCCACGGCGATGAAGGGCCGCCGGCCGCTTCGCAGGCGCGCCACGATGGCTTCGACCATTTCCCGGTTACGGCTGTCGAGCAGGTCGGCGAGCATCGGCGTCATGGCCTCGACGCTGGCCTCCTCTCGCAGCATGCGGTCCACCGCCAGGCTGTCGCCGCGCCGCCAGGCCATCAGCAATCTGCGGAAATAGGGCTCCGCTTCGTCCCGTTCGATCAGGCCGACGACTTCGGCCAGGCTCGCCACCTGAGCGGAGTCTCCGCCCGCCCCCATCGCGGAAACCTGCCGATCGACGGTCTCCAGCGCCCACACCGTCTGGCCACGGGCCCGTGCCGTACGCGCCAGCCACAGGTCAACGCCCTGGCTGGTTCCCAGGCCGGCCCGCTGGGCGGCCTGCAGCGTCAGCAGCGTGCCGACCATCCACGGCTGCATGCGCTGTACTGCGTCCGGTGACAAACCGACGCGAGTCACCGCACGGGCGAGCCGGAAGCGCAGGTCGGGCGACAGCATGTCGTCGAGGCGCCGCCCGGCCGGCAGCAGGCTGGCCTGCAACAGGCGCGGGGACAGTGCCGGGTCCTCCGGATCCAGCTCCAGCCCGAGGCTGTCCGCCTCGGCCAGCGCCGTCCTGACCCGTCCCGGCAGCGGGAAGCAGCCCGCGTCGCAAACGTGGATCGTGCCGTACAGCCAGGCCCGCGGCCGGCCTTGTTCGTCGCTGAGTTCCCACAGGTACAACGGCCCCTTCGCCACCGCGCTGCCGGCAAGCACCAGCAAGCCCAGCAACAGCCAGGCCTGCCGCCACCATCTCATCCCCATCCTCACGCCCACATCCCACCCGCTACAATGCGCGTCCATTGAAAAGGCGCATCATGCCCCAAACACAGCCCCTCCCGCCCGCCATCCTGCTGATGGGTCCCACCGCCAGCGGCAAGACCGCCTGCGCGCTGTCCCTCGCCCAACGGCTTCCGGTGGAAATCATCAGCGTCGATTCGGCGCTGGTGTACCGCGACATGGACATCGGCACCGCCAAGCCCAGTCGGGAAGAGCGGGCCGTCTGCCCGCACCACCTGATCGATATCGTCAGCCCGGAAGAAGCCTATTCCGCCGCCCGTTTCTGCGAGGACGCGCGCCGCCTGATGGTCGAGATCACCGCCCGCGGCCGCATCCCGCTGCTGGTCGGCGGCACCATGCTGTACTACAAGGCGCTGCGCGAAGGCCTGTCGGATCTGCCCGAGGCCGATGCGGACCTGCGCCGGGAAATCGAGGATGCCGCCGCCCGCGACGGCTGGCCGGCGCTGCACGCCGAGCTGGCCCGGCTGGATCCGGACGCCGCCGCCCGCCTCGAGCCCAACGACGCCCAGCGCATCCAGCGGGCGCTGGAGATCGTCCGCCTCACCGGCCACCCCCTGGCCGCCAGCTACGCCCGCAGGGAGCAGCAGACCGACAGCCACCGCTACATCCCGCTCGCGCTGACACCCGGAGACCGGAGCGTGCTGCACGCACGCATCGCCCGCCGTTTCGACGCGATGCTGCTGGCCGGCTTCGTCGATGAAGTCGTCGCGCTGCGCAAGCACTACCAGCTCGACCCGAATCTGCCGTCGATGCGCTGCGTCGGCTACCGCCAGGCCCTCGAATATCTCGAAGGCCACATCGACCTGCCAACCATGCGCGACAAGGGCGTCTTCGCCACCCGCCAGCTCGCCAAGCGGCAACTCACCTGGCAGCGCAATTTTCGGGACAACTGGGGCGACCTGGTGGAGATCGACTGCCTCGCCGACGACCTGGAAAAACAGGTATGCACACGGGTCGAACAGGCCTTGTGACCGCCACCCGAATGCACGGATACTAGTGCCATCGAAGCTCCGGGAGTCCTGCCATGCCCTTTTTGCATATCCGTTCCCGAGCCTTCCAGGATGGGCGGGACACCGGGCCGCTGCTCGACGCGATCCGCGTCGAACTGGCCCAAGCCGCCGGCCTGGCCCCGGAACGGGTTTCAGTGAGCTGGACCTTCCTGGCCGAGCAGCACCCGGCCGTTGCCGGCCTGGCAATGGCGCTGATGTCCGGTAACGCCAGGCCCGTGCTGGCCGAACTACGAGTCACCGAAGACTACGTTGGCACGGTCCTTCCGGAAGACCTGTTGAAGGCAGCCGTCGCAGGCATCGCACGCCACGCTGAAATCCCCGAGGAACAGATCTTCGTCGCCTATCGCCCGGCGACCGCGGACAACGACACCGAATTCGATACCCGATCGATAGACCGCTGGTAAGCTGCGCCGTCCTTTCGAGTGGATTCCGCCGATGCGTAGAACCCTGCAGCCCGCCTATGCCCTGATGGCCCTTGCTACAGCCCTGGCCTGCGCGACCGCCCGCGCGGAACGCGGGCCCGACACACCCGATGACAGCCCATCCGACACCTCCCCCAGCGAAGAAATCCTGATGCCGGCAGCCCCGGAACTCGCTGGCCCGACGGCCCAGGCCATCATCCCGGCGCAGGCAACGTGGGTCGAGCCGCCGAATCTGCCGGGCCTGCGCGCCGCCTGGCTGATCGGCACCGAGACGGCCCCCGGCCCCTACGCGCTGCGCCTGCGCCTGGCCCAAGGCGGGCGCATCGGCGTGCATGTGCATCCGGACGACCGGATCACGACGGTGCTGTCCGGCACGCTGTATGTGGGCTTCGGCACCATCTTCGACGAAACGCGGGTCCAGCCCGTCCCGGCCGGCGCCGTCTACCTGGCTCCCGCCGACCAGCCCCACTACGTATGGGCGCGGGACGGCGACGTGGAATATCAGGAAAGCGGCTTCGCCCCGACCGCGACGAACTTCGACGTACGCTGATCATCCGGGCCTCGCGGCTCAGGCCCCCATAGGGGCGAATTCATTCGCCCGCGGACTCTGTTGAGCCGACTGAGGGCGAATGAATTCGCCCCTACGGCCCCCCACTGGAAGCCTCCTCAGGAAGCCGCGACCAAGACTTGCCTCAGGCCGACACGGTGATGCTGCTGGCACTGCCCGTGCCGTCCGAGGTGGCGCTGTTGGCGCCATAAGTTCGCATCAGTTCCATCAGTCGATGCATCAAGACCGCGTCACTGTTATTGGCGGCGGACGTGCCCGAGGTCGTCGACGTGGTGGAATCGGAGGTGCTGGAGGACACGGCGGAGGCCGAACTCTGCGACTGCTCATATGCCATTGCCTCCTGCCGCGTCACCTTGCCGTCGCCGTCGGCATCGGCCTTATCGAAGTTCTTGACCACATCGGAGATCAAGCTGGCGCGCTTGCTGTCCGTCGAGCCGATTTCCTGCAACTGGCTGCTGAGCTGATCCTTGGTGAAGCCGGTATCGTTCTGGCCCTCACCATCACCGTTGCCATGCCCATGCGGCGGCGGAGGCGGCATGCCTCCGGCACCCTGCATGCGGCTACTGAAGGCCTGGCTGTCGAGGGCATCGGCGAGCTGCTGCAGTCCGCTCGAAAACTCGCTTTCCGTCACCTGTCCGTTGCCGTCGCTGTCCAGCGCCGAGAAGAGCTGGCTGGCATCCGAAGAGGCCTCGCTGGCCGAGGACGCATTCGTCGCCGTCGCGGACGATGAGGATGAATAGACCTGGCTGAAGGCCGATTCCAGATCGCTCTTCTGGATATAGCCCTGTCCCTTGGTGTCGAGTTTGGAGAACAGCTTGCTCGCCAGTTCGGCCGGGTCGGGACGCGCCCGCGTGGTGTATGCCGAAACGGTGCTGTAGTTACTGCCTATGCTGCTGACCATGGTGCATTCCTTTCCGTAAGTGAGCAGGAGTCGCGTGCGCCTCCCCGGCCACTGCCCGCGCGAACCGCGGGCCTGGCCCTTATGCTTAGCAACTTAACGGCCGGAAAGCCCTGGGCTTGGCGGCGCAAGGGGTTAAGGCGGGTAAAGTTGGGTTAAGCCAAGGGCCCGAAAATGATCTCGTCAGGCAGCTCGAACGGCAGATTGCCAGCGGTCCCCGGGCCGGCTGCCGGATGGCGGAAAAAAATGCCGGCCGAATCCACCAGCCGACATGCAAAGGGCCGCAGATCCCGCTACCCTTTTTGCCCGTTTTGGGGAAAGCGGCCCTTGGCGGCAAAAGCCTGCCGTCAGGCCGGCAAATTGGTGGGCCGCTTAGTAGTGGCCCCGTCCCTCATCACCCCGTTCTGGGTAGGGGTAGAGCATGTTGAAGGCCTCGCTGCGGCCGTCCGGCTGCACCAGGCGCACGTGCTCGCGGCGGAACTCCCGGGCCTGCCGGAGGCCGCAGGCGTGGGCGATCATGTCGATCTCCCGGTTCATGTTGCGGGCGTAGTTGGCGACGCGCAGGTATTTCTCCTCCACCACCAGCCCGCGCTGCAGCTTGGCATTGTGGGTGGTGATGCCGGTCGGGCAGGTGTTCTGGTGGCAGCGCATGGCCTGCACGCAGCCCAGTGAGAACATGAAGCCCCGCGCGGTGTTCACGAAATCCGCCCCGCAGGCCAGCGCCCAGGCGGCCCGCGCCGAAGTCACCAATTTGCCGGAGGCGATCACGCGGATGCGTTCGCGCAGGTCGAATTCGATCAGCGTGTCCACCACCCGCGGCAGCGCCTCGTCGATGGACAGGGCCATGTGGTCGGCCAGCGCCTGGGGCGCCGCCCCCGAACCGCCCTCGCCGCCATCCACGGTGATGAAGTCCGGCGCGTCCTGCAGCCCGCGCCGCATGATGGCCTCGCACAACTCGTGCATGAAGCGCCGCCCGCCGATGGCCGTTTTGATGCCAGTCGGCTTGCCGGTCACCCGGCGCACACGCACGACCATGTCCAGCAACTCATTGACGTTGGCGACGTCCCGGTGGCGGTTCGGGCTGATCGAGTCCACGCCTACCGGGATGCCGCGGATCGCCGCAATCTCCGGCGTCACCTTGGCGGCGGGCAGCACGCCGCCCTTGCCCGGCTTGGCGCCCTGGGACAGCTTGATCTCGAAGGCCCTCACCGTCTCGTGGGCGGCCAGCTCGCGCAGGCGCGCATCCGACAGGTGGCCATCCGCGTCACGTACTCCGTACTTGGCGGTACCGATCTGCATGATGATGTCCGCGCCACCTTCAAGATGGGCCGGCGCCAGGCCGCCCTCACCGGTGTCGATCCAGCAGCCCGCCTCCGCGGCGCCCCGCGACAGGGCCTGCACCGCCGGTTTTGACAGCGCACCGTAGCTCATGCCGCTGATGTTGACGATGGAGCGTGCAATAAAGGGCTTGGCCGCGTAGCCCTCGCCGATGCTTAGCGGCGCGGTCGGCTCCTGCTCGTCCTCCAGCACCGGGAAGCCGGCGTTCACGAAGATCAGCGCTCCCGGATGGCGCATGTCGTAGGTGGAGCCGAAACCGATGACCCCACCCTCGTCCTTGGCGAGGCGGTACACCCAGCCGCGGGTAGCCCGGTTGAAGGGCATCTCCTCCCGGTCGCCGAGGAAGAAGTACTGGCGGAAATACTCGCCGAGCTGCTCGAAGAAGTAACGCAGATGCCCGATCAGCGGGTAGTTGCGCAGGATTGCGTGTTTCTTCTGAGTGATGTCCTGCACATACCAGTAGGTCGTCCCCCCCACCAGCACCAAGGCGATCAGCACTCCCAGGCTGACTTCCAGTACCCCCATCATCGTGCCCATGACGCGCTCCCCCCAAGTGTTAGAATTCGGGCCGACACATCTTAGGTGAACCCCGATGGAATTTGCAGAACAGCTTCGCGTTGAAGTCCAGCGCTCCGTGGCAGCCTCGCTGGCCGAAGACATCGGCACCGGCGACCTCACCGCCCGCCTCATCCCGACCAACCGCACCGCCCGCGGCCGCGTGATCACCCGCGAAGACGCCGTGCTGTGCGGCACCGCGTGGTTCGACGCCGCCTTCACCGCGCTGGAGCCCGACGCCTCGGTGATCTGGCACGCCCGCGACGGCGAGCGCATCAAGCCCGGCCAGCTGCTATGCGAGGTGGACGCCAGCGCCCGTGCGCTGCTCACCGCCGAACGCACCGCGCTGAACTTCGTTCAGCTGCTGTCCGGCACCGCGACCCTCACGTCCACTTTCGTGCAGGCCGTGGCCGGCACCCAGGCCAAGATCGTCGACACCCGCAAGACCCTGCCCGGCCTGCGCCTGGCGCAGAAATACGCGGTCAAGGTCGGCGGCGGCACCAATCATCGCGTGGGCCTGTACGACGGCATCCTGATCAAGGAAAACCACATCATCGCCGCCGGCAGCATCAAGGCCGTGATCGAGCAGGCCCGTGCCATCGCCCCGTCCAACGTGTTCATCGAGGTCGAAGTCGAGAACCTGGTCCAACTGGAGGAAGCCCTCACCGCCGGCGCCAAGATGATCCTCCTCGACAACATGAGCCTCGACGAGATGCGCGACGCGGTCGGCATCAACAAGGGCCGCGCCGAGCTGGAAGCCTCCGGCGGCGTCAACCTCGAGCGCGTGCGCGCCATCGCCGAAACCGGCGTGGACCGCATCTCCATCGGCAGCCTGACCAAGGACGTGCGCGCCATCGACCTGTCCCTGCGCCACGTCGAAGAGTAAGCGAGTCCCCCCACGGACAATACCTGTGGGGGCGCATTCATTCGCCCGCTGAAGCCGAGCAATGGAACTCGCCGCTCACCGACCGAGGGCGACTGAATTCGCCCCCGCATCATTGGCCCCCTACTTCACGTCGTTCACGCCAGGACCCATCCGCCGACCATGAACATCGAATTCGACGGCCCGATCTCCACCGCCAACGCCAAGACCCTGGGCCAGGTCATCGAAGCGCTGCTGGAGCGCATCCAGGACCGGGACGAGGACCTCGACCTGTCCAGCCTGTCGCGCATCCGTGTGGTCGACGACCTGCCCGCCGCCGAGCAGCACTTCGGCGCAACGCCGGTCTCCGACGAGCACCTGTCGCGCATCGTCGCTGACGAAGGCAAGCTGGCCCTGCTCTTCGATGGCGGCAAGCTGTGGCAGATCCTCTCTGGCGACGGCGCCGAAATTGCGCGACTGATCCACCACCTGCACAAGGAATGCTGGCGCGTACACGACGCCCTGACGACGCTGGCTGCCCCGTCCGAAGCCCCGCTCGCCAAGGCGCTGGCCCCCATCGTCGCGGCAATGTGGCAGGAGTACCGCATCAACCGGCGTAGCGCCTGGTCGGTGCCGGCCGACTCCGACCTGCTGCTGAACCACCTGGCCGCGCTGCTGCAGGCCCTGCCGGACGGCATGCAGGAAGAGATCACCCTGTACTTCGCTGATCAGGATCTGGACGGCCTGTTCGCCAAAAGCCTCGGCCGCATCGCCCATCTGATGCAGGCGGTGGCCCATGTGCAGGGCTACCTGGACGGCCTCGGCCAGCCCCTGTCGGCCATCAGCGCCGACATGCACGAGCTGGTGTCCAAATCCTTCCTGTCGCCGATCTGGACCGCAGCCGCACAGCATCTGGCCGCCGGTCACGCCATCGGCCCAGGCGAACTGGCCGACATCCCGCTGCGCCGCGACGTGCAGGCCGCCTTTGCCAGCTTCGGCCTGCAAATCCGCGAGAGCGACGACGGCAGCGACGTGTGGGTGGACGTGCAACCGCTGACCAAGCCGGAAACCCTGCACTGAACGCCGGGGCGCCGTCGTCCCGGCCCTTGGCTTTTTTTCTCCAGTTGGGGGTGAATTCATTCGCCCGCGGAGGTGAGGCCATGCGTGTCGGGCGAATGAATTCGCCCCTACAGAGTCTCGGCCCGCAGAGCCTGTTCTCACGAGGCTCGCCCGCATTCTCCCCGAACGGCGCCCCCCACTCAGGCCAGGTCAGCGAAGCAAGCCCGCTGGCGGCCGCCGCTCTTGGCCCGGTACATCGCTTTGTCGGCAATGGCGATGAGTTCGGTGGCGCCGGTCGCATCGTGGGGATAGCGGGATACGCCGATACTGCCGCCGGAAAGCAGGGCCTCGCCCATGTGCATGATGGGCTGGGCCAGGGCGTCCAGTGCCTTCCTGGCGATCTGGGCGATGGCATCGTGATCGTCGGCGCCATCCAGCAGGATGATGAACTCGTCGCCCCCCAGGCGCGCGACGGTATCGCTGGCCCGCACCAGTTGCTGCAGGCGCACCGCGGCAGCGCACAGCACCGCATCGCCAGCCGCGTGCCCAAGGCTGTCGTTGATGGTCTTGAAGTTGTCCAGGTCGATGAACAGCAAGGCCAGTTGCCCGCTGTTGCGGCGCGCATGGGCCAGTGCCTGGTCGAGCCGGTCAAGGAACAGCCGCCGGTTCGGCAGCCCGGTCAGGCTGTCATGGCTGGCCAGGCGGTCAAGGGCACGCTGCTTGTCCTCCAGGCTGTCGAACTGGGCGCGGATCTGCTGCTGCATGTCTTCGATAGTGCGCGCCAGCAAGCCAATCTCATCCCGTCGCCGGCTCGGCAGACGCTGCCCGGCCGCCCCTGGCACAAAACCCCGCACCGCCTCCACGATCTGGTTTAGCGGCCGGGTTAGTGCCCGCGCCAGCAGGAAAGCCAGCAGCACAGCCAGCGCGCTGAAACCCAGCACGATACGCAGGGTCGCCGCCCCGAGGCGCTCGCTCTGTTCCACCACCGCGGCGAGGGGCTGGGACAGGCCGAGGATGAAATCATCCTCGCTGTGCAGCGTCGTGAAGTGCTGGCGCATGAAGGCCGCCACAACCGCCTCCTGCCCCGCCGGTCGTGATGTCGTCACCAGCTGTTCGGCTGCTGCTGCCTCGCCCAGTAGCGGCTCGGCAGCAGGGAACTGGTCCTGCACGCGGGCACGCTGCCCGCGGTCAAAGGCGAAGGCCTGGTGCGGATCGGGATGGATCAGGAAATCGCCGTCGCCATTGGCCAGATAGAGTTGCAAGCCGGCGGGCAGATCAGCGGCCAGCTGGGCGAACAGGCCGTTCAAATCCACATTGATCACCACCAGCCCGAGTGCCGGGCCGTCCGGCGTCTCGCGCACGGGGGCAGCCACCTGCAAGGACGGTTTGTCCTGCCCGGCGTGGGCGCCGACCTCATGGTTGATGCCGGCCCGGGAGATGAACACCGCGCCGGGCGGCAGGCGCAGCGTCTCGAAGACATAGGGGTAGTGGCCCTTTTCCTGCAGCTCCCCCTCCTCGATGCGCACGACCTCATCGGCATCCCGATCCACGCGGATACGCTCGATGCCGTGCTCAGCCGCATCGATCAGGCGCATCTGGAAGTACTCCGGATGGGTTTGAAGCATGCGCTGGAAGAGCAGCGCGGTATTTTTCTCGCTGCGCACCTGCATCGCCGGGTCTTCACGCCGCAACAGGCGTACAGCCTGGGGGTGGCCGGCAATCAGGCGCACATCCCGGGCGGTATTCTCGAGCCCAACCGCCAGCTGGCGCACCAACACCCGCGTGGAGGTGAGCAGGCGCTCCTCCGCCGCAGCCACCAGCATGGCGCGGCTTTCGGCATAGCCGTAATAGCCGGTCAGCCCGGCCGCCAGCACGCCGACGATGGCCAGCGCAAGGCCCAGGCGGACGGCGATGCCCATCTTCATGGCGCCAGCACCCGCTGAGCCCGGTCTCCCGAGTGGATGCGCGCCCACAGGCGCTCCCGCCGAGCTGCGTCCTCGACCTCGGCCAGCCAGACGATACGGTCCGCCGGACCGCCCGCATCCGACTCGACCAGGGTATTGGCCAGCCCCTGGCGGCGGACCAGCAGCCCGCTGGCCGTATCGCCGAGCAGGTGGTCTATCCACGCATGCGCCAGCGCGACATCCCGCGCGCCACGGGTGATCGCCCAGCAATCCAGCCAAGCCAGTGCCCCTTCGCGGGGAATCACGTAACCCACGTCGGCGCCGGCGGCCCGCAGCATATGCAGCTGCTGCAATCCGTAGTTGGCAAACATCAACGCGGTGCGGTGGCGCAGGAACAGGCGTACCGACTCCTCCGGACGGGTGTAGAAGCCCAGCACGTTACGGCGCAGCTCGATCAACCGGTCCACTGCCTGCGCCCACTGCCCGCCCTGCAGGCGGAATGGCGAGGCCACACCCAGGCTCTGGGCGGCCAGCGAGAAACTGTGGGTGCCGCCGCCATAGGCCAGCACCCGGCCCTGGTAGCGGGGGTCCCACAAGGCGGAAATGGAGGTCGGCGCCGCAGCGAACTGCCGGCGATCGTAGATCAGCCCCATGGTCGAATAGGTGTAGGGAATCGCATAGGCCTCGGCCCGGCCCTTGCGGACATGGACAAGACCGGGAATCTCGCTCAGCTGGCGGAAACGCGGCAGCTGGCGGCGGGTGCCGGCGATCCGCGCCGGATCGACCGGCTGGACCAAGCCCGCGGCGATGTAGCGCTGCAACTCGGCAGTATTGACGGCCATGACGTCGAAGTCACGCCCGCCGTTGGCGCTGACTTTCTGCCACAGGCTTTCGTCGGAATCCACGATGCTCAGTTCGACCCGCGCGCCGCTCACGCGCTCGAAGCTCCGGACCACCTCCTCATCCGCATAGCCGGGCCAGGCGAGCACCCGCAGCACGCCGGACGCGTGGGCGCTCCCCGCCAAAAGGCCGAACAGGATACCGGCCGCCAGCACGAGCACTGGCACCAGGCGAAAGGAGAAACCACCCAAGCTCATGCCAGGATGATACGCGTGGTGCCCCCCGGCCCCGTGGCACTCCGTCACTTCAATCCAGTGCGAGAACGCCCAGTTGCGGCATCTGCAGGCTCAGCTCACAACAACGGCCGCAACTTTTCCAGCACCCGTGACAGTTCCTGCTCCAGGCCTGCCAGCGCCTCCTGCGCCACCGCCACCGCATCCTCGCCACGCGCCTTCAGCGGCGCCTCGACCGCGAAGGCCGCCTGCTGGATGCGCCCGAGACCGAGACTGGCCGCGCTGCCCTTGAGGGAATGGGCGGCCCGCTGGGCTCCGTCGAGGTCGCCCGCATCCAGGGCTGCGCGGATCCGTGCCGACTCGTCCTGATGGGTGTTTACGAACATCACCAGCAGGCGCCGGTAGGTGGCGAACTTGCCACGCACCAGGCTCAGGCCAAAGGCCAGGTCCACACCGTCGATGCCTGCCAGTTGCTCGCGCAGCGCCTGCTCCTGGCCCGCCACCAGCGCTGCATCCTCGCGTTCGCCCTCGCTTCCGGCGGGCACCTGCGGTCGCGGCGGCATCCAGTGGATCAGCGTGGCGAACAGGTTGTCCGGATCCACCGGCTTGGCGACATGGTCGTTCATGCCCGCCTCCAGACAGGCGCGCCGGTCCTCGTCAAAGGCATTGGCGGTCATCGCAAGGATCGGCAGGGACTGGCACTGGGGCAGCTGGCGCAACGCCCGGGTGGCCTCCAGCCCATCCATGTGAGGCATCTGGACGTCCATCAGGACCAGGTCGTAGGCCGTGCTGGACGCCTTTTGCAGCGCCTCCCGCCCGTCGCTGGCCAGATCCACGCGAAGGCCGGTCTCCTCGAGCAGGGCGAGGGCCACCTCCTGGTTAACTGGGTTGTCCTCGGCCAGCAGGATGTAACGGCCACGCAGCGGCGACAGATCGATGGCCGCCGGCCCGATGGGCTTCGCCGGAGCCACGCCGGAGAACACCTCGACGATGGCGTCGTGCAGCATCGACGGCGTGACCGGCTTGCTGAGCTGGGCCTGAATCCCCATGGTGTGCAACTGTTCGGCGGTCCACTCGCTGCTGTAGGCGGTGGCGAGAATGATCCGGGCGTCGCAGCCGAGGGCCTGTATGCGGCGGCTGGTCTCGATGCCGTCCATGCCGGGCATCGCCCAATCCATCAGGATAAGGTTGAAAGGACTGCCGCCGAGCAGCGCCTCACGGGCCAGCGACACGGCGTGCTCACCGCAATCCGCCGTCGCTACCCGCGCAGAGAAGGCATTGAGCATGTCCTCCAGCGCGGTGCGGGCGTCGGCGTTGTCGTCCACCACCAGCACGTGCAGATTCCCGTCCAGCCTCATGTGGCCGCGCGGAACGGGCGCGCTGGTCGCGCGCTGCAGCGGAAGCTCGAACCAGAAGGTGCTGCCCTTGCCGAGCTCGCTGTCCACGCCAACCCGCCCCCCCATCAACTCGACCAGGCGCTTGCTGATCGCCAGCCCGAGGCCGGTGCCGCCAAACTTGCGGGTGGTTGACGCATCGGCCTGGACGAAGGCCTGGAACAGGCGGTTGCGCTGCTCCTCGTTGAGGCCGATGCCGGTGTCGCTGACCTCGAAGCGCACCGTTACCGTCCCGGCGCCTTCCTCAAGCAGACGCGCCCGGAAGATCACGCAGCCCGCATCGGTGAACTTGACCGCATTGCTGGCGAAATTGACCAGGATCTGCCCGAGGTGCATCTGATCGCCATGCAGCATCACCGGAATGGCCGGGTCGATACGGTTGATGACTTCCAGCCCCTTCTCGGCGGCCCGGTCGCAGATCAGATCGTTGAGGTTGCGGAAGACCCGATCCAGCTCGAAATCGGCGCTCTCGATGGTCAGCTTGCCAGCCTCGATCTTCGAGAAGTCGAGGATGTCGTTGATGATCCCCAGCAGGTGGCGTGCAGCCTGGGAGATCTTGTCGAGCTGCTCGATCTGGCGGGAATCCACCGCCGAGCGGCGGATCAGGTGGGTCAGCCCGACGATGGCGTTCATCGGCGTGCGGATCTCGTGGCTCATGTTGGCGAGGAAGCTGCTCTTGAAGCGGCTGGCCTCCTCGGCCGTCTCCTTGGCCACCGCCAGTTCGCGGGTACGCAGGTCCACCAGGTCTTCAAGGTGGAGCTGGATGTCGCGCAGCTCATGGGTACGCTGGTCGAACATCTCGGCCAGCTCCTCCAGCTCGTCGTGGGTACCCAGCGGCGCGCAATGGCGCTCCGGGCTGCCGTCGGCGGCGGCCACCCGCTCTCGCAGCAGCACAATGGGACGCGATATCGAGAAACCGATCCAGTAAGCAATCGCGATCGCCACCAGGGTCAGGACCAGGCCGAGCAGTGCCACGTCGCTGATCGCGCGGACCGCCGGCTCCAGATAATGCTGGCGCGGCGCCGACACTTCGAGCTGCAGCCCCAGACCGTCGAGGAAGCTCCTGCTGTTGTCACTGACCGCCTGGCGGGCGATCAACAGGTCGGAGGCGTCGGCGGCGGGGCGCGCAAACAGCGTCCGGTCGCCCACCAGCAGGTGGTGGCCGAGCAGCGGATCGGCGGGCAACACCCGCCGCGCCACCGCTCCCAGGTCGTACACCACCACCAGCACGCCCTGGGTGGTGCTGTAGTAGGTCACCGGCACGAAGACGACCCAGTGGCCGCGGCTGCGGTCGATCAGGTAGCTGACCACGCCGTTGGCCAAGGTGCTGCGCAACTCGCTCGAATCGCCGTAGGTGGGCAGGGTTTCAAGGGTCGAATAGACCGGCTTGCCGTCGTAGCCGAGCAGCGCGACGGCAAACACGTCCCGCCCCTCGCGGAAGTTCTTGATCAGGTCCGGCAGGTAGGTCTCGCGCCCTTGTGCATCGTTGAGACCATTGACCACCAGCGGATTGCGCACCAGCACGTTGGCGCTCTCGAGCAGGTACTCGAAGCGTTGCTGCAGCAACCGGGAATCCTGGCGGGCCCGCTCCTCCAGTTCGTGGGTCAGGTTGGTGGTGATCGCCGAATGCAGACGAAAGCCCACCGTGCTCGCCACGGTGACCATCGACAGGGCGACGAACAGCCCGAAGACCCAGGTGATCCGCCGCCGGACGCTGCGGGTGATGAAAGCCAGTTTCATTCTGCGACCACGATCCGGCCCCGCGCGTCGAAACGCGCCAGGCGCAGTTGCCCGCGCTCGAGCGCATCGTGACGATCCGAGGTGAAAGGCGGGTTGTAATCACGCAGCACGCCCGGATAGGCCCCCAGCGCTTCCAGCGCGCCGCGCACCGCCACGTGATCGTCAGGCCTCACCTGGCGGGCTGCCCGGGCCAGCATGTGGGTCAGCTCATAGGCATGCACGGTGGCGATCAGCGACGGCACCATCTCGTCCCGGCCGAGGCCGAAACGTTCCCGGTAACGCTGGAGGAACTTCCGGAACCGTGGGTGCGTCGCCGCATCATCCATCAGGATGGACTGTACGAAACGCAGGTCCACGCGCTGCAGGGCCCCCTGGGTGGTCTGCCAGAAGTTGCCGCTGGTCAGCCCCGCGTGGGCAAACACCGGCAAAGGCTTGTCCTGGCGCGCCAGCATCTGCACGATCTTCTGGCTCTCGACGGCATTGGCTACGAGCACGATTGCCGCGGCGTTGCCGTCGCAGATTGCCCGCAACTTGGCTTCGGTGCCGGCATCGCCGACGTTGAACCACTCGATCTCGACCCGGCCGGCCGGCAAGCGCTCGATGACCGGCTTGAGCACCTCGTCATTGCTGCGCCCCCAGGCGGAGCGCTCGAGCAGCACGACGACCCGCCCGCCGCCGCGCAGCGCACGCTCCAGCAGGAACGGCGCCGCCAGGGTGTCACTGATCGACACCCGGAAGGTGTAGTTCGGCCGATAGCCATGCTCAACCAAGCCACGCCCGGTTCCCCAGGGAATCATGAAGGGAATCTTCAAGCGATGGATGTCTTCCAGCTCGTCGGCAATCACTGCCGTCTGGACGCCCCCGACCACCCCCAGCAGGGACGGCATCGCGGCAAAGCGCTCGAGGTTCTTGCGCCCGACCAGGGAACTGGTGGCGTGGTCGAGCCCAATCACCCGCAGCGGCACGCCCCGGACACCCCCGTCGGCGTTGATCTCCTCAGCGGCCAGCTGAACGCCCCGGTAAATGGCGCCGCCGCCCTGGGCACTGCGCATCGAGAAATCCGCGTCGACGCCCAGCACCAGCGCTGCCGGCCGGCGGCCAGGGTTGGCGGCCTGGGCCACCTCCTCCCGCTGGTAGCGCAGCTCCTCGGTCTTCACCAGCAGGTCGTAGCCGACCTCGAAGCCGAACTTGTCGGCGATCGGCGCCAGGGCCTTGCGGAAAGCTTCGCGCTCGTCCGACGTCAGGGTATGGATCTCCACCCCGGCAGCGCGGACGGTGTCGATGAACTGCGCCTCACGGCGGAAGGTCTCCTGGCGTTCCCACACCGTGAGCTCCTGGGCGCTACGCCGGATGACTTCGCGCAGCTCGGGAGACAAGGACTCGAAAACCGCCTTGCTGATCGAGAACACGTAGGCCAGGTAGGCATGGTTGCTGACGGTCAGGTGCTTCTGCACCTCGTGGAAACGCATCCCGACGATGGCCACCAGCGGGTTTTCCTCGCCATCCACCGCGCCATCGGCCAGCGCCTTGTAGGTAGCATGGAAGTCGATCGGAATGGCCTGGGCACCAAGCACCTCGAACTGATCGGCGATGATCCGGCTCTTCATCGTGCGGATGCGCATCTTCGCGAAATCCTGCGGCCGGCGGATCGGCGTATTGGCAGTGAACTGCTTGAAGCCGTTCTCCCAGAAGGCCAGTCCAACCAGGTCGATCGCGTTGAGCTTGGACAGCAACATGCGGCCCGGCTCACCGTCGAGCATCGTGTACAGCTCTTCCCGACCGGTGAAGTAGAACGGCAGATCGGCGTACTGCATCGCCGGGATCGCCGAGCTGAGCTTGGCGGTGGGCGTCAGCACCAGGTCGAGCTTGCCGCTGCGCGCCATCTCAAGCATCTGATCATCGCTGCCCAACTGCTGATCAGGGAATACCGTGACCTTCAGCCGGCCCTTGCTCTGCTCAGCAACCTGCTCGGCGAAACGCACGGCCGCCGCGTGCAGCGCACTACCGGCGGCAATGTTCAATCCGAGGCGCAACTCGCGCACGTCGCTGGCCGCGGTCCTGGCGGCGCCCCCCGCCACACCGCTGGAGGCCTCAGGCCGCTCCCCGCGCTGGCTGGACCACAGCACCAGCAACACACCGACCACCACGAAAACCACCAGCGAAAGCGCGCGAATCGCTTGTTTGCTCATTTGCTTTTCTATTCAGGCTGGATGGCTAATCATATACCGATAGAAACCCCTTGTAGCGGCGTGGTCTTGACTCGGGCGAACGAATCCCACGCGGACCGTCAATCGCATCGCGCGGACAGTCGCGGACCAAGGAGATGACGGGACGGAAGCCCCGTGTGCTTAGTAATGTGGCGGAATCTCTTCGCGCAGATCGCGGGCCTCCGCCGTTGGCGTGGCGGACTGCATCTGCTGGTAGAGCAGGCGGATCTGGCGCTGCAGCGCGTCGATCTGCTCCTGCTGGCGATGGACGGTCATGTTGAGCGTGTCCACCAGGTCTTCGGTGAGGGCGAGCTTGATCTCGATCTCGGTCAGTCGGGATTCCATGGCGTCCCCTTCGGCGGGCTGTTGTCGGACGGGGATTGTCCCTGAAGATCATGGCGAGCGTCGAGATACCTCAGCCCCCGACACGTCAGTCAGCCACCGCCAGCACCATCAGATTCCTCGGCGTCAAACTGCGCTCACAGAAGGTACCGACCTCCACCCGGAAACCGGCCTCCTCGAAACCACGCGCCAGGTCCATCACCAGCCACATCTCAAGCGGACGGCGGAAGGCATGGCGAACCAGCTCCAGGCGGCGGACTTCGCCGCGGCGCCGTTCGCCGACCGCCAGCCAGTGGGCCCAGTCCAGCTCCGCTGGCAGGCGGACGCCCTGGCGGCGCGCGACCGCCTCCCCGTAGGTCGGAAAATCGCCGGACAGCAGCTGCGACGGCATCGGCGGAAACGGCCGGATGGCCTCCCCTTCGAGTTCATTGCGCAGCGCGATGAAGCCCAGCTTCCAGGCCTGATCGCGGGCCAGGCGCTGGCGTTGGCGCTGGGGTGCCGTCACGGTCTCGGTCACGGCCAGGCGCAGCGCGCGCCCGTCGAGCGGCAGCGAGGCTTCGCGGCTGACCGGCCGGTAGCCGTCCTGGGCGCCGCGGTAATAGCAGCACGGCGCGATCCGGTAGGCATGGGCGCCATCGCCCCCCGCGTTGCGCACAAGGGAGCGGTGGAGTTCCCCGCAGGCATGCAGGGCCAGCACCTCGCGGCCACGCACGTGGGCCCGCGACGACGCTTCGAGCGCATCGGCGCACAGCACCTGCTGCGCCACACCGACGCGGGCTGCCAGCCGTCCGGCGTCCTCGCACAGGTCCAGGTCGATCTCCAGCGAACTCACCGGCTGGCCGTCACTGAGCGCGAGCCGCCGGCCGAGGTGGCCCTTGCCGGCGCACCACTCCAGCAGCGGTGCCGCCACCGCTGGCCCATGGCTGGCGAAGGCCTCGATCTGGGCCCGCTTGCGGCCGGGAATGAACCAGTCGAAGCGCGCCCCGCTCGGCGCCAGGCTACGGGCCGGCAGTGGCGCCACATCGCTGAGTTGCCCCAGTTCGCCGGCAAACGGCAGATAGGTGGCCAGCCAGTCGCGGCAAGCCTCGGGGGACGCGACCAGGGCCTCGAGCTCGGCATCCTCCAACCCAAGCACCGCCTCCGCGAGCGCCGGCCACTCTTCGCACCAGGCCGGGCGATGCACATAGAATGGGGGCGGCAGCCAGAACGCCTGGTTGTCCTGCAGCAGCGACTGAAGCGCCAGGAAGCGCACACGATGATTCATGATTCCGTTTTACAACCCTGCCCCGCAAAACCAGGAGGACAACGCAGCATGGCCGCATCCCTGCCCGACTCCGAAGCCGTACTCGATTTCTGGTTCAAAGAAAGCACGCCCAGGCAATGGTTTGCCCGCTCGGACGAATTCGACCGCCTCATCGCCACCCGCTTCAGGGCGGTGCACTCAGCAGCGGCCAGCGGCGAACTGCACGCCTGGCGCTCCACCGCCGATGGCCGACTGGCCGAGATCATCGTGCTCGACCAGTTTTCCCGCAACCTCTTCCGCGACAACCCGCGTGCCTTCGCCTGCGACGGCATGGCCCTGGTGCTGGCGCAAACCGCAGTCGAATGCGGCGCCGACCGAGAACTGCCGGTTGCCCGCCGGGCCTTCCTGTACATGCCTTACATGCACAGCGAGTCGGCGCTGATCCATACCCACGCCGTCCGCCTGTTCAGCCAGCCGGGCCTGGAGAGCAACCTGGACTTCGAGCTGCGCCACAAGGCCATCATCGACCGCTTCGGGCGCTACCCACACCGCAATGCGGTGCTCGGGCGGGCGTCGAGCGAAGACGAGATCGCCTTCCTGGAAACCCCGGGGTCGTCGTTCTAACGCGGCGCAACATGGTTCAATGACGCTCTCGATCCATTCCGGAACCCCAACATGACGCGCCTTTCCACGACCTCCACGCTGCCCGCCCTCCTCCTGTGCCTCGCCTGCAGCTCGGCCTACGCCCATGCTCCCTTCAGCGGAGAGGACTTCAGCGGCACCTACGACTGCACCGGCGACGACAGCCACGAAGGCAAATACACCGGCACCGTGACCCTCGAACGCGTGCCCAGCCAGAGCACTGGCAAGCTCGGCGCCTACAGCTTCAAGCTGGAAGTCCCCGGCTACGGCGCCTATCCGGGCCACGCCGCTGCCAACGGCCGGCAGATGGCCATCCACTTCGCGCTGACCGACACCAGCACCAAGGACTACGGCACCGGCATCGCCGCCTTCAGCAAGACCAAGGGCGGCAAGTGGCGCTTCAGCAAGTACTACTACGAGCCCGAATTCAAGGGCGGTAACTTCGGCACCGAGACCTGCGTGCGCCGCTGAGCAAACGCAAATCCAGGCCCGGCGCGGGTCTTGGGGCCATGGTCGACGCCCCCCGCGGGACCGGGGATAATGGCGGGTTGCGAGCTGCCGGACGAGCAGCGTACTCACCCCCGAGAGCACCACCATGACCCATTCCCGCAAGCAGCTCGAACTCCTCGCCCCCGCCAAGAACGCGGACATCGGCATCGAGGCCATCAACCACGGTGCCGACGCCGTATATATCGGCGGCCCGGCCTTCGGCGCCCGTGCCAACGCCGAGAACACCATCGCGGACATCGAGCGCCTGACCCGCCACGCCCACCGCTTCGGCGCGCGCATCTTCGTCGCCTGCAACACCATCCTCCACGACGAGGAAGTGGCCAGCGCCGAACGCCTGATCCGCCAGCTCTACGAAGCCGGCGCCGACGCGCTGATCGTGCAGGATATGGGTCTGCTGGAACTCGACCTGCCGCCGATCCAACTGCACGCCAGCACCCAGACCGACATCCGCCACGCCGACAAGGCGCGCTTCCTGCAGGACGTGGGCTTCTCGCAGATCGTGCTGGCGCGGGAAATGACCCTCACCGAGATCCGCAAGGTCGCCGCCGCCACCGACTGCGCGCTGGAATTCTTCGTGCACGGCGCGCTGTGCGTGGCCTTCTCCGGCCAGTGCTACATCAGCCACGCCCACACCGGCCGCAGCGCCAACCGCGGCGAGTGCTCCCAGGCCTGCCGCCTGCCCTACGACCTCGCCGACAAGGACGGCAACCTCGTCGCCAGCAACCAGCACCTGCTGTCCATGAAGGACAACAACCAGAGCGCCAACCTGCGCGCGCTGGCCGAGGCGGGAATTTCCAGCTTCAAGATCGAAGGCCGCTACAAGGACATGGCCTACGTGAAGAACATCACCGCCCACTACCGTCTGCTGCTCGACGAGATCATGGAGGACACGCCGGAATATTCCCGCACGTCCGCCGGGCGTAGCACCTTCCTGTTCCAGCCGCTGGCCGACAAGACCTTCAACCGCGGCGCCACCGACTACTTCGTGAACGGCCGCCAGGCCGACATCGGCGCCTTCGACTCGCCCAAGTTCGTCGGCGAGCCGGTGGGCAGCGTGATCCGCCTGGACGGCAAGCAACGCCGCTGGTTTGACACCACCAGCGCCGTCGAGCTGCACAACGGCGACGGCCTCAGCTTCTACGACCGCAAGGGCGAGCTGGTCGGCCTGCGGGTGAACCGCGCCGAGCGCGTCGGCGACGATTTCCGCGTGCACACCGCCGACGCCGTGCCGGCCGAACTCTTCCCCGGTAGCGGCGTGTTCCGCAACCGCGACCACGAGTTCGAGAAGATGCTCGAGAAGAAGTCCGCCGAGCGCCGTATCGCAGTGGATCTGCAGCTCACCGAAACGCCGGACGGCTTCGCGCTGACCCTCACCGACGAGACCGGCGTGTCCGCCAGCGCCGAACTGCCCCACGCCAAGGAGCCCGCCAAGGACGCCGAACGCGCCCTCGCCGGCCTGCGCGACAACCTCGGCAAGCTCGGCGCGACGATCTTCAGCGCCCGCGCCATCGAGCTGCAGCTCGACCAGGCCTGGTTCCTGCCCGCCGGCGCCATCAACGCCCTGCGCCGCGAGGCGGTCGAAAAGCTGGAAGCCGCGCGCCTCGCAGCGCTGGCGCCGCTGCCGCGCCGGGCGGCGGTCGAACCGCCGGTGCCGTATCCGCAGACCGAACTCAGCTACCTGGCCAACGTGCTCAACCAGAAGGCGCGGGACTTCTACCAGCGCCACGGCGTGCAACTGATCGAGGCCGCCTACGAGGCCAACGAGCACGTGGACGACGCCTCGCTGATGATCACCAAACACTGCCTGCGCTACAGCTTCAACCTGTGCCCGAAGGAAGTGAAGGGCATCCGCCCCGACCCGATGACGCTGATCAACGGCAAGGAAAAGCTGACCCTCAGGTTCGACTGCAAGCGCTGCGAGATGCACGTGGTCGGCAAGATCCGCCAGTCCGTGCTCGACATGCCCGCCGTGCCGGTGGTCTTCCACGCCAAGGTGCCGGAAGGCTTTCACGCACCCCACTGAGTCCTGTCACACTTGCCTTCGTAAGATCAGGGGGTTTGTGAAAATCCATGGGCACCATGGGAAATCGTAGGGGCGAATTCATTCGCCCTGTATCCCCAGATCAAGCGCCGCGGGCGAATGAATTCGCCCCCACTAAATAACTCCATCCCATGAAGATCGCCCTTGCCGTCGTCCTGTTGCTCCTCGCCCTGATCGTCGGCCCCGCCGCGTGGCAATACGCCCACTTCGACCCGAAGGCGGTGCCCACCTCCGGCCTACCGTGGCAGATCGACGTGTTGCGGGGGGGCGAAGCGCGGGTCTTCGGGCTGACCCTCGGGCGCAGCACGCTGGCTGACGCCCGCGCCCGCTTCGGCGACGAGCTGCAGCTGGCGGTGATCGCCGAGCCCAACGAGACGGGCAACGTGGAAGGCTATTACGAGAGCGTCACCACCGGCTTCGTGGCCGGCAAGCTGATCGTCACCGCCGACTTCGACAAGGCCACCATCGAAGGCATGCGCGAGCGCTCGCCGAAGACCGAGTACATGCAGAGCACCACCCGCAAGGCCACGCTGGCCGACGCCGACCGGGCCGCCGCCCTCGCTGCGCCGATCCGCGGCCTGGCCTTCATTCCCAGCGTCAATCTGGACGACGCGGTGATCCAGGAACGCTTCGGAGCGCCTGCCGAGCGCATCCGCGTCAACGACCACCTGGAGCACCTGCTCTACCCGGAAAAGGGCCTGGACCTGGTGCTCGACAGCAAGGGCAAGGAACTCCTGCAATACGTCGCGCCGGCCCGTTTCGAGGCCCTGCGCGCCCCGCTCAAGGCCCAGGCCGCCGCACCGGCGAAACCCTGAACCCGGCTCGCTGAGCCCAGTTCACCGCGCGGGCTCAGCCCCGCGCGCGCACCCAGTCGACGATGCCGGCGGCACTGCGGAAATCGTCCGACGCGCGCACCGGCACACCGTTGTCCCGCTCGCCCCACATGCGCGCCAGCGCGTTGCCGGGGCCGATCTCCAGCACCACGTCCGGCTGCATCTCCAGCACCGCGCCGAGGCAGGCGTCCCAATCCAACGGCGTGCTGATCTGGCGCGCCAGCGCATCCATGCCGTCGGCCGCCGTACGGGCAGCCCGTCCGTCGATGGCGCTGAAGACCGGGAAGGCCAGCCGGCCGCTGCGGGACGGCGCCAGCAAGGTCGCGAAACCACTACTGGCCGCGGCGAGCAGCGGCGTGTGGGACGGCGTGCCGACGCCGAGGCGCACCACCCGGCTGGCCCCCCCCGCCTGCGCCAGTTGTTCGGCTTCGACGAGGCCAGCGGCATGCCCACCGAGCACGAAGTGGTCCGGCCCGTTGCAGATCGCCACCAGCAGACCGCAGCGCGCCGCCAGTTCCGCCACAACGTCGGCAGACAGGCCGAGCACCGCCAGCAAACCAGCCGGGCCGTCCACGCAGGCATCCATCAGCGCCGCCCGCTGCGCGCACAACGCAACACCGGCTTCCAGCGGAAAAGCACCGGCGGCGCAGCAGGCCGCCATTTCGCCAAGGGAATAGCCCGCCACGGCCACCGGCCGCGGCAGCGCAGGCTGCAACTGGCGCCACAGGTGCATCTGGTAGGCGAAGATCAGCGGCTGGGCGACCCGGTTGGCCTGCAACTCGGCGACAGACGGCGCCGCTGCACGCCATGTTTCCGGGATCGCCTCAGCCAGCGCCGCACCCAGTTCGGGCGATGCGCCTTGTCGCAAGGCGTCGAAATGAGCGGGCTGCTGGTTGCCCTGCCCGCTGAACAGAATCGCCAGGCGCATGGGAGGCCTCAGAGTGCGTCGAGAAACAGCGTGACCCCGAGCAGGTCAGCGCTGCCGCCGGGGCTCAGGTTTCGGGCGACGAATTCCCGGTGGATCTGTTGCGCCCTCGCCTCCCAACCGTCCGCGGCCACGCCGCCGGCAGCGAGGAAATCCAGCGCGCGCCACTGGGCGAAGGCCAACCCTTCGGGCCCGCCGCGCCACAGCAGATTAGTGTCTTCCAGGCGGGCGATCAGCGCGAACAAGCACTGCAGCGCGGCGCGCTGCGGATCGCCGGTCAGCCGCAGGGCCTCCCGGTAAGCCGGCAAGCCCACCTCCAGCGCAGCAGGAAATCCGTCCGCCGCCTCCCGCCGGGCACCGCCGCTGCCGTAGCGCCGCGCCACCTCGGCACCGTGGCTGTGGGACGCGGGGCTGGCCGAGCCGAGGATCGCAGCACCCCAGCGCCGTGTCACCTCGACGCATACATCGGTCGCGGCAAAATCACGCCCCTCCGCATGCAGCGCGCCGGCGGCGGCACACAGCAGCCCGATGTTGAAGATCGCCCCGCGGTGCGTGTTGATGCCGCCGGTCGCCTGCAGCATCTTCGCCTCCGCGGCCACACCGAGCTGACGCAGCGGCTCGAAGGACGGGCTGGCGGCGCCGACACGGGCGATCTCGGGAAAGTAATCGCGCAGGGACTGCAGGCTGCGCACGAAAGTGCGGAAATCCATGTCCGTGTGGCTGCCGGAATCGGCCGGGCTGACCAGACCGGGCTTCGGCGACAGCGCCACCTCCCGGTACAGGGCGCGGATGGCCAGGCTGCCGATGCGGGCCGCGAAGCCCTCCACGGAGGCGGTGGGCAAGACGGCCGGGCGGAAATCATCCCGGCGCAGGGCTAGGGCGTCAGACATGCAGCGCATCCTCCTCGAACTGTTCCAGCACCACCGACAGCGGCAGCAAGCCGACATCCACGCCGCCCTTCACGAGCACCTTCGCGTCGGCCCTGCCCCAGGCCGCCGCCAGCTCCCGCCAGGCCACCGCGCAGCCGTCCGGGAAGCGGATCTCCCCGTCGAGCCCGCAGGGCAGCGCCGCGGCACCATCGGCGAGCAGACGCAGGCATGCTTCGGCCTGGGCGGCTGAGGCAACGTCGCAGATCAGGTCCACGTCGGACTCCGAATGGCGGTAGCCCTCGCCGCTCAAGGCCTCCCAGGCCAGCGAACCGTAGACGCCGACGCTCACGCCGGCCGCCGCCAGCCGCTCCGACAGCGTGGCCAGCGGCGCGGCCACGTCGTCGGCCAGGCGATGCAGGCACTCGGCGATGCTCAGCGGACGGCGGATCTGCAGCAGATCCGCCTTCTCCACCAGGCAGCCGACGCGCCGGCGCCCTTCTGCGGCCGGCAGGGTCAGCCCCAGCAAGGCTTCGCTGCCGCCGGCCAGTTGGCGCGCCACCACCAGCGGGCGGCCGGCAGCAATCCACGCGGCAACCCGCGCCGACAGGGCGTCGTCGAGCGCACCGCACAGGAAGCGCACTGGCGCCCCTGCACGCACCGTGGCCAGATCGTGGCGACGCATGGCCGCGTGCCTCAGGCCGACACCACGGCCGCCGCCGTGGCGACGGCGAGATGGCGCCCGCCCCGCTCCGCACCACGGGCCATCCGCTCGTCGGCGGCTGGCCCGGCGGCCTGCTGGCCGGCCAGCGCGGCCTCCAGCAGCGCGGCACTGGGCGCGTCCCAGATCGCCTCGATGGCGCCCATGCGCAGGTAGTTCTCGGCGCCGGGCGCGAAGGTCGGCGACTCGGCGGCGAGTTCCTGCAGACGCTCGTGCGGGATCTTGGTGACCCGCGCCATCGCCTTCAGGTCCATCACGCGCACCTGGGCGTCGGCCAGCGCGTAGGTCTTATCCGCCATCAGCCCGAAGGACAGGAAGCCGCCGCTGACCGCCTCGCCGGTCACCAGCGCGAGGCTCGTGTGCCCTTGGCGACGGGCCAGATCCACGCAGCGGGCCAGGTGGGCCAGGCTGCCGTTGAGGCACAGCAGCTCCTCGGCGCGGGACAGGGCCTGGCCCTTGGTATCGACGAGGAAGACGATAGGCCGGCCGGGATGCTGATCGACCACGTCGAGCACCTGCCCGGCCAGGCCGAGAGCGATGTCGTGGCCGATGGCGGCGGCGTCGGTGGTGCCGAGCACGGCTACCGTGCCGAGGGCAGTCTCGGCGCAGCCGGCGACGAGCTGGCCGTGGACGCTCACGTCGTGCCCGGCCGGAAAGAGGCCGTCGAGAATGTACTGGAGGCTCATGCCGGCAATCCTTTCTTCAGGGCGACCAGGCTGTCCCGGTCCATCAGCGGAATCTGTCTGGGTTCGGCGACGCCGAGGGCCTGCCACACGTCGAGGCCATCGCGCAGGCCGGCGAAGCGCTGGCGGCGTTCCGTCAGGCGCGTCTGCTCAGCGCGCAGCGTGCTGCTCGCCGGTACGGGCTCCTGCCAGCCGGCGAGCAGCGCGATGGCGCCGTCACGGAAGCTGGCTGCGTCGTCCTCCACCAGTTCGACGCAGTCGCCGGTCAGATAGCGGTGCTTGCCGCCGGTGACGCGCCACACCAGCGCGCGGTCCTTGGAGTCAAACTCCTCGACGCCGGCGACGGTCTCGATGACCTCCGGACCGGACAGGGCCAGCCGCCCCTCCTCGGACATCACGATCGCCGAGCACAGGCGCGACACGATGCCCATGCCGCCGAAGGCGCCACAGCTGCCGCCGACCAGCGCGATCACCGGCACGCCGGCTGCCCGCGTATCGAGCACCGCCCGCATGATCTCGGAGATGGCGATCAGCCCGGCGTTGGCTTCGTGCAGGCGAACGCCGCCGGAGTCCGCCATGAAGATCACCGCCGCCGGCTTCTCCTGCACCGCGCGGCGCAGCAGGCCGACGATCTTGGCGCCGTGGATCTCGCCCACCGCGCCACCCATGAACTGCCCTTCCTGGGCGATCACCAGCACCGGCCGGCCGCCAAGGGTCGCGGAGCCGACGATCACGCCGTCGTCGAAGGCGCCGGGGATGTCCAGCACCGCCAGGTGCGGGCTCGGCTCGGAGGCCTCCGGCGGCAGGAATTCGCGGAAGCTGCCGGCGTCCAGCACCGCCGCCACACGGGCGCGGGCGCTGGCCTCGAAGTAACTGCGGCGCAGCACCAGCTTGTTGGCCACGGGCGCGTTCATTGGACACCTCCGGTGTATTCGCCGAGGGCCTGGCCCAGGCGCAGGCTGACGACCGCCGGGGTCGCGCCCATGTCGTTGATGGCGATGCGGGTGCCGCCGGCCGCGTGGCGAGCAGCGAATTCGGCGATGACGGCCTCCCAGATGCGGCCGAAGCCGCGGGCCGAGGTCTTCACCGACACGACGCAGGTGTCGGCCTCGTCGCCCGAGCGGATCAGGATCTCCAGGTTGCCGGAGCCGACCACGCCGCACAGGGCCGCGCCGGCGGCCGGCGTGGCGGGCTGGGCGGGGAAACGGAATTCGAGTTTTTCCATGGCACTCACCAGTTGCGGAAACGGGCCGGCGGGGCGTAGAGGCCGCCCGACCAGCGCACGAGGTCTTTGATGGAACGGGCCGCGAGCAGGTCGCGGTTGGCCCGGCGAGTATCGATGCCCAGGTCTTCGGCGCGGCGGATCACCCCGCGTTGGCGCAGCTGCTCGACCATCTGGCGGTCGCGGGCCATGCCCACCGGCGTGAAGCCAGCGACGCCGCGGATGGCCTGTTCGCGCTCTTCCGGCGTGCGGCACAGCAGCAGGTTGGCGATGCCTTCCTCGGTCACGATGTGGGTCACGTCGTCGCCGTAGATCATGATCGGCGGCAGCTCCATGCCCATGCTCTCCTGCAGCTTCCAGGCATCCAGTTCCTCGACGAAAACCGGCGCCATGTGCTCGCGGAAGGTCTCGACCATCTGCACCACCAGCTTGCGGCCGCGGATCGCGTTCGGCCCGCCGGCTTCGCGGCCGGCCTTCAGCCAGGCCGGCGAGGCGTGGCGGCGGCCGTGGGGATCGGAGCCCATGTTGGGCGCACCGCCGAAGCCGGTGATGCGCCCCAGCGTGGCGGTCGAGCTGTTGCCGGCCAGATCCATCTGCAGCGTCGAGCCGATGAACATGTCGCAGGCGTACAGGCCGGCGGTCTGGCTGAAGGCCCGGTTGGAACGCATGCTGCCGTCGGCGCCGGTGAAGAACACGTCGGAGCGGGCCGCGATGTAGTTCTCCATGCCCACTTCGGAGCCAAAGCTGTGGATGGACTCGACGCAACCCGATTCGATCGCCGGGATCAGCGTCGGGTGCGGGTTGAGCGCCCAGTGGGTGCAGATCTTGCCCTTCAGGCCCAGCTCGGTGGCGTACGTCGGCAGCAGCAGCTCGATGGCCGCGGTGTCGAAGCCGATGCCGTGGTTGAGGCGCTTGACGCCGTACTCGGCGTAGATGCCCTTCAGGGCCATCATCGCCATCAGCACCTGCACGTCGGTAATCTGCGCCGGGTCACGGGTGAACAGCGGCTCGATGTAGTTGGGGCGCGGCGCGACGACGTAGAAATCCACCCAGTCGGCGGGGATGTCCACCCGCGGCAGCGTGTCGACCAGCTCATTCACCTGGGCGATCACGATGCCGCCCTTGAAGGCCGTCGCCTCGACGATGGCCGGCGTGTCCTCGGTGTTGGGGCCGGTGTACAGGTTGCCGGCGGCGTCCGCGGCGTGGGCGGCGATCAGGCACACGTTCGGGGTCAGGTCCACGAAGTAGCGACCGAACAGTTCCAGGTAGGTGTGGATCGCGCCGATCTCGATCTGGCGGTCCTGCACCAAGCGGGCCAGGCGCCCGCCCTGGGGGCCGGAGAAGGAGAAGTCGAGCTTGCTGGCGATGCCGCGCTCGAACAAATCCACATGGCTGGGCAGGGCCAGCACCGACTGCACCATGTGCAGGTCGTGCAGGCGTTCGGGGCTGCAGTCGGCCAGGGTTTCGGAAAGAAAGTCGGCCTGCTTCTGGTTGTTGCCTTCGAGGCAGACCCGGTCGCCCGGTTCGATCACCGCTTCAAGCAGCTCGCCGACGCGGGGCGTCTCGACGCGGCGCGCCAGACCGAGGGCAGCGGCCCGTTCCAGGCGCTGCTGGCGGCCACGGCGACGGGTGTCCCAGGCTCCGGCAGGATGGGGAGCGTTCATGGAATCTCCTGTTGTGTCAGGTTGGGGAGTCGGCTCAGCCGACGATGGCCTTGGTGGCCAGGAACAGGACCGACGGGCCCATCAGGCAGCCCAGGCCGGTGTGGAAGGTGGCGACGAGCGCGCCGTAGGGAACCAGGCGCCGGTCGGTGGCGGCAAGGCCGGCCGACACGCCGCTGACGGTGCCGGCGAGGCCGCCGAAGACCATCGCCGAGCGCGGGTTGTCGAGGCCCATGAAGCGGGCGGCGACCGGCGTGAACACCATCACCATGATGGCCTTGATGAGGCCGGTGGCAATCGCCAGCGCCATCAGGTCGGAGCTGGCGCCGATGGCGGCTCCGGTCACCGGCCCAACGATGTAGGTCACCGCGCCGGCGCCGATGGTGGTCATCGCCACAGCGTCGGTGTAGCCCATCGACCAGGCGACGGAGGCGCCGACGATGAACGGGATGATGGTGCCCAGCAGCAGGGCCATCACGCCGACCAGGCCGGCTTTCTTCGCTTCGTCCACCTGCACCTCGAAGGCGGTGGCGACGATGGCGAAGTCGCGCATCATCGCGCCGCCCATCAGGCCGATGCCGGCGAACAGTTTGAGGTCGGCGAGGCCCTTGCTGCCGCCGGTCTGGATACCGCCCCAGTAGGCCAGCGCGAGGCCGATCACGATGGCGATGGCCGAGCCATGCACGCGGCCGAAGGTGAGCTTGCGGGACAGGTGGACCGAGATCCACATGATCAGGCCGACGAAGGCGAAGGCGCCGACGAGGCTGTTTTCGCGGATGGCGTGTTCAATCATTTCCATGCTGGTCTCCTCCGGCTCAGGACTCTTCGGCCACGGTGCCGGTCTGCCAGGCGGTGTCCTGGCGCTTCGGTCCGGTGCGGTTGATCAGGGCAATCGTGCAGGCGCACAACAGCACCGCGCCGACCGCGGAGATCAGCGCCACCGGGCCGCCCTTGAGGGCCGCTACCACGTTCTGCTGGGCGGCCATGGCGACCACCACCGGGATGTACATGGCGGCCCAGAAACCGACACCCGCTTCCGTGGTGTCGGGCATCAGGCCGCGCTTGTGCAGATAAACCCGCGCCGAGATCAGCAGCATCATCGCGATGCCCACGCCACCGACGTTGGCCTTCACGCCGATGAAGGCGCCCAGCAGGTCGCCTATATAGACGCCGAGCAGATGGCAGGCGGCCAGAATGGCCGTTCCGTAAATGATCATTTTGTTTCCTCCTAGTGTGGCCGGGCCACGGTGATGGTTTGTCCTGAGCTTCTTGATGAGCTTTCAACTCGACTCATGAATTCACTAGCGGCGCTTATGTATTCATAAGTTTTGTTTGTGTATACAAGATTAATCTCCGTGGACACAAAGTCAAGGGCTTTGTATAGTCAATCGAAAGGAGCCAAAACATGGACGCACTCAACCCCACGCCGGTCCGGCGCTCGGAGCAACTGGGCGAGGAAATCGAGGAACGCATCGTCACCGGCGTGTACCCGCCGGGCATGCGCCTGGACGAACAGGAACTGGCCGCCGCCTTCGGCGTGTCGCGCACGCCGATCCGCGAGGCGCTGATCCAGCTGGCGTCGATCGGCCTGGTGGAAATCCGCCCGCGCCGCGGCGCGACGGTGCCTGAGATGAGCGCCGACAGGCTGTGCGAGATGTTCGAGGTGATGGCGGAGCTGGAGTCGATGTGCGGCCGCCTGGCTGCGCGGCGCATCCTGCCGGCCGAGCTGGCCCGCCTGCGGGACGCCCACCAGGCCTGCGAGGAGGCGCGGGACGCCGGCAAGCCGGATCTGTATTACCAGCTCAACGAGGTCTTCCATCGCCGCATCTACGAAGCCAGCCACAACGGCTTCCTCGCCGAGCAGGCCACCGCGCTGCACCGCCGCCTGCGCCCCTACCGACGCCTGCAGCTGCGGGTGCGCAACCGCATGCAGTCCTCGTTCTCGGAGCACGCCGGCATCGTCGAGGCGATCGTCGCTGGCGACGGCGAGCAGGCCGCCAGCCTGCTGCGCGCCCACGTGGTGGTCCAGGGCGAGCGCTTCACCGACCTGGTCGCCACGCTGCGCCAGATGAACGCCCCGGCCGAACCGGAAGCCGCTACCGCGCAATAGAGCGCACGCCGCGCTCAAGGAAACGTCGGGCGCAGCGCTGCCCTGGGGGCGCTTCTTATAACGCGGCGCGTCCGCGCAGTTCGCCGGGCGTTACGCCAAACATGCCGCGGAAGGCGGCGATGAAAGCCGAAGTGGATTCGTAGCCATGGGCCAGCGCCACGTCCGTCACACTGTCGCCGGCCTCCAGCGCATCGAGGGACAGCAGCAGACGCAGGCGCTGTCGCCACTCGCCGAAGCCTAGCCCGGTCTCCTTGACGAACAGGCGCGCCAGGGTGCGCTCCGAAGCGCCGGCCTCGACGGCCCACTGGGCCAGGCTGCGCGTGTCGTCCGGCTGCTCCTGCAGCGCCGCGCAGATCACGCCGAGGCGCCGGTCTTTCGGCAGCGGCAGGCCGAAGCCGGCCCGCGGCAGCCCGGCCAGCTCGTCCAGCAGCACCGCCACCAGTCGCCCCGCCGGGCCGGCCTCGTCGTACTCCACCGGCAACTCGCCGATGCGCCGGATCAGCTCCCGCACCAGCGGGCTCATCTCCAGCACGCAGCACTCGGCCGGCAAAGCCGCCGCCGCGGCCGGCGTGACGTACAGGCTGCGCATCTCAGTGCGGCGACGATTGACCACCTGGTGCGGCAGGTCCGGCGGAATCCACACCGCGAAGCGCGGCGGCGCCACGTAGTCGCCAGCCGCCGTGCGCACCCCGAGCACGCCGCTGCTGGCGTAGGACAGCTGGCACCAGGGATGGCTGTGCTCCTCGGTCCATGAGCCGGGCGCCAGACTTTCGTGGCGGTTGAACAGCGGGCGCGGCAGGCTCGCCATGCTCGGCACGTTGCGCTTGTTGGGGGCGTTCATGGATGTCTTGTCAGTTAATCACTATTCGTTGTCGATCTGTCGTTAGAAAGACAGCCTGCCACGCCTTAGAGTGCACCACCATACCCATAACGACATGGAGCCCAACGTGCCCTCCAACCCCAACACTGCAGGCAGCCTCCAGCAACTGCGCACCTGGCTGCACAAGGAATGGTTCCTCGTCGGCATGCTCGGCGCGGTCGTCCTCGCTACCCTGCTGCCCGACCTGGGCCGCAGCGGCGGCGTGCTGCATGGCGACGTGCTCACCGACATCGGCATCGCGATCGTGTTCTTCCTGCACGGCCTGGGCCTGTCCTTCGCCAGTCTGCGCCAGGGCATCATGAACTGGCGCATTCACGCGGTGGTGCAGAGCATGACCTTCGCAGTCTTCCCGCTGGTGTGGTTCATTGCCGACGCGCTGGTCGGCCAGTGGCTGCCCCGCGACCTTGCACTGGGCTTCTGCTACCTGTGTGCGCTGCCGTCCACCATCTCGTCGTCGGTGGCGATGACCGGCCTGGCCCGCGGCAACGTGCCGGCGGCGATCTTCAACGCCACCCTGTCGAGCGTGCTGGGCATCGTGCTGACACCGCTGCTGGTGACCCTGTTCACCCACGTGGACGGCCAGGGCCTGCCCTTCCTGGCAACCGTGCTGAGCATCGCCAAGCTGCTGCTGCTGCCCCTCGTCCTCGGCCAACTGATGCGTCCGCTGCTGCACGCCTGGCACCAGCGCCACAAGAAACTGACCACCCTGCTCGACCGCTGGGTGATCCTGATGCTGGTCTACTCGGCCTTCTGCGACTCGGTCGCCTCGGGCCTGTGGCGCAACAACGGCATCGGCACGCTGCTCACCGCGATGCTCGGCGCCGCCTTGGTCCTGGCCCTGGTGCTGGTGCTGACCACCTGGCTGTCGCGGCGTTTCGGCTTCCAGGTAGAGGACGAGATCACCACGGTGTTCTGCGGCTCGAAGAAGACCCTCGCCTCCGGCGTGCCGATGGCAAAGCTGCTGTTCGGCGCCAACCCGGCGATCGGCCTGATCGTGCTGCCGATCATGTTCTACCATCAGATCCAGCTTTTCGTGTGCTCGCTGCTGGCCAACCGCTACGCCCTGCGCAAGGACGCCGCGGCCCCCCATTGATGCGGCAGCGCGTCATAATGGCGGGACACCATCCAAACCCGCCTTATGACGCCATGAGCACCGAGACTGCCAGCACCGTCCGCCACTTCGTCACCTACAGCGGCGTCAGCCTGCCGCTGAACCTCACCTCACCGCTGGAAGAGGCGGACCTGCGCAACCGCATCACCTTCTACCGCGCCTACTACGATGTGGCCGACCGCATGACGGCTTGCGAGAAGGTCGTCTACGGCGAGATCGAATCCGCCCACCACTACAGCTACTACCCGAGCGGCGCCCTGCAGCAGGCCAAGGTCGTGCAGGTGATCGACGAGGAAACCACGCTGATGGCCTACGCCGAGGACGGCACCCTGCTGTCCTCGACGACGCTGGACGACTGAGCAGGACGGAACTTCGCCTTGGCCATCCAGTCTGCAGAACGTCGCCGCTGCCTCAGCTGCAACCGCTGGGGTGGAGAGCGGCGGCCCGGTGCCGACCCCGACACCGTCGAATACGATGAGGACAACGACCGCGGCCTCTGCCAGGAAGGCCCCTGGCATGGCACCAGCCGCCGCGGCCCGCGCAACGCCTGCGGCCAGTGGCTGAAGTGGATCGCCCTGGAAAGCGCCCCGGCGGCGCCCGCCCCTGCCCATCCGGACAAGACCGCCCCATGACGACCCCGACCGATACGCCCGAATTCCTCGTCGCCTGCCTGTGTGCCGCCTGGTGCGGCACCTGCCGCGACTACCGCGCCGGCTTCGAAGCCATGGCCGAACAGTTCCCGAACGCCCGCTTCCTGTGGCTCGACGTGGAAGACGAAGCCGACCTGCTCGACGACTATGATGTCGAGAACTTCCCCACCGTGCTGATCCAGCGCGCCGACGACGTGCTGTTCTTCGGTACGATGCTGCCGCACCACCACCTGCTGCAGCGCACCGTCGAGACCTTCCACGCCCAGAGCCCGGAAGAGAGCCGCCACTACGCCCACGCCGACCCGCTGCGCAAGAGCTGGCAGAACGAATACAACCTGCGCAAGGCCCTGGCCGAGCGGGCCGAAGACTGAGTGCAGTTGTGGGGGCGAATTCATTCGCCCGCGGACTTCATTCAACCGACTGAGGGCGAATGAATTCACCCCCACGGGAAGGTTAGCCCCAGCATCAGGACATCGCCCGCACACGGCACGACAAGAACACATCACAAGGAGAGAGACCTATGGACGACTGCGTTTTCTGCCGCATCGTGCGCGGCGAGCTGCCGGCATCGAAGGTTTACGAGGATGAGCACACCCTCGCCTTCATGAACATCATGGCCGGCAACCCCGGCCACACGCTGGTCATCGCCAAGCCCCACCGGGAGAACATCTACACCCTGGAAGACGAACTCGCCGAAGCGGTGTTCCGCACCACCACGCGGGTCGCCAAGGCGGTGCGACAAGCCGCCGGCTGCGAAGGCGTGTCCCTGTTCCAGGCCAACGAGGTGGCCGGCGGGCAAACCGTCTTCCACTTCCACCTCCATGTGCTGCCGCGCGTAACCGGCGACAAGCTGCCCGGCGTATGGCCCGCCACAGCGCCGAGCCGCGTCGAACTCGACGAGATGGCGGCCCGCCTGCGCGCAGCGCTCTAACCCCCCGTACGATACCGCCGGCCCCGCCCCTCGATAGAGGCGCGGGGCCAGCCCCCTTTGCCCAAACGATCACGATGCCGCACCGGCGTGGCATCCCGTAGACCATGCATATTCCCCTGCTGAGCCCGGAGGCTCCGTTCGCCATCCTGCTGATGATCGTCGGCGGCGCACTCATCTTCGGCCCGCTGCGCAGCTGGCGGCGCTCCCTCGTCAATACCGGCGTGTTCTTCACCGCCTGCCTGCTCGGTGACCTGCTGGCAGGCAGCCTGGAAGGACACATGGAACCCGCGGCACTGCACTGGTTACGCCAGATGGCAGTGTTCGGCGAAGGGCTGGCGGTGATCCGCTACCTCGGGCTGGCCCTGTTCGACGTAGTGCTGCCGCGGATCGGCATCCGCATCTCCGGCATCCTCGGCGACATCCTGGTCATCATCGGTTACGTGGCCTGGGCCTTCCTGCGCCTCAACCTGGCCGGCATGCAGCTGTCCCACCTGCTGACCACATCGGCAGTGCTCACCGCAGTGGTCGCCATCTCGATGCAGGAAACCCTCGGCAACCTGCTCGGCGGGCTGGCCCTGCAGATGGACAACTCCCTGGAGATCGGCGACTGGATTCAGATCGACGACCTCGCCGGCCGCGTCAGCGACATCCAGTGGCGCTACACCGCCATCATCTGCCGCAGCGGCGAGCGGGTCGTGATTCCAAACAGCCACCTGATGAAGAACCGCTACGCGCTGATCTGCAACAAGCGCCAGACCCTGCCGCTGCAACGACGCAGCATCAGCTTCGACGTGGATCTGTCGGTGCCGCCGGGCCGCGTGACAAGCACCGTGCTGCAGGACATCTCCACCGCCCGCATCCCCAACGTCAGCGCCACCCCGGCGCCCCAGTGCCTGCTACTCAACTTCGGCCCGGGCTATGCCCATTACGCAGTGCGCTACTGGCTGCTCGATCCGGGGCCCGACGAGGTGACCGACTCGGAAGTCCGCCACCACATCCTCGCCGCGCTGCAGCGGGAAGGGCTGCGCCTGGCGGTCAGCGACCAGACCATCCACCTGGTGGCAGAAGGCGAAGCCCATCGGGAGGAGGTCCGCGCCCGCGAGCTGAACCGCCGCCAACAGGCCATCGCCCAGATCGACCTGTTCTCGCGCCTGTCAGAGGCGGAGCAGCTGGAACTGGCCGGCCGCCTCGTCAACGCGCCCTTCGCCCGCGGCGACATCATGACCCGCCAGGGTGCCATCGCCCACTGGCTGTACATCATCGTCAGCGGCGAGGCCGAAGCCTGGTGGCACCCCGCCGACGGCAGCCCGCCGCGCCTGCTCGAAAAGCGCGGCCCGGGCAGCGTCTTCGGCGAACTCGGCCTGATGACCGGCGCGCCCCGCCGCGCCACCGTGATCGCAGCCACCGACGTCGAGGCCTACCGTCTCGACAAGGCTGGCTTCGAGCACATCATCCGCGGCCGCCCGGAGCTCGCCGAGGGCATGTCGTCCATCCTCGAACAACGCCTCAGTCATTTCCAGGCCCTGGAAAGGGGGTATGCTGAGGACAAAACCGGCCAGAATGCCAACCGGGGCTCCGAAGTCGCCGCCCTGGGCAAGAAGATCCGAGAATTCTTCGGCCTCTGAGCCATACAACAACGCCACTCGCTGAATCGCCACCATGCCAGAACGCTCCGCCACCCTCATCCCTGCCCTGGCGCAGGCTCTCACTGCCCGCCATGAACTGATCGCCCGCCTGGAAGCCGAACAGACCAACGCCTACCGGCTCTTCCACGGCACCGTGGAAGGCCGCCCCGGCCTCACCGTGGACCGCTACGGCGACCTACTCCTCGTGCAGACCTTCCACAGCCCGCTGAGCCTGGCCGAAGAAGAAGCCGTCACCGCTTTCTACGCCGAAGCCTGTCCGGGCCTCGACCTGATCTACAACGACCGTAGCCACTCCAATTCCCGCATCAGCAACCCGTTGCCGCCTGAGCTTCTGGCCAAGGCCGAAGCCCTGCGCGAGTTTTCCGAACTGGGGGTCAAGTACAACGTACAGGCCCGCCATGCCGGGCAGGATCCGTGGTTGTTCCTCGACCTGCGCGCGGCACGCCGCAAGGTGATGGCCGAAGCTGTCGGGAAATCGGTGCTCAACGTATTCGCCTATACCTGTGGCGTCGGGGTTGCCGCGGCCAAGGCCGGCGCCCGCCACGTGGTGAACGTAGACTTCGCCGAATCCAGCCTGTCCGTCGGCAAGGCCAATGCACGCCTCAACGAACTGCCGATCCGCCTGCGTTTCGTGAAGAGCGATGCCTTCGCTGCGATGCGCCAGCTATCCGGCATCGGCCAGCCGAAAGTGGTACGCGGCAAGCGCATGCCGCCCTTCCCGGAGCTGGAGAAACACAGCTTCGACCTGGTTTTCCTCGACCCCCCCCGCTACGCCAAGAGCGCCTTCGGCGTGGTGGACCTGGTGAATGACTATCCAGCGCTGCTCAAGCCGGCGCTGCTTTGCACGGCCGAAGGCGGCACGCTGGTGTGCTGCAACAATGTCGCCCAGGTAGACCGCGAGGCCTGGGCCGACCAGCTGCTGCGCAGCGCCCGTAAGGCCGGACGCGAGGTGCGAGAAATGGAGTGGATCACGCCGGAGGAGGATTTCCCGAGCACGGACGGTAATCCGCCGCTGAAGACGGTGCTGCTGCGGGTTTGAGTCCGCGCGGATTCGGCTCGCAAACTGCGAGCCGAATCCTCCCCTGCTGCCTATTCGTCTGCGTCCGGATCCCGTTCGTCTTCCTTCGCCGCCGCAGCAGCGGCCCGCATGGCGGCGTGGGCTTCCATCATCGCCGCGCGGGTCGTCGGCGTTTCCAGGCTGACGCGGCCGAGGGCACCGTCGCGGTAGTCCTGCAGCAGAATCAGCGAGGCCTTCTCGATGTCCAGCCCGCCGCCCTTCAGGCGGCAACCGCGGCGCAGGGCGATCGCCTCCACCAGCGCCGGGCCGTCCAGGCCATCGACGGCCACCCCATAACGCTTGGTGACAAGAGCCGGATAGCGGGCCAGCAGCAGGTCGCCGAGGAAGTTCGCAACCTCCTCATCGATCACCGCGTTGCGGCCGATCGCGTGGCTGGCGGCCAGCATGAAGCCGTCGGAATCGTGCTCGATCTTCGGCCACATCATGCCCGGCGTGTCGATGAGGGTCGCCGTCGGCGACAGATCGAGGATCTGCTGGCTCTTGGTCACAGCCGGCTCATCGCCAACCTTGGCCACGCGCTTCTTCAGCAGCGCATTCATCAGCGTCGACTTTCCGACGTTGGGGATGCCCATGATCATCATGCGCAGTGGCTTCAGGCGATCGTTGCGGTGCGGCGCCAGCGGCCGGCACAAGCCGACCACCTTGGCCACGTCGCTGGGCTTCTTGCACGACAGCGCCACCGCGTTGACGCCCTTCTGGGCGTTGTAGTGGGCGATCCACTGGGCTGTCACCGCCGGATCGGCGAGGTCGGCCTTGTTGAGGATCTTCAGGCACGGCCGCTGGCGATGCAGGCGCAGTTCGCGGATCATCGGGTTGCTGCTCGCTTCGGGCAGGCGGGCGTCGAGCACCTCGATGACCACATCGATGCGCTCCATGCTCTCCGCCGCCTTCTTGCGGGCGGACGTCATGTGACCGGGAAACCACTGGATGGACATGGGCGTGCGTTGAATCAATGAAAGCCCGCCATTATCAGGGCAAAATGGCGTCCCTCGAAGGAATTCCCCGGAAACACCGCACCATGAACCACGAAGAAATCATCGCCGCGACCCGCGAATGGATCGAAAAGGCCGTCATCGGCCTCAACCTGTGCCCGTTTGCCAAGTCGGTGTACGTCAAGAACCAGGTCCGCATCGTGGTCAGCGATGCCCGCCATATCGATGGTTTCCTGGAAGACCTGGACCGGGAGCTGGATCACCTCGCTGAGGTCGATCCCGAAGTCACCGACACCACGCTGCTGGTTCATCCGACCCTGTTCCCCGACTTTCTCGACTTCAACGACCTCGTGCAGATCGCCGACGAGGCAGTCAGCGAGCACGAGTTGGAAGGCGTTCTGCAGATCGCCAGCTTCCACCCGGACTTCCAGTTCGAGGGCACCGAGCCGGACGACATCACCAACTACACCAACCGCTCGCCCTACCCAACCCTTCACCTGATCCGCGAAGCGAGCATCGACCGCGCCGTGGAAGCCTTCCCGGAAGCGGAAATGATCTACGAGCGCAACATGGAAACCCTGCAGAAGCTCGGCATCGCCGGCTGGAAAGCCCTTGGCCTGTCCGAGTCCAAGAAGCATGGCCAGGAATAAGCGCGCCGCGGGCACTGCCCGCCCAGCCGCCGAGGCCAAGCCGGCAGTCCATCCGGAGATCCGCCCCGGCCAGTCGATCGAACTGCTGAAGGAACTGCACATCCTGACCCGCGACGGCCAGCTCAACCAGGACAGCCGCCGCAAGCTCAAGCAGGTCTATCACCTATACCAGTTCATCGAGCCGCTGCTCGCCGAGGTGCTGGAGCAGCACGGCGACCTGAGCCTGGCCGACCACGGTGCCGGCAAGTCCTACTTGGGCTTCATCCTCTACGACCTGTTCCTCAAGGCCAGGGAGGCCGGCACGGTCTACGGCATCGAGACCCGCGCCGAGCTGGTCGCCCGCTCCCGCGAACTGGCCGAGCGGCTGAGCTTCCCGCGCATGCGCTTCCTCGACGTGAGCGTGGAGGAATCCACCCGCTCCACCGAGCTGCCCGAGCGCATCGACGTGGTCACCGCGCTGCACGCCTGCAACACCGCCACCGACGACGCGATCCAGTTCGCCTTCGCCAAGAATGCCCGCTTCGTGGTGCTGGTGCCCTGCTGCCAGGCCGAGGTGGCCAGCGTGCTGCGCCAGAACAAGAACGCCAGCTTCGGCATGACGCCCCTGTCGGAGATCTGGCGCCACCCGATCCACACGCGGGAATTCGGCAGCCAGCTCACCAACGTGCTGCGCTGCCTGCAGCTAGAAGCCCACGGCTACCAGGTCACGGTGACCGAACTGGTTGGCTGGGAGCACTCGATGAAGAACGAGCTGATCATCGCCCGCCACACCGGCCGGCCGCGCAAGAACGCGATGGAGCGCATCGAGGCGATCCTGGCGGAACTCAACCTCAACGAGCTGCGGAGCCGATTCGCGTGCTGAGCACTGGGCTGGCTGCAGCCGCGGCGCTGCTTGTCGCCGTGGCCCCGCGGCTGCCGCGCCTGCGTGAGCGCTACGACACCGCCGCGCTACAGCCGATCACCGGCCAGCCCTTGGACGAATCTGGCCCGGCGCCGCTGGATAAGGTGCTGCAGGATTGGGTCATGGACGGTGCCGGATCGGGCGCCACGCTACTGCCCTGGCACTTTCCCGCCGCACCGCGCCCGCTGGCCTGTGCCATCGTCAGCCCGACGCAGCGGCAGCGCGTGCATGCCTTCGGCTACCGCCTGGCCGGCTATCACCAGCTCGACACGCGCAGCCGCCTCGGCGGCATCGCCTACCGGATTGGCGTTCAACTGCGTCCGCTGCTGTGGTTCCTGCCACGGCGGAACGACGAACCCTGGGACGACGCATGGCTGACCAACGTGGATGAACCCCGTCTCGCCGCACTGGCCCGCTGGCAACCGCGGCGCCCGACGCTGATCGTGCTGGACTCACCGGTCGAGGGCGCCGCGGCTCGCGTCATGGACGCGCTGCAAGCGAGCCTGCACCGTAACCTCAGCCAGCATCCGGTCCGTCTGCTGATCCTTCACGACGGCGATCTCGCCGAAATGGCTTCAACCCTCACCACCCAGATTCGCGTCCTGCCGGATCAGCGGAACGGGTAGGCATTCATCCGGGCCGAACGTTCCTTTTGGACTGGCTTCGGCTTGGGCTGAACCGGCCTAGGTGGCGGCCATCGACGCGCATACGATGGGGCCGGGTAGACCACCGTCGAATGCTCCGCGTCCTCCCTGATCTGCTCGCGGGACTGGACCAACTCCGCCTGCTTTTCCGCCTCCCAGCGCCGCTGGCGCTCAGCGGCCTCTGCATTGCGGCGCGCATCGAGCGCGCGTGCATCTTCCAGCAGACGCTCGCCACGCCGATGCGCAGCCGCCTCCTCCCGCGGACTCAGCGGAGGCGCACCATCAAGGGCCTGCCCACGACAGTCAGCAGCGCATGGCACGTCGGTATAGGTCACCCGACCATCGCCCCCGGTGCACTTGAAGACGGCAAGCGCCGGCCCGGCCAGCAGCAGGCCCAGCAGCCCCGCCCAGATCCGCCTGCCCTCCATAAGTGCCTCCTTCACCACGTCCAGTCCGAAGACTAGATCGATTGGGCACGGCTGGCGAGCATGGAACGCACGGACGGTATGGCAAACGGCTCAGATTTCGTGAACGTCCCCCGCATCAGGAACGAAAAGCGGCAAACACCATTCGTCATCGAGAAGAAAGCTCTCGGCCTCCGGACCACAGGTCCATCGCACCCAGCGCCGCACACCCGCCAACAGGAAACGCCGCATCTTCATCTCCCAGCTGTTTCAGCCACACCAAACCGTGGGGCCGGTAATGACGATAGTAGGTAGGGACGGTGACAGGCGTCTTGCAGAAAGGCTGTGGGCGGATGAATCATGGGAGCAAGCGCTGACCGGAGACTTCCCCCCAGCTCCTTCCGTGGGGGCGAATTCATTCGCCCTCCAAACGTTTGATCAGCCTCGACGGGCGAATCAATTCGCCCCTACAGGAACAGCCCGACGAGCTTGTGAACACAGCCGAAGGACAAACGAAAACGGGGAAAACGATCACTCGTTTTCCCCGTTGCGTCTTGGAGCGGCAGAAGAGTCTCGAACTCTCGACCTCAACCTTGGCAAGGTTGCGCTC
>NZ_JAYSDK010000038.1:0-52896 GCF_041914405.1 Zoogloea sp.
GAAACCAAGGCCGTCGAGTTCGTGAAGAGCGGCGCGGAGATTTACCGGAAGGTGTGAGTCGCTTGCGTTATTCGCCCCGGCTGCCGTTGTCGCGGTAGGTGGGGCGGATGCTCAGTAGCGGGCGCGAAGCGTGATGACGAAGTTGCGGGGATCGCCGTAGAAGTTGTAAGTGTTGGTGCCCCCCAGGCGGGTGTAATAGTGGCTGTCGAAAAGATTGTTGATGTCCAGCGTGGCTGACCAGGTCTTGTCGATGTCGTAGCCGAGTTGCACCCGGTAGACCGTGTAGGCATTTTGCGTGCGGGCGGCGATCGTAGGGCTGGGCGCGCCGCTGGCACTGGTTCCCTGACCTTGCATGCCAAGCCCAAGGCTGAATCCCCTGAGTGGGCTGTTTTCCGCAAACCGGTAGCGGGTCCAGAGTTTGAGCAACTCCTTGGGGTACCAGAAGCTGATGGGTTGGCCGGTGCTCGTACCGTTATTCACCCAGCGGGTGTCCATCCAGGTGTATCCCGCCGAGACATCCCAGCGCGGTGTGATCTGCCCCGCCATTTCGATTTCCCGCCCCTTGCTCTCCAGCTGGCCCGCTGCTGTGTAATAGCCGGGATTGTCGGAGTCGGCCAGCGCCCGGTTGGTGTCCCGAATGTTGAACACCGATGCCGTCACGCTCAGCCGGTCATTGAGCAGACTGGTTTTGGCTCCCATTTCATATTGTCGTCCTACGCGTGGGTCGAGCACGCTGTTGTCCACGCGCTTCTGGGTCTGGGGAACGAAAATGTCCGCGTAGCTCGCATATAAAGTGAGCGCTCGGCTGACGTCCCAGGTGAAGCCTGCGTAAGGCGTGAATTGACCTTCTGCGTTGGCGCCGCGGGACCACTCCGTTGGCACTGGATTGGGGGCCGTAGTGCGGGATTTGTTGGTGTAGTCCGAAAAGCGTCCGCCAAGGATCAGGCGGAGCGGGTCTGCGAGATTAAGGCTGAGGCGCCCGTAAACACCGCTTTGGGTCGTTACGTTGTGACTGCCGGTTCGATAGCTTACGGCGGGTTCCGCAACCAGGGGGGGATCGGCGAGGAGCACATTCGTTACGGTCAGCCCCGAACTGCCCGGCGAATTCGGATTGGCGCCTCGTCCGCGGCTGTCGAAACTGCTGAAGTTGGCGCCCACTAGCACGGCATGCTCCCGTCCCAAGAGCATGAACGGACCGCCGGCAAAGGCATCCACGGCCTCATGCACGTAGTCGTACATGAACTCCCTGCGCGCATAGCTGGCGATCCGCCCGCTGGCGGGGTCAACCCCGGCCGTTGCGTAGCCATCCTTGAAAAATTGACTCTGATCCCGGCGCATCAGCCTGAGCGACGCCGTCCAGCGGTTTGCGAAGCGATGGGTGAGATCGAGCCCGATATCGGTCGTATCCCATTCAATGCGATTCCAGTCCGGGTAAGGATTGAAGCTGCGTGGAACCGACAGTTGTCGGCCATCCGTGTAAGTGGGCAATCCTGAAAAGCCGGTCGAATCGTTGGTGAGATTGGCGACAAACAGGTTGAGGGTTGTTGCCCGGGAAAAGTCGTAGTCCAGGGTGAGGTAGCCCATCCACTTCTTGTCATGGATGCGGTTGAAGACGAAGTCCCGGTCTATGCCTGACAACACGCCCCGGGCACGCAGGCTGCGATCCGCGTTGAGCGCACCACTCACGTCCGCCTCCAGCCGCCGATTGGTCCAGGATCCATAGGATGCGAGGGCCGATGCCATGAGGTCTGCAGTGGGGCGCTTGCGCACAAAGTTCACCGTCCCGGAGAACGAGCCTGAACCTTGCAGCAGACCGGACGGACCGCGCATGACCTCGATGCGTTCATATAGTCCGAGATCGAACTGTTGGTACCCGGAAAGAGGCAAGGTGGAGGGCAGGCCGTCGTGCTGGACCTCGAGCGCGCCACCCCGGGAATGGAACTGTCCCTGGGTGATGTCGTTGGCGACCGCCTGGACGCCGGTGATCTGGGAAAGCGCATCCCAGGGGGTGACCATGTTCTGGTCGTCCATCTGCTGACGGGTCAGCACCGAGACCGAGTTTGGAATTTCCCGGATGGATTGAGGCAGTTTCCCTGCAACGGTTGTGGTTTCCGCCCGATACGATTCCGCGCGGCTGGCTTCCACCAAAACCTCAGGCAGCGCCTTGGCAGTGGCTGGAACAGAATCGGGTGAGGCCGCAGCGACACCCGCCTGGAGCGCACCCATGAGGAGCGCAAGATTGAGGGGCTTGGGCATGAGCAGTTTCCGCAAGTTCTTAGAGTCGTGGCAAGGGCCGCGATTCTAAGAACTTGCGGAATGCATGGATTGCGACTGATTGCCGCATCCTTTGTGCTGGCTGCCGGCTTGCCCTAGATCATCTCCCAGGCCAGCTTGCCGATCAGCACTGTCACCACCGCCAGGAAGGCCTTGCGCACGAAGCCGCTGCCGTGGCGAACGGCCAGTCGCGTGCCGACCTGGGCGCCGGCCAGGTTGCACACCGCCATCGTCAGCCCGATGCCCCACAGCAGCGGGCCGTGGCTGGCGAAGAAGGCGATGGCGGACAGGTTGGTGGCGACGTTGACCAGCTTGGCGCTGGCCGAGGCGCGTAGGAAGTCCATGCCGAACAGGCGCACGAAGCCGAAGATCAGGAAGCTGCCGGTGCCGGGGCCGAAGAAGCCGTCGTAGAAGCCGATCGCGGCACCGAAAGCCGCGGCGTGCCAGCGGTCGGACGGACGCAGTTCCCGCGTCGGCGCCTGGCCGAGCTCCTTGCGGCGGAAGGTGTAGATAGCCACCGCCAGCATCAGCACCATTACCAGCGGGCGCATCGCCTCGCGGGGCAGCCATGCCACCACCGCGGCGCCGAGCCAGGCGCCGACCAGCGCGGCGAGGGCGGCCGGCAGCACGACGAACCACGGAATCCGTACCGTCCGCGCGTACTGCCACAGGGAGGCGCTGGTGCCGGCGATGCTCGACAGCTTGTTGGTGCCGAACAGGGTCGGGATGGATACCTGCGGAAAGTGGCCGAGCAGGACCGGGATCTGGATCAAGCCACCGCCGCCAACGACGGCATCGACCGCACCGGCGAAGAAGGCCACGCTGCCGAGCAGCAGGAGTTCGAGGGACATGGGGACTGGCTCTTCGGTCGGGGGAGCGGCGATGGCTGGATTGGATCAGAAGGGATGGGATTTCCCGTGGGGGCGAATTCATTCGCCCTCGGCGGGTTGATCTCCCTCGACGGGCGAATGAATTCGCCCCCACAACCCCGAAGAAGGGGTGTGGGGGCGATGAGGGTGGATCAGGCTACGACGGGGGCTTCGGCGACCGGCAGGGCCTCGTCTTCTTCGTCGAAGGCTTCATCGACCGGGACAATGGCGTTTTCCCACTTGGCGACGACGCTGGTGGCGATGGCGTTGCCGAGTACGTTGGTGACGGTGCGGCCCATGTCGAGGAAGTGGTCGATGCCCAGCACCAGCAGCAGGCCGGCTTCCGGCAGGTTGAACATCGGCAGCACGGCGGCGACGACGACCAGCGAGGCGCGCGGCACGCCGGCGATGCCCTTGGAGGACACCATCAGCACCAGCAGCATGGTGATCTGCGTACCCAGGCTCAGTTCGATGCCGTAGGCCTGGGCGACGAACAGCGCCGCGAAGGTGGTGTAGATCATCGAGCCGTCGAGGTTGAAGGAGTAGCCCAGCGGCAGCACGAAGCTGGTGACGCGGTTCTTGATGCCGAACTTCTCGAGTTGCTCCATCAGCTTCGGATAGACCGATTCGCTGGAAGCGGTCGAGAAGCCGACCAGCATCGGGCCGCGGATCAGCTTGAGCAGGCGGAAGATCTCCTTGCCGAGCACGAAGTAGCCAGCGGCGATCAGCACGAGCCACAGGGCGGCCAGGGCGGCGTAGAAGCTGAGCAGCAGCTTGCCGAAGACGAGCAGCATGCCCAGGCCGTTGGTGGTGATGGCACCGGCGACGGCACCGAACACACCTACCGGGGCGAAGCGCATCACGTAGTCGGTGACCTTGAGCATCACATGGACGATTTCTTCCATCGTGCACACCAGGCTGCGCGCGGTCTGGCTGTGCAGGTGGCCGAGGGCGGTGCCGAAGAAGACGGCGAAGACCAGGATCTGCAGGATTTCATTGGCCGCCATCGCCTCGAAGATGTTCTTCGGGAAGACGTGGGTGATGAAGTCCTTCAGGTTCAGCGCGCTGGTCTTCAGGTTGGTGGCGGCGCCAGCTTCCGGCAGCGGCACGTTGAGGCCGGTGCCGGGCTGCAGGACGTTGGCGAAGACCAGGCCGAGCAGCAGCGAACAGAACGAGGCGCAGACGAACCAGCCGAGGGCCTTGAGGCCGATGCGGCCGACCGTCTTGGTGTCGCCCATGCCGGCCAGGCCGGCGACCAGGGTCGCGAAGACCAGCGGGGCGATGATCATCTTGATCAGGCGCAGGAAGACGTCGGTCAGGATGCCGAAGTAGGAGGCGATCTCCTTGGCCTGGGCGGGGGTGGCGGCCAGCGTGTTGCAGGCGTAGCCGACAATGATGCCGAGCACCAGGGCAACCCCGATCAGGGTCGTCAGCCGGTTCATTTTCATGATGTTCTCCTTGGTTCTATGAATGGAGGGCTGCTCAGGCGGCCCGGGCCGGGATCATTTGCGGCTTGGTCAGAATTTCGGGGCGCAGCACCTCGGCCAGTGCTTCGGCACTCATCAGGCCGCGGTTCAGCACGATTTCGGCGACGCCCTTCCCGGTGGCGTGGGCTTCGGCGGCCACGTCGGTGGCGTTGGCGTAGCCGATGTAGGGGTTCAGCGCGGTGACGATGCCGATGGAGCGCTCGACGCTGGCGCGCAGGGCGTCCCGGTTGGCGGTGATGCCGTCCACGCACAGGTCGGCCAGCGTGGTGCAGCCGCGGGACAGGTGCAGCACGCTCTTGAACAGGCTGTGGGCGATGATCGGCTCGAAGGCGTTGAGCTGCAGCTGGCCGGCTTCGGCGGCGAAGGTGACGGTCATGTCGTTGCCGATGACTTCGAAGGCGATCTGGTTCACCACTTCCGGGATCACCGGATTGACCTTGCCCGGCATGATCGAGGAGCCAGCCTGGCGGGCCGGCAGGTTGATCTCGCAGAAGCCGGCGCGCGGGCCGGAGGAGAGCAGGCGCAGGTCGTTGCAGACCTTGGACAACTTGGCGGCGACGCGCTTGAGCACGCCGGAGAGCTGGATGAAGGCGCCGCAGTCCTGGGTGGCTTCGATGAGGTTCGGCGAGGTGACCACCGGGATGCCGCTGACTTCAGCGAGACGGCGGCACACCAGGCCGGCGTAGTCCGGGTGGGCGTTGATGCCGGTGCCGATGGCGGTGGCGCCGAGGTTGATCTCGCGGATCAGCAGCGCGGCTTCCTTCAGGCGTTCCTCGTCCTCACCGAGCATGGTGGCGTAGGTGGAGAACTCTTGGCCGAGGGTCATCGGCACGGCGTCCTGCAGCTGGGTGCGACCCATCTTGAGTACATCGGCGAATTCGGTGGCCTTGCGCTCGAAGGCGAAGCGCAGGTGGGCCATGGCGTCCACCAGGCGGAAGATGCCCACGTAGGTGGCAAGCTTGAGCGCGGTGGGATACACGTCATTGGTGGACTGGCTCATGTTGACGTGTTCGTTGGGGTGCAGGAACAGGTACTCCCCGCGCCGGTGGCCCATGATCTCCAGCGCGCGGTTGGCGATCACCTCGTTGGCGTTCATGTTGGTGGAGGTGCCGGCGCCGCCCTGGATGACGTCCACCACGAAGTGGTCGTGGTACTGCCCGGCGATCACTTCGCGGCAGGCCTTGACGATGGCCTCGGTGCGTTCGCTGTCGAGCAGGCCCAGTTCCTGGTTGGCCTGGGCGGCGGCGAGCTTGATCTGGGCGAGGGCGCGCACCAGGTCGGGATAGGCGGCGATGGAGATGCCGCTGATGTTGAAGTTCTCCAGGGCCCGCAGGGTGTGCACGCCGTAGTAGGCGGCGGTGGGGACCTGGCGGTCGCCGAGCAGGTCGTGTTCCGTGCGGTAGATGGCGGTGGTGGTCATGCGTGTCTCCAATGCTTTTGAATGTCGTTTGCCGGGCCGTGGAGAGGCCGTCGTGCCCATTCATTTGCAGGAGCTGTGCCACCGCTCGGACCTCGATCCGAGTTTTTATCTGTATGTTTTTAAAGGATTTTATTTTCTCCGATTGCTGGTGTGTTCGGATTCCCGGAAAGGGGGCGGAAAAAGCATCCGGAAATCCGAACGCCGCGGGGATGAGGCGGGCTCAGTACCAGTTTGAATCGTCGTCGTCGGTCGCCTTACGGGCGGCGGCCTTCACGCGGACGGCCTCTTCGCGCAGGAAGGTGACGATCTGCCAGATCTCGTCCTCGCGGAGGGCCATGCCGAAGGAGCCCATCTGGGTGTTGGGGCGGCCCTTGGAGATGGTGTCGAACATGAATTTGTCGGAGTTGGGGCCGCCGGGGGCCCAGGCGCCGCGCACGAGCTGCGGGCACTTGCCGCCGTGGCCGCGGGTGTTGTGGCACTGCTGGCAGTTGCGGCCGAACAGCTCCTCGCCCTTGCGGGCGGCTTCGGCGTTGCCGGCGAGGGGATTAGCCGATGCGGCGGCAGGGGCACCACCGGCCGGCGTCACGCCGAAGGCATGGGCCAGGCCGCTGAGCCCGAGGGCGAGGCACAGGCCAATGGCGGACGCCCGCTGCCGGACGGCACGGGCGGTGAGAGATGTGGGGGATGTGGGGTGTGTCATGGTTCTCTGGTGTGGGGTCGTTGGTTTGATCACGGTGCCAGGCCGTGGGCCCGCAGGATTGCGTCGAGGCGGCCGTCGCTGCGCAGGCGGTCCACCGCGGCATTGACGTCGGCCAGCAGGGCCGGGTCGCCGTGGCGCAGCGCGAAGACGAAGCGGGTGCGGCCTGCCTCGGGCAGCGCCAGGCCGTCGCTGGCCGAGGCCTGGCCTAGCCTCCGGGCCTCGGCGAGGGCCGGTTGCCACAGCGCGGCGGCGTCCACGCTGCCGTCGGCGAGGGCGGCCAGCAGCGCGCCGTTGTTGCCGTAGGGCAGGCGGTGCAAGTGCTGCTGGAACAAGTACAGATCGGCCGGCGTGGCGGTGACCACGCCGATCCGGCCGAGCCGGCGGGCGTCGTCGAGGCTGCGGACTGGCTTGCGGGCGCCGACCAGCACATAGCCGGTTTCCAGGTAGGGCGTGCTGGCGGCCAGGCGTTTCTCGGCCAGGTCCTCGTTGGGCCCGCCGCTTTCCGGAATGCCGGCGAACAGCGCACAGGCGCCGCCGGCGAGGTTCTGCGCGAGGGCTTTGCCGAGCCCGCCGCGATTCGGGATGGTTACCCATGTCAGGCGGACTTCCCGGCCAAGCTGTCTGGCGACGGCGCGGGCCAGTTCGGCGTCGATGCCGCCGTCCGGCAGGCTGCTGGCCGAGAACGGGGGGTTGGCTTCGGCGAGGCAGACGGTCAGGGGGCCGCCGCCTGGTTCTGCCGGGGGCGGTGCGCTGCCGGCCGGCTGGCCGTGGGCGAGCAGGGCCAGCAAGGTGCCGCAAAGGCGTGTGCGCGGTGTCATGGATCGCTCCGCGGGCGCGGCCCAGGCTTCGGCCGCGCCCGCCGCAAGGGCTGGGACAGGGTTAGCGGTACTGCGGCGAGAGGGCGAAGACCATCATGCCGCCGCCGCGGTTCTGGTGCTTGAACAGCTCGCCGTACACCAGCGGCCACAGGCTGCCGCCGCCGGGGCCGTAGACGATGGCCACGTACTGCTGGCCGTTCACGTTGAAGGTGGTCGGGTTGCCGTGGATGCCGGTGCCGACGTTGAAGCGCCACAGGGTTTCGCCGGTGTCGTCGCGCATCGCCGAGAAGTAGCCTTCGGCGTCGCCGGAGAAGACCAGCCCGCCGGCGGTGGCGAGCAGGCCGCTGGTGGCCGGCGTGCTCTGCGGGCGCGTCCACGCCAGCTTGCCGGTTGTGGCGTCGAAGGCCTTTACTCCGCCGGTGTAGGGGTTGGCCTTGAGGACCTTGGACGACAGGAACCACTCGCCCTGCCGCCATTCCATTTTCTTCGCCTGGATATCCATCGAGCTGTCGATGTAGGGCACGTAGAGCAGCTTGGTGAGCGGGCTGTAGGCCGCCGGGTGCCATTCCTTGCCGCCGTCGAGAATGGGTGCGACGTCGGTGGCGACCTTGTCGTAGCCGGGCACCTTGTCCGGATTGACGATCGGGCGACAGTTGCCCTGGAAGCCGGTGACCCAGTTCACGCGGGCGATCGGCACCACCCAGTTGCACTTGCCGCTGTCCCGGTTGATGGAATAGACGTGGCCGTTGCGGTCGGCGTGCAGCCACACTTTGCGGCCCTGGTCGTCGTCCACCAGGATGGTCTCGTTGTTGCCGTCGTAGTCCCAGGAGTCGTTGGGGGTGTACTGGAAGTGATGCTTGATCTTGCCGGTGGCGGCGTCGAGGGCCAGCGTGGAGTTGCTGTACAGGTTGTCGCCGGCGCGCACGCGGGGGTCGAAGTCCGGCGTAGGGTTGCCGACGCCCCAGAAGATGGTCTTGGTCTTGGGGTCGTAGTTGCCGGTCAGCCAGGCGGAGGCGCCACCGGTCTTCCAGGAGTCGTTGGCCCAGGTCTTGGCGGCGGGGTCGCTGGCGCTGGTTGGGCGGGTGGTGGTCTGCCAGACGGTCTTGCCGGTATCCGGGTCGAGGGCGGTGATCTTGCCGACGTTGCCGCCCACGTCGGAGCCGGAGTTGCCGACCACGATCAGGCCGTTGGCGACCAGCGGCATCGAGGTGTAGATCTCGCCGGTGCGGTAGTCGCCGAGCGCGACGTCCCAGAGCACGCGGCCGGTGGTGTTGTCGAGGGCGACCACGTGGCTGTCGAGGGTCGCCATGTAAACCATGTTCTTGAACACCGCGACGCCACGGTTGACGGCCTCGCAGCACAGGCGGGGGCCGATGTCGCCGGGCAGCGGATGCTCGTATTTCCAAAGCATGCGGCCGCTCTCGCCATCGAGGGAGAAGACCTTGTTCTGGCTGGCGGTGACGTAGATGCGGCCGTTGACGACGGTGGTCTGGCTGTCCTGGGCGTCGTTCACGCCGAAGGACAGGTTCCACTTGGGCACCAGCCGCACGACGTTGTCGCGGGTGATCTGGCGCAATTGGCTGAAGCGGGTGGCCTGGTAGTCCTTGCCGTAGTGCAGCCAGTTGTTGGCGTCCTTGTCGGCGTTGATCAGCATGTCCTCGGACACGTAGTTGGGGCGCCACTTGAAGCCGGCTTCCAGAACGTCGACACCGAGGGGCGGCTCCGGATCGGCAGGGGCCGCGTCGGCCGCCAGGGCGCCGGTGGCGAACAGGGTCGCGAGCGAGGCGGCCAGCACGGACCTGGAAATGCGTTGGGTTTTTCTCATCGTTTTGTCTCCCGCTTTGAGCGTGGTGTGGTGAGGCTTGTCGTCGGGCCGCGCGAGGTGGTGTCGCAACGGCCGGCCAGTTCCTTCAGCCAGCTTTGTGCCAGGAGGTGAAATCTTTTCTTAACAAGGGCTTGCGTTCAGGCCGCGGTTGGTGGGCGAGACATCCTTCTCAATTCGGGCAGTCTGGCCGAGACAGGCGAGACAGCTGTCTCAAGCCCGCAGTGCTTCCCTGGACGGGGCGGTGGAGGGGGCTGGAGCGGACGCGGATGGCCCGGAGGGTGTAGTCTCGCCCCTGTCGGGCGGGGGTCGGTCGCTCCTGTCCGTCATGCGTCGCGTCAAGCGCGATGCGTCGAGGCCGGTCGGAATGACCGGGATGCGGGCCGGATGCGGTGTGTGACGAGTGGATCGATGTCTTTGCGGATTGCAATAAACGGGTACGGGCGGATCGGACGGTGTTTCCTGCGGGCCTTGCTGGCCTCGCCGATGCGGGAGGGGTTTTCGGTGGTGGCGATCAACGAGCCGGCCGATCTGGACAGCATGGCCTACCTGACCCGCTTCGATTCCACCCATGGCTGCTTTCCGGGCACCGTCGAGGTCGGTGACGGCTGCCTGCGCATCGACGGCAAGGACATCCCGGTCTTCCACGCGGACACGCCGGAGGGCGTGGACTGGGGCAAGATCGGTGTGGATGTGCTGGTGGAGGCCTCCGGGCGCTACAGCTACCGGCCGGAACTGCAGCGTTTCCTCGATGCCGGTTGCCGGCGCCTGCTGTTGTCCCATCCGGGGCATAGCGCCGGTGACGTGGACCAGACCATCGTCTTCGGCATGAACCATGAGTTGCTGAGCGGCGCGGAGCGCATCGTGTCGGCGGCGTCCTGCACCACCAACGCCATCGTGCCGGTGCTGTCCATCCTCGACGAGGCCTATGGGCTGGACCACGCGATGCTGACCACACTGCATTCGGTGATGAACGACCAGCCGCTCATCGACGGCTATCACCACACCGACCTGCACCGCACCCGCTCGGCAATGCAGTCGATGATCCCGGTGTCTACCGGCCTTGCCCGTGGCGTGCAGCGCCTGCTGCCGCACCTGGCCGGGCGCATCGAATCGAAGGCGATCCGTGTGCCGGTGGTGAACGTGTCGGCCATCGACCTGCTGGTGACGCTGAAGCGTGGCACCGACGCGGCCGAGGTGAAAGCCCGCCTGCGGGCGGCAGTGGAAGGCCAGGGCTCCGGCCGCATGGCCTACACCGACGAGCCGCATGCCTCCATCGACTTCAACCACAGCCCCCACTCGGCCATCGTGGACGGCGGCCAGACCCGCATGAGCGGCGACCGCCTGCTCAACTTGCTGGTGTGGTTCGACAACGAGTGGGGCTTCGCCAACCGGATGGTGGACGTGGCCGCCTTCTGGGGCTCGCGGATGGCTTGAGCGCGCAGCCGGGGCGCCCGGAGTCTAGTCCCGGACCGGCGGAATCTCCTGCAGGGCGGGGCCGCGTCCGAACACGTCGAGGATGGGGCGCAGGTTGGCCAGTTCGCGTGCGCAGGTCTCCGCGTCGTCCGGGCAGGTCTGGGCGAAATCCCGGCGGAAGTCGGCCAGCCGGCCCTGGTCGTGCAGGATGGTGGCCAATACGTTGAGGGCGTCGATGCGCTCGGCGTAGTCGCCGGGCTTGACGCCGGCGCCGTAGAACAGCGTGGCGATGCGATCGCGGCCGAAGTGGTAGGCGTGGCCCTGGCTGCTGTCCGTCGAGCCGTCCTCGTCGAAGGTGACGATCAGCAGGCTGTTGTGCTGGGTCGCCCAGGCGGCGTAGGGGCCGATATTCGTTTTCAGCCAGTCGTCCATCTCGCCGAGGGAGGCGCTGTGGGCGTCGTGCCGTTCGTTGGGGATCACCAGCGCCACATTGGGCAGTCGTGCAAAATCCAGCGGCCGACCGCCGGCGTCCTCGGCAAAGCCACGCCAGCGGCGCCCCTGCGGGTCGGTGCTGGCATGGAAGGCGAGGTTCACATCCAGCGGCAGCAGGAAGCGGCGGCGCTCGGGCGGAATGCGCTCCGTCGTTGCGGCGCTGGGCAGGGCGATCCAGTTGATGGCCGGGTTGTGCTTGCGGCGATAGAGGTCCAGCTTGGGATCGGCGTCGCCTTCCGCGTCCCATCCCGGATGGGGCAGGCTCTCCGAAAAGCTCAGGAAACTCCGCCCGCCGGCACGCAGGCTGGTGCCCAGGTTGGCGGTGGCAAAGGGGCGGCGGGCCGCAGGGATCAGCCGGTTGCCGATGCCGCTGGGCTGTTCGGTGCCGGGGCTGGCCAGGCGGTCGCCGTTGCGGGCCAGTTCGGCCTTGCCCCGGTAGGACGAGGACGGATCGGCGAACCAGTCCGGTAGCACGCCCTGGTTGCTGGCGGAAAACAGGTACAGGTAGTTGGGCTGGCTCGGGCGTGCCGACAGCGGGCGCTCGAAGCCGGCCGGGACGCGCCGGTAGGGCGTTTCGGCAGCCCAGGCGTTGGTGAAGCGGGCGCCATGCCGCGGATCCCGCGCCAGGCCGTTGAGGAAGGGCAGGGCCGGGTTGTCCCACACGCGCTGTTCGTCGCCGGCGTAGGCAGAGCGGTTCTCGAGCACCACGACGACGATGTGGTTGTAGGGCCGGTGCGTGGCCGGCGGGGCGGCGAACAGCGGTGTAGCAACGAGCAGGCTGGCGGCGGCGAGATGGGTGAGGCGCATGGGGGGCGGGCGGCAGTGGTTATGGGCGAATGAATTCGCCCCTACGGGGTGCCGTGCAGGGACTCCGTTCGCCCCAGTTGCGGGAACAGGCGTGTCCACAGCGCCACGACGAGCAGCGTGGCGGCACCGCCGATGAGTACTGAAGGCACTGCGCCGAACCACGCGGCGGTGAGGCCGGATTCGAATTCGCCGAGCTGGTTTGAGGCGCCGACGAAGATGGAGTTGACCGCGCTGACCCGGCCGCGCATCTCGTCCGGCGTCTGCAACTGCACCAGGGACTGGCGGATCACCATGCTGACCATGTCGGTGGCGCCGCCGATGGCCAGGAAGAACACCGACAGCCACAGGTTGGAGGACAGGCCGAAGGCGATGATCGATAGCCCATAGGCGGCCACCGAGCCGTACAGGATGCGGCCGACCGAGTGACGCAGCGGATTGCGCGCCAGCCACAGGGCCATCGCCAGCGCGCCGATGGCCGGCCCGGAGCGGAGCAGGCCGAGGCCCCAGGAGCCGGTGTGCAGCACCTCGTGGGCGATGATCGGCAGCAGCGCGGTGGCACCGCCGAAGAGCACCGCGAAGAGGTCCAGCGACATGGCGCCGAAGACGATGCCCTGGCCACGGATGAAGCGGATACCGGCGACGAAGCGCTGCCATGCGGAGCCGGCCAGCACGCGCTCCACGTGCACGTCGGGCAGGCGCGACAGGAAGATGGATGACAGGGCCAGCAGCAGCGCGGTGAGCGCATACACCACCGGCGCACCGAGCAGGTACAGGAAGCCGCCGAGGGCCGGTGCGATGATGGTTGCCGCCTGCATCGCCGAGGCGCTCAGGGCCAGTGCCCGCGGCAGTGCGGCGGGCGGCACGAGGGACGGCAGCAGGGACGCGCTGGCCGGCATCTGGAAGGTCTGGGCGGCGCCGAGGATCAGTACCACGCCGAAGATCAGCTCGCGGCTGACGAAACCGGTGGCGCTGGCGATAGCCAGCAGGGCCAGGCCGACGGTCTGCACCAGCTGCGCGGCGACGGTCAGCCAGCGCCGGTCGTGGCGGTCGGCCAGGTCGCCGGCGATGGCGGTGAGGAGGATGCGCGGCAGGAACTGGATCAGCCCGACGAGGCCCAGATCGAGCGCGCTGCCGGTGAGCTGGTAAACCTGCCAGCCGACCGCTACGTCCTTGATCTGGCTGCCCCCGCCGAACAGGATGCGGGCCAGCCAGAACAGCACGAAGGGGCGATGCCGGCGCAGGAAGTCCGGCGCATGGGGATCCGGCGAGGGAGCGCTCATTCGCCGCGGGACAGGGCCGGGCGACGGCCGATTTCCACCTTGAGGTCGAGCTTGTCCTTACCGCGGCGCAGCTCGAAGCCGGCCTTGCGTCCCGGCGAAAGCGCGGCGATGGCTTCCAGCATGGCCTGCGGATCATTGACCTTGCGCCCTTCGACGGCCAGCAGAACGTCACCGGGCTTGACGCCGGCCCGGTCGGCGGGACTGCCGCGCATGACGCCGGAGATGAGCGTGCCGTCGCTGGAAGGCATGCCGAAGGAGTCGGCCAGGTCGGAGGTGATGGCCTGCACTTCGACACCGATCCAGCCGCGCGTGACCGAGCCGCTCTGGATGATCTGTTCCATCACGTTGCGGGCCAGGGACACCGGGATCGCGAAGCCGATGCCGAGGGAGCCGCCGGAGCGGGAGTAGATCGCCGCGTTGATGCCGACCAGGTTGCCAGCCGCGTCGATCAGCGCGCCGCCGGAGTTGCCGGGGTTGATCGCCGCGTCGGTCTGGATGAAGTCCTCGAAGGTGTTGATGCCCAGATGGGAGCGGCCGAGGGCCGACACGATGCCCATCGTGACGGTCTGGCCGACGCCGAAGGGGTTGCCGATGGCCAGCACCACATCGCCGACGTGGAGTTGTTCGGTGTGGCCGAAGGTGATCGGGCGCAGCTTGCCGTCGGACTTGATCTGCAGCACGGCCAGGTCGGATTCCGGGTCGCGGCCAACGATGCGGGCCGGCAGCTTGCGGCCGTCGTTGAGGGCGACCTCGATCTCGTCGGCGGCTTCGATGACGTGGTTGTTGGTGAGGATGTAACCTTCCGGAGAGACAATCACCCCGGAGCCGAGGCCCGAGGTGCGCTGCTGGGGTTTGTTGTTGAGGCGGTCGCCGAAGAAATGGCGGAATAGCGGGTCATCGCTGAAGGGATTGCGCTGGGCCTTCACTTCTTTGCTGGTGAACACGTGCACCACCGCTGGCAGCGCAGCCTTGGCGGCGTCGGCATAGGAGGCCGGCCCTTTACCGGCGGGCAGCGCCGCGGGGGAGACCGCTTCCTGGATCGTTACGGAGGGCAGCATGGCGCGCTCGCCGATCCATTCGGGTTTCAGCGTGCTGACCACGAACAGGAGCGCCACCGAGACGGTGACGGCTTGGGTAAAGATGATCCACAGGCGATGCATCGTAAAATTGGCGACCGGAGACGCCAGCGGGCGTCCGGGAATTCTGAAGGGTTAAGGGGAGGCGGCCATGAACAGAGCCGAATTGCAGCGTTATCTCGACACTCTGCTGGATGTCGGTGGATTCAAGGATTATTGCCCAAACGGGTTGCAGGTGGAAGGTCGGGTCGAGGTGCGCCGCATTGTGTGTGGCGTGACGGCCAGCCAGGCGCTGCTTGATGCGGCTGTGGCGAAGGGGGCGGACGCGGTGCTGGTGCATCACGGCTACTTTTGGCGCGGCGAGGAAGGACGCATCACCGGCATGCGCAAGCGCCGGCTGGCGACGCTGCTTAACAACGACATCAACCTGTTCGCCTACCATCTGCCGCTGGATGCCCATGCCGAGCTGGGCAACAACGCGCAGCTCGGCAAGCTGATGGGTTGGCAGGCGGATGGGCGTTTCGGCGAGCAGGAACTGGGCTGGACCGGTTCGCTGCCCCATGAAACCAGCCTGACGGCGTTGGCCCGCCAGGCCGCCGCGCGGCTGGGGCGCGAGCCGCTGGTGCTAGGCGATGTGGATCGGCTTGTGCGGCGGGTGGCCTGGTGCACCGGCGGGGCACAGGGCTATTTCGAGCAGGCCATCGCCACGGGTGTGGATTGCTTCGTCTCGGGTGAGGTGTCGGAGCAGACGACCCATCTGGCGCGGGAGTCCGGTGTGGCCTACCTGGCGGTGGGGCACCATGCCAGCGAACGCTATGGTGTGCAGGCGCTGGGCCGCCACCTCGCCGAGACTTTCGGCATCGAAGCCGAGTTCGTCGAGGTGGACAACCCGGTCTGATCAGGCCGCCTTGCTGGCCGGGCGTGGTTCCATCTCGGCCAGGGTGAGCTCGGTGTTCGGCCGGTAGGTGCCCAGTGTGTCGTCGAGGACGGCGAGAAGGAGCAGGAGTTCCTCGACCACGCTGAGGGGGAAGCCCTGCCGCGTGCCGTTGCGGTTGTCACGCAGCAACTGATGGATGTAGACCTGGGCTTCCTGGGTGCCCCACAGCTCCTGCAACTGCTGCGTCACGTGCCCCATCTGCTCGACGGAGTCGGGGGCGCTGCGGGTGGCCTTGAAATCGTCCCAGGTAATCGTCTTGACGTTGAAGGTCTTGTTGAGCTGGCGTGTGAGGGCCTCGAACTCGGCCCGCATGCCGGCCACGTGGTAGACGTCGAGCAGCTTGATCCACGGTTTGACCGCCTGGCGCGGGTTGCTGCGGATGTAGTCGGCGAGGGTTTCGGCGGCGCCCTGGGTACGGCCGAAGGACATCATGATCTCCGCCAGCTCAAGGGCAGAGTCCTGCTCGTCGACGGTTTCGTCGAAAGGAATCGGATGGGCCGGCGCGAAGGTCGGGTCTGCCCAGTCGGCGGATTCATCGGGAACCGGTGGTGGCGGCGCGTAGGACTCCGGCCGCGGAGTCAGTGGCACTGCCACGGGCGGGACCGCCGGCTGCGGCGCCGGCTCCTCCGCGTGGCTGGGGACACCGTCCGGCTCGACACGGAAGTGGGGTTCGTCGGGCAGGCGGGAGTCCAGCTCCGCGGTCGACGGAGTGGCTTCGGGGCGCTTTCGGCGCATCAACAGCAGGGCCAGGCCGCCGCCGGCCGCGGCAAGAATGCTGCCAAAAAGTGCGCCGAGCCAGTTGATTGGGGCGTCCTTCTGGGCTTCCGTTGCCGGGGCAGGCTGGGGGGGGGCGGCTTTTGTGACCGGGGGCGCTTTCGGCGCGGGGGCTTGTCCAGCGGCCAGTTGCTGGTCCAGTTCAGCGATGCGTTTGCGCAGTACGGCCTGGTATTCCTCCAGGCGTTTGATCTTCTCGTCGAGCTCGAGCTGTGCCGCCACGCTCTCGTCGTAGGCGGAAATGGTGGGCAGCTTGCCGGGTTGGTTGGCAGGGGTCGGTGTCTCGGGGGCGACCGGCGTTCGAGCCAGCCGGTATTCGAGGCGGAGTGGCGTCCGCTCCTTGCTGACGACCAGCCGGTCGCCGGGAGTGCCCTTCCTGGCGCCGGCTTTGGCGACCGGACCACGCGGGCGACCAGGTGTCGTGCCTTGTCGCGTACTGCGTACGCCCGCCGCGGACGCACCGCGGGATGGGCGGGGCGCACTGGCGAGGCGGCGACTGATCGCGGGCCGCGCAGGCGCTTCGAGTGCCGGCGGACTGACGGTGGGAACGGTCGAGGTGGCGATCGGCGGCTGCAGCAGGATCGGGTAGTCCCGGCGGAATTCCGTTCCGCAGCCGATGCGCAGCCCCAGCATGGCAGCCGGATGATTGACTGGGCCGCGAGTCGTGATGCGCAGGCGCTCGCCGCTGAGCGAAATCCGTGCGTCGCGGAGCCACGGCAGGTCGTCGTTGCCGGACGAGGGGGCTGCAATCCGGAAGCAGTCAGGGTCGATCTCTTCCCCGGACGCCCGGGTCAGCCGGATTTCCGCGCGCAGCGGCTCCCCCAGCGCGGAGTGGACGACAAGATCGCTCAGCCCCATCGCCATGACGCTGGGGGCGAAGAGCAAAGCAAGCGTCGCGGCGAGTGTGACAGGGGGCTTGTGCGCGCTATTCATCAATGGGGACGGGGGCGACGGGATCGCGGTTTCATTGTTGTGCGTTGCGGCATCCACCGATGTACCGCAGTCGATACAATATTCTAGTGAAGTTTGCCGTCAGGCGCGGAGCCTTGTTTTCCGCGAGGCCGGGGCAAATGTTACGTGTCGTGAAATGGTCGACGGTTTTTCCGTGATCACTCTCCGGCCTGTTTCCTGTCAAAGCATTTTCTGATCATCCATGCCGCTTTCCAAGCCAGCCATCGGGCGTAGTCTTGCCCATACCCGCCGCATCGAAGTCCAGGGCTACCTGAGGGACGACGGCATGTTCGACCTGGACGCACGCCTGACCGACGAGAAGGCGGCGGACTATCTGCTTGCTTCCGGCATCCGCAGGGCCGGCGATCCGGTTCATGACTTGTTTATCCGCGTCACCATCGATACCTCATTCGAGGTGGTCGATGTGGAAGCCTGCTCCGAGTGGGTGCCCTATCCCGGTGGTTGCGACACCATCGGGCCCGCCTATCGGGCCCTGATCGGCCTGAATCTCGTGCGCGGTTTCCGCAAGGCCGTCAGTGAGATGTTCAGTGACGTGCGGGGATGCTCCCACCTCACCGAGCTGCTGGCTTCCCTGCCGACGGCGGCGATCCAGACCGTGGCCACCTTCCGGCGTGATACGGGAGAGGGTGAGGATGGCGGCAAGCCCTTCCAGCTCGACCGTTGTCATGCTCTCGAAACCACCTCTCCGACGGTGATGCGCTATTACCCGCGCTGGTACCGCAGGCTCGATCAGGCATAGGCCGGCAGGACGGTCGGTGTGCGGTGCAGCGTGAAAGCGGTTGTGTACGATGTTTCGTATATAATCGGACGATCCAAATACCGACATGTCAATAAGTAGGTCGGCAGAGGATTGTTTTTCGAGCACTCCGGTCGCATACGCCGGGTGGGCGAAAAGCGGGGCGGTACATACGTTGGACGAGGGAGAACGGCGTATGTGTCGCGGGGTGCGTGCTGACCCCGAAGAGTCCCATCAACCAAGCGTGAGCGGCCTTTATAAGGCCAAGACTTCGATCGAAGGGCAACCATGAAAATTCACGAATATCAGGGCAAGCAAATCCTGAAGAAGTTCGGCGTAACGGTTCCGCGCGGTATTCACTGCACGACCGTTGACGACGCGGTCAAGGCAGCTGAAACCCTGGGTGGCAAGGTTTGGGTCGTGAAGGCCCAGATCCACGCCGGCGGGCGCGGCAAGGGCGGTGGCGTCAAAGTCGCCAAGTCCCTGGACGAAGTGCGCCAGTACGCTGGCCAGATCCTCGGCATGCAGCTGATCACCCACCAGACCGGCCCGGAAGGCCAGAAGGTGCGTAATCTGTTGATCGAGGAAGGCGCCGACATCAAGCACGAATACTATGTTGCTGCGCTGACCGACCGCGCGACCCAGAAGGTTGCGATCATGGCCTCCTCCGAAGGCGGCATGGACATCGAGGAAGTCGCACACAGCACCCCCGAGAAGATCATCAAGGTCTTCGTCGATCCGCTCACCGGTCTGACCGACGAGCAAGCCCTGACCCTGGCCAAGGGCATCGGCATTCCTGAAGGCTCCGTGGCTCAAGCCGTGGACACCTTTAAGAAGCTGTACACCACCTACATGGAAACCGACGCTTCGCTGGCGGAAATCAACCCGCTGATCCACGAAGGCGACGGCACCATCAAGGCTCTGGACGCCAAGTTCAACTTCGACTCCAACGCCCTGTACCGCCATCCCGAAATCGTCGAGATGCGTGACCTGGACGAAGAAGATCCGGACGAAATCGAAGCCTCCAAGTTCGACCTGGCCTACATCTCCCTGGACGGCAACATCGGCTGTCTGGTGAACGGTGCCGGTCTGGCCATGGCCACGATGGACACCATCAAGCTGTTCGGCGCCGAGCCGGCCAACTTCCTCGACGTCGGTGGCGGCGCCACGACCGAGAAGGTGACCGAAGCCTTCAAGATCATGCTCAAGAACCCCAAGGTCAAGGGCATTCTCGTCAACATCTTCGGCGGCATCATGCGCTGCGACACCATTGCCACCGGCGTGGTCACCGCGGCCAAGGAAGTGCACCTGTCCGTCCCGCTGGTCGTCCGCATGAAGGGCACCAACGAAGAGATCGGCAAGCAAATCCTGCGCGATTCGGGCCTCCCGATCATCGCGGCCGACACCATGGCCGAAGCGGCCCAGAAGATCGTCGACGCGGTCAAGTAAGGAGTTAGCGAATGTCCATCCTGATCAACAAAGACACCAAGGTCATCACCCAGGGCATCACCGGCAAGACCGGTCAGTTCCACACCGAGAAGTGCCAGGAGTACGCGAATGGCAAGGAGTGCTTCGTCGCCGGTGTGAACCCCAAGAAGGCTGGCGAGAAGATCTTCGACATCCCCATCTACGCGTCCGTCAAGGAAGCGGCTGCCGAAACCGGCGCCACCGTGTCCGTGATCTACGTGCCGCCCGCTGGCGCAGCCGCTGCGATCTGGGAAGCCGTCGAGGCCGACCTGGACCTGGCGATCTGCATCACCGAAGGCATCCCCGTCCGCGACATGCTGGAAGTGCGCAACAAGATGAAGGCCAAGGTTGCGGCCGGCGGCAAGGAAACCCTGCTGCTGGGCCCGAACTGCCCGGGTCTCATCACCCCTGATGAAATCAAGATCGGCATCATGCCGGGCCACATCCACCGCAAGGGTCGCATCGGCGTGGTTTCCCGCTCCGGCACCCTGACCTACGAAGCTGTTGCCCAGCTGACCGAAATCGGTCTGGGCCAGTCTTCCGCCGTCGGTATCGGTGGTGACCCGATCAACGGTCTGAAGCACATCGACGTCATGAAGATGTTCAACGACGATCCGGATACGGACGCCGTCATCATGATCGGCGAAATCGGCGGTCCGGACGAAGCCGAAGCTGCCCAGTGGTGCAAGGCCAACATGAAGAAGCCGATCGTCGGCTTCATCGCCGGTGTGACTGCCCCCGCGGGCAAGCGCATGGGCCATGCTGGCGCGCTGATCTCCGGCGGCGCGGATACCGCTGATGCCAAACTCGCCATCATGGAAGAGTGCGGCTTCAAGGTGACCCGCAACCCGTCCGAAATGGCCAAGCTGCTGAAGGCCATGCTGTAATCAGGTCCGTTGCCTGATGTAGACCGCGCCCGTGGCTGAAGCCGCAGGCGCGGTTTTGTTTTTGGTGTTCTCGTTTTTTATCGGTTGGGTTTCACATGTCCGAGTTTCTGGTGCCGACGTTCTGGATGGGTTTGCTGCAGATCGTGGCCATCGACTTGGTGTTGTCCGGTGATAACGCGGTGGTGATCGCCCTGGCCTGCCGCCGACTGCAGCCGGAACAGCGGCGGATCGGTGTGTTCTGTGGCGTGGCGGGTGCTGTCGGCCTGCGCGTGGTGCTGACGGCCTTTGCAGCAAGCCTGCTTGGCTTGGCCTGGCTCAAGCTGCTCGGCGGGCTCGTGCTGCTGTGGATCGGAGCCAAGTTGTTGCTGCCCGAGGACGACGGTGGGCACGAAATCGATGCGGCAACCTCGGTGGCCGGCGCGGTCAAGACGATCATCGTGGCCGACTTCGTGATGAGCGTAGACAACGTCATCGGCGTGGCAGGCGCGGCGGGCGACAGCCTTGTGCTGCTCGGCCTCGGGCTGGCGGTGAGTATTCCGATCATCGTCTGGTCCAGTCAGTTCATCATGAAGTCGATGGAGCGCTTCCCCGTAATCGTTACCCTTGGTGCGGCTTTGCTGGGCTGGGTCGCGGGCGGCATGATTGTCGACGATCCGTTGTGGCGCGTCGTGCTGGTTGAGCGTCCCGGCTGGTTGAGGCCTCTGGCAGGGCTGGTAGGCATTGCCCTCGTGCTGGGTGTGGCGCGGATGCTGCGCAAGCGCGCCGGGGGGGGGCCGGAGCGGCAGATTCTTTGAGGCGGATTTTCTAAACTTCGGGCATGGATCAATTGCAACCGACGCGTTGGCGCATGGCCATGCTGTCCCATGGGGGGCGTGTTCGTACACGCAACGAGGATCACGTGTGCTGTGCCGAGGAGCTTGGCCTGGCGGTGCTGGCCGATGGGATGGGCGGGCACGCCGGGGGCGCGGTAGCCTCCCGCCTTGCCGTGGAAGCCTGGATGGGCTGCATGGAGTACGTTGTGGCCCACGGTGTGCCGAGCGTGGGGGACTTGAGGATGGCGGTTGCCGCGGCCAATCAGTCCGTTTACGAAGAGGCCCTGCGGGACCCGCTCCTGCGCCACATGGGAACCACGCTGGCCGGTGTCTGGCTGAGCCCCGTGCGGGCCTGCATGCTGGCGTGCCATGTGGGGGATTCGCGTATCTACCGCTGGCGGAACGAGGTGTTCGAATGCCTGACCCGCGACCATAGCGTATTGCGAGAGCAAAGCGACGCGGGCATGATTGATCCTTTGGCTCCCGGCTCTGCCGCATTGCGCGGCCTGCTGACCCGGGCGGTTGGCGTGGCGGCCTGCGTCGAGGCCGACGTAGCCGGTTTTCCGCTGCAGGATGGTGACATTTATCTCCTCTGCTCGGATGGGTTGACCGATATGCTTCCCGACAGCGAAATCGCGGATGTGCTTGACGCGCTGGGCGGCTCGCCCAGGCTGGCGGCCGAGCATCTGGTTGATCTGGCGAATGATCGGGGGGGCGTGGATAATGTTTCGGTTGTCATCGTGTCGTCGCGCCATGAAGGGCGGCTCGGCACCGAACTTGGTTGAGGCAGGTTGTCGATAGGAAGAGTGATGCCCAGGTTGATATTGAGCATGGATGGTCTGGTGTTGAAAGAAATGGCTCTTGAAAAGGAGCGGACGACCATCGGCCGGAAACCGCACAACGACATCCAGATCGACAATCTGGCGATCAGCGGCGAGCATGCGGCGATCGTGACCATCCTCAATGACGCATTCCTTGAGGACATGAACAGCACCAATGGCACCTATGTGAATGGGCAGCCGGTCAAGAAGCATGTCCTCAAGAACAATGATGTTATCGAGCTGGGAAAATACCGGCTGAAATATCTTGCCGACAGCACCGCGCCTGGCGCCGAGCAGGATGAGGCTGTGAGTTATGCCCAGGCAGCCGTCACAACCGATACGGGGCTGCCGTCCGGTGCCCAGGCTGATCTGACGGCCACCAATGCGGCGGCGCCGGTCGGTGCCCTCGGGATGATCCAGATCCTCAGCGGTGCCCACGCCGGCCGGACACTTGAGTTGTCCAAATCGCTTACGACCCTCGGCAAGCCTGGTTCCCAGGTGGCAGTCATCACGCGCCGTCCGCACGGTTATTTCATCACCCATGTGGAAGGGACGGTCTTTCCTGTCGTGAATGGACGTGCGCTGGATGCTCAGGCTCATCGTCTGAATGATAACGACGTGATTGAGCTTGCCGGCGTCAAGATGGAGTTCTTCACGAAGAGCGAAACTTGAGATGGACGTGACGGGCTGGGGGAGCGGGGCGCCTTTGCGGGGGGCTCATCCCATGGCCTGGCGTCCGATCAATTTCTTTCTGACCATTCGCGAGGGCCGGCGGCTTGGCCGGTCGCACTCGAGAGGTGCCGAGAGAGCAAAATGAAAATAAGGGTTCTCGGGTGCAGCGGCGGTATCGGTGGGCGCAGTCAGCGCACTACGGCGCTGCTGGTGGATCATGATGTGCTGATCGATGCTGGCACGGGCGTAGGCGACCTGGAGTTCGAGGAGCTCCTGTGCATCGACCACATATTTGTGACCCATGCCCACCTCGACCACATTGCGATGATCCCGTTGCTCGTGGATACGGTCGGCGATGCGCGCTCGATGCCGATCGTAGTGCATGGCTCCCCCGAGACTTTGCGGATCCTGCGCTCGCACATATTCAACTGGCTGGTGTGGCCTGATTTTTCCTCGATTCCCGATCGCGGCAACCCTTTCCTGCGTTTTCAGGAGATGAGGGTCGGCGAAACGGCTCGCCTGGGTGGCGGGCGGCAGGTCACCATGCTGCCGGCCTTGCATACGGTCCCGGCGGTGGCCTATCAGCTGGCTGAGAGCGGTCGCAGCTTGGTGTTCTCCGGTGATACGGCTTATTCCGACGCCCTGATTTCCGCCATCAACGAGATCCCGGACCTGCGCTATCTGATCATCGAAACCGCCTTTCCCGACGCGCAGCAGGACCTGGCCCTGGCCTCCCGGCATCTGTGCCCGAGCCTGCTGGCCTTGTTCCTCGAAAAGGTGAGGGCGAAGCCCGAGGTGTGGATTACCCACCTCAAGCCGAGCCGGGCGCAGACGACGCTGCAGGAGATCGCCGATAGTTGCGGGCAGTTCGAGCCTAAGGCGCTGTACAACGGTCTCGAGCTGGTCCTTTGACGCCGGGCACGTGTGCTGAGGCGCTTGTTCGCTTGTCTCCGCGAGGAGGTGAGCGGGTTCTTCGCCCGTGCGGGGCGGTTTATTTTCCGGATATGACATTCCTATGAGAAGCAGCGCTCCCGGCAGGATGGGTGGCAGTGACGTGGCGAGCCGCTTGGCCTTTTTCAAAGGGCTGCAGGCGGTTACCAACCGGATTCATGCGACGCAGAACATAGATGAGATCATCTTTGAGCTGTCGTCGGAGATCTGCACACTGTTTGCGGCCGAGCGCATGACGATCTACGTCGTGGACGATAACCGCAGCACCATCTCGTCGCGGGTCAAGACCGGCCTGCAGACGATCCGCACGATCCGCCTTCCCATTGCCGAGAACAGCGTGGCCGGCTACGTGGCGCTGACCGGGAAAATGCTCAACGTCGCCGATGTTTACGATGAGGCGGCGCTGAAAGCCATTTCTCCGCGCATGGAGTTCCGCCGGGAAGTGGATGAGCGTTCCGGCTACCGCTCCCACCAGATGCTGGTGGCGCCGATCCGGCAGGAGGACGGCGATGTGCTGGGTGTGATCCAGCTCATAAACAGCCGCAGCGGTGAGGCGTTTTCCGTTGTCGCCGAGGAGGGTATCCAGGGGCTAGGCCAGACGCTCGCGGTTGCCTTTACCCAGCGTCGTCACGCGCTGATCCAGCCGAAATCCAAGTATGAGGGTTTGGTGTTCGACGCCAAGCTGACCGAGCAGGAGCTCGGGGCTGCAACCAGCCAGGCGCGGGAGCAGGGTATTTCGATCGAGCAGCTCCTGATCTCCGAGTACGGGGTCAAGCCGGCAGACATTGGCAGCGCGATTTCCCGCTTCTTCGGTGTGCCCTACGAGCCTTTCCGCCCCAATCGCGTCAGGCCGCTCGATCTGCTCCGTAACCTGAAGAAGGAGTACGTGCTGCAGGCAGAGTGGCTGCCGCTCGAGGAGGGGCCGGATGGCTTGCTGGTGATGGTCACGGACCCCGAGCAGGCGACTGCCTCGCGCGTCGTGCAGAACGTCTTTCCAAAGGCGGTGCCAGTGTTCTGCGTGACCACCCATGTGGAGTTCATGCAGACCGTTGCTCAGCTGTTTGCGGCAGGAGGTGATGGTGGGTCGGTGAACGATCTGTTGTCCGACATGGGGGAGGATGACGGGGATGGTGCCGTCGCCGCGGATGACGCATCGGCAGCGGCGGACAACGAGCTGGTCAAGCTGGTGAACCGGATCATCATAGACGCCCATCGCCAAGGTGCGTCGGATATCCACATCGAGCCGCGACCGGGCAAGGAAAAGACCCAGATCCGTTTCCGCAAGGACGGCTCGCTGGTGCCCTATATCGAGATTCCAGCCAGCTACCGCAGTCCGATCGTCGCGCGCATCAAGATCATGTGCGACCTGGACATCTCGGAGCGGCGCAAGCCACAGGACGGCAAGATCAGGTTCCGCCGCTTCGCCCCCCTCGACATCGAACTGCGGGTTGCCACGATTCCCACCACGGGTGGCATGGAAGACGTGGTGATGCGATTGCTGGCCAACAGCGAACCCTTGCCCCTCGATCAGCTGGGACTGCTGGAGCACAACTTCACCCGTCTCCAGCAGACGATCGCCAAGCCCTACGGCATTTTCTTCGTGTGTGGGCCGACCGGGTCGGGCAAGACGACGACCCTGCATTCCATTCTGGGCTCCATCAATACTCCGGACACCAAGATCTGGACGGCTGAGGATCCTGTTGAAATCACCCAGAAGGGGCTGCGCCAGGTTCAGGTGAATCGCAAGGCTGGGCTCGATTTCCCGACGGTGATGCGTTCCTTCCTGCGGGCCGACCCGGATGTGATCATGGTCGGTGAAATGCGTGACAAGGAGACCGTCTCCATCGGTCTGGAAGCATCACTGACAGGCCATCTGGTGTTCAGTACCCTGCATACCAACAGTGCGCCGGAGTCGGTAGTGCGGTTGCTTGACATGGGCATGGACCCCTTCAACTTTTCCGATGCACTGCTTGGCGTTCTGGCCCAGCGCCTGGCCAAGCGTCTGTGCGGAAAGTGCAAGCAGCCCTATCACCCGGAAGAGGCCGAAATCCGTCACCTGCTCGATGAGTTCTGCGAGGAGCTGCGCAACACCACGGCCTTTCAGGAAGATCCGGTTGGCGCCCGTGGCAACATCCTCAACGGCTGGCGTCAGCGTTACGCGGATGCACAGGGTCGCTTCACCCTGTATGCCCCGCAAGGCTGTGAGCACTGTACCGGCGGGTACAAGGGCCGGCTCGGGCTGCATGAGCTGATGATCGGGACGGACCGGATCAAGGAATTGATCCAGGGGCGCAGCCGGGTTGCGCTGCTGCTAAGTACGGCGCTCGAGGAGGGGATGCGGACCCTGCGCCAGGACGGCATCGAGAAGGTGCTGGCCGGCCTGACGGATCTCAAGCAGGTGAGCAAGGTCTGCATCCGTTGACCCTGCTCACCGGAGCCCGTCTGTTCAATCGAGGCGGGCCAGCTTGGATTTGGCCATCGGCGGATTCTTTGCAAAATAGCGGCGCAGGCCCCGCAGGATGGCCTCCGCCATGCGGTCCTGGTAGGCCTCGTCGTTGAGCTTGGCTTCCTCATCCGGGTTGGAGATGAAGGCGGTCTCCACCAGGATGGACGGGATGTCGGGGGCTTTCAGCACGGCAAAGCTCGCCTGTTCGACTTCGCCCTTGTGCAGGCGATTGATGCCGCCCAGTTCTCCCAGCACGGCCTTGCCGACCTTCATGCTGTCGTTGAGAGCGGCGGTCTGCGACAGGTCGAGCAGCGTGCGGGCGAGGTGGTCGTCCTTCACGCCGATATTGACGCCACCGATCAGGTCCGCCGCGTTTTCCTTCTGGGCCAGCCAGCGTGCGGCAGTGCTCGACGCCCCCTTTTCCGATAGCACGAAGACCGAGCTGCCGCGGGCGGTCGGGCTGATGAAGGCGTCGGCGTGGATTGATACGAAAAGGTCGGCCTGCACCCGGCGGGCCTTGGCGACGCGCTGCTGCAGCGGCACGAAGTAGTCCGCATCGCGGGTGAGCATCGCCCGCATGTTGGGTTCGGCGTCGATCTTGGCTTTCAAGCGCTTGCCCACCGACAGGGTCACGTGCTTTTCGTAGCTGCCGGCCGCGCCGACTGCGCCCGGATCCTCGCCGCCATGACCGGGGTCGATGGTGATCGTGATCAGACGGCTGACGCCAGCGTCCTCTTCGGTTGGCTTGGCGGTGGGGCGAGCGGCCTGCTGCGGTGGCGGTTCGGTGCTCGTTGCTTCCCGTTTCTGCAGCTGCTCCGGCGGCTTGCGCGCGACCTCGACGGCCTTGCGCGGCTCCTCCGGTTTTTCCGGCCGCTGGGGCGGTTGGGCGCCACCGACTACTGCTTCTTCGGGCGTGATCTTCTCGAGTAATGCCAGCAGCGGATCCACCGGCTCGGTCGGATAGAGGTCGAGGACCAGGCGGTGGCCGTATTCGCCGACCGGCTTGAGCGTGAACACCTGCGGGCTGATCTCTGCCTTCAGTTCGATGACCAGCCGCACGACACCCGGGCGGTTGCGTCCCGCGCGGATCAGCTGGATGTACGGATCCTGCCCGGTGATCTTGGTGGGCAGGGACTGCAGCACCTCGTTGAGCTCGACGCCTTCCAGGTCGACAACCAGCCGTTCCGGCTTGTGCACCAGCTGATGGGTGAAGTTGAGACTATCCCGGCTTTCCAGCGTGATGCGGGTGTAGTCCTTGGCCGGCCAGACTCGCACCGCCAGGACGCTGCTCTGGGCAGCCCGGCCCAGTGGGCTGACCAGCAGGAGCAGGCTGGCGCCGGCCGAGCCGATGAAGCGCCGGCGCATGGCCGCGTCGACGCTAAGGGGATTCAGTGGGTTCGTGATGTGGCGAAACGTTCCAGGCATGTATGACCTTCTCCGCTCAACGGCCGCAGTTCCAGCCTGCGGCCGCCATCGGCGGATACCTGCAAGAGAATTTCGAGATCTGCTGCCGGAAGATAGGGTTGTGCGCGATCAGGCCACTCCACAATACGAATGCCGTCGCCTTCGAAGTATTCTTCCAGTCCAGCCTCGAGAAATTCTTCTGCGTGGGTGAAGCGATAAAAATCAAAGTGATATACGACAATTCTAGAATCTTTATACGGTTCGACCAAGGTATATGTTGGGCTCTTCACCTTTCCGGTGAAGCCGAGACCGCGTAGCAGGCCACGGGTGAGTGTGGTCTTGCCTGCTCCCAGGTCACCGCACAAGAAGACCGTCAGGCGACCGGGGAGGGCGTTTGCCAGCTGCTCGCCGGCAGCGAGCGTGGCGCTCTCATCGGCGAGGTACAGGCTCCCTTCGGGGGCGTTATCATGATTGGGATGAGCGTGAGACACGATGATCCTTCTGCTGGACAAAGCGATCTGACATCCCTGGCGGGACGGATCAAGGGCTGGGCACGAGCCCTGGGTTTCGAAGAAGCGGGTATTGCGGATCTTGACCTAGAAGATTCCGGCGCCGGCCTGGAAAGTTGGCTCGCGGCCGGTTTTCACGGGCAAATGGATTATATGTACAAACACGGGACCAAGCGTTTCCGTCCCGCCGAACTGGTGCCAGGAACGCAACGGGTCATTTCGGTTCATATGTCCTACTGGCCGGAGGCTGAGCCGGCTGCTGAAGTGCTTGCGGATTCGTCCCGGGCCTATGTGTCGCGTTATGCGCTCGGGCGGGATTACCACAAGGTCTTGCGCGCACGCTTGCAGAAGTTGGCAGATCAGATCGCCGAAGAGGCACCCCACGGATACCGGGTGTTCGTGGATTCCGCGCCGGTGATGGAGGTTGCGCTGGCCGACAAGGCCGGGTTGGGCTGGCGTGGTAAGCACAGCTTGCTGCTGTCCCGGCACGCCGGTTCGTTCTTTTTCCTGGGAGAGATCTACACCGATCTGCCGCTGCCGGTGGATCAGGCTGTCAAGCCTCATTGTGGCCGTTGTTCTGCGTGCATCGACCTGTGCCCAACCCAGGCGATAGTGGCACCTTATCAGGTGGACGCCCGGCGGTGTATTTCCTATCTCACCATCGAGCTAAAAGAAGAAATACCGTTGGAATTTCGCAAGGCAATTGGGAACCGTATATATGGTTGTGACGACTGCCAGCTTGCATGCCCATGGAATCGCTTTGCAAAGCCCACGGCGGAAGCGGAATTTGCGCCCCGGCATGGGCTTGGTCATGCAAAGCTGGTAGAGTTATTCCATTGGACAGAAAGGGATTTTCTCGAACGTATGGCTGGCAGTCCGATATACCGTATAGGTTATGAGCGTTGGTCGCGAAACCTGGCCGTGGCACTGGGCAATGCGCCCCACGGGGCCGAAGTCAGGCAGGCTCTGCAGGCCCGCCTGGCAGGGGCATCGCCGCTGCTGGCGGAACATATCATGTGGGCCTTGAAACAGCACGATACATTGCCTGCGGATGCCGCGATATAGTCTTAGTGATGATGTTCCGAAAACAGCCAAAACTTCCCGAGCAAGTGACGCCTGCTCCGCAAACCCTGGCGGAAGTGACTGCCATGGAGTCGTGGCGCTTCGATCCCCTGTGCATCGCTGAAGACGATCCAAAGGTTGATGCGCCCAGCCATCGGCCGGACAAGTTCCGCATCAAGATGCTGATGCGTGATGGCGAGCGTCGTCGTGAGACGGAACTGTTGATCCAGAAGCGCTATGCTTGGCGTGGCTATGGCCAGCTGGGCTCAATGGACGAGCCGAATCAACTGACGATGAATGCAGAGCTGTTCGGCCGCGTCTATGCGACCCTCACGGTTAATGTGGATTCGCCCGCCGGGCTGGCGCTTGATAGCACCTATGGCGCCGAGGCCGCGCGCCTACGTTCACAGGGACGTAAACTATGCGAGTTCGGGCGTTTCGCGATTGACCCGTCGGCCCGATCCAAGCGCCTCATTGCGTCCCTGTTCAACCTGCTTTATATCTATTCGGCCCGCGTCAAGGGGTGCACGGACATCCTTATCGAGATCAATCCGAGGCATCGGGATTTCTACGAGAAGATGCTGGAGTTCCGCCAGCTGGGCGAGGAGCGTATGTGCGAGCGGGTCAAGGCGCCGGCCCTGCTGATGCATATATCTTGTGAGCGCATCGAGCGGCGCATGCAGGAAATTGGCGGACGCTGGCGTGAGCTGCCCGATGAGAAATCGATCTACAAGTTCGCCTTCACGCCTGAAGAAGAGCTGGAGATGATCGAACGTCTCAAGAACTGAGTCGTCGGCCTCTCTTCATGGGGCCGGCTGGCGTAGAATCGCTGCTTCTCTTTCCGCTGCATTTCCATGTCTGATCCTGGCAAGCTGCCCATCGGAGTCTTCGACTCCGGCGTGGGTGGTCTAACCGTCGTGCGTGCGCTGATGGAGCGCCTGCCCCTCGAGAATATCGTCTATTTCGGCGATACGGCTCGCGTTCCCTATGGCGTGAAGTCGGTGGCGACCATCGAGCACTTCACTGGCCAGATCACCGATTACCTGCTCGAGCAGGGCGTCAAGATGCTGATCATCGCGTGCAACACGATGGCGGCGGTGGCGGCCCAGGTGGTCAAGCAGAAGGCTGGCGGCATTCCGGTGCTCGATGTGATCGACGCCGGTGCGCGGGCTGCGGTGGCCGAATCCCGCTCGCGGGCGATCGGCGTGATCGGTACGCCGACCACTGTGAATAGCAATGCCTACGCGCGCCGCATGCATGCCATCGACCCCAGTGTGCGCGTGTATTCCCAGGCCTGCCCGCTCTTCGTGCCGCTGGTTGAGGAGGGTTGGCTGGAGCACGAAGTCACCCGCCTGACGGCCCAGGAATACCTCAAGCCGGTACTGGCGGAAAACGTGGATACGCTGGTCCTCGGCTGTACCCATTACCCGCTGATCAAGCCCCTGTTGCAGGACGTGGTCGGGCCCGACGTGCATCTGGTCGATTCGGCCATTACCGTCGCTGAGCAGGCTGCACGTACGCTCAGCGAGATGGGTATCGCCAATCCGGGTGACAGCTTGTCTACATACCGCTATACCGTCACCGACATCCCCCTGCGCTTCCAGACCATCGGTGAGCGTTTTCTCGGGCGTTCATTGGGGCTGGTGCAGAAGGTGGACTGGTAACGAAAGCGAGGCACCCCGCTCGGGAGGACTGTGTCTCCTGAGGGGCGAATGAATTCGCCTCCACAGGAGGAGTTCTTCGTCTTCATTGAAAAAAGGCTGCGTGATCCGCAGCCTTTTTTACGTCATGCGTTCTTTCGCTTCTGCCACAGCACGTCGCCGCGGCCGCCCGCGCGGTTGAGGACCCGGCCAAGTACGAAGAGCAGGTCGGACAGGCGGTTGAGGTACTGGCGCGGCGCATCGTTGACGGCCTCTTCCTGGCCCAGCGCGACGATCATGCGCTCGCCGCGGCGGCAGATGGTCCGGGCCTGGTGGGCGAGTGCCGCCGCACGGGTGCCGCCCGGCAGGATGAAGTCCTTCAGCGGTTCGAGGTCGTCGTTGAAACGATCAAGCTCGTCTTCCAGATACTGCACCTGCTTGGCGGTGATCATCTCCATGCCGGGAATGCACACTTCGCCGCCCAGGTCGAAAAGGTCGTGCTGCACGTTGGTCAGCAGCGTACGCACGTCGTCCGGAAGTTCCTCGCACAGCAGGACGCCGATGGAGGCATTGACCTCGTCCACTTCACCGAGAGTGTGGATGCGCAGGCTGTTCTTGGAAACCCGGTTGCCGTTGCCGAGGCCGGTGGTGCCGGCGTCGCCGGTGCGGGTATAAATCTTGGACAGGCGGTGGCCCATTGTGCTGTCTCCTGAAGGAGTTGTGTTTTTGGAAGGTCGATTATAGCCAGCGGGGCCCGGCGGGGAGGGATGCTACAATTTACGGCTTTGATACTTGTCCTTCCCCGACCGTCGCAGTTGAGACATCCGGAGACCCCACGCCGATGAAAAGCGCCGAAATCCGCCAGAAGTTCCTCGAATTCTTCGCCTCCAAGGGCCACCAGATCGTGGCGTCCAGCTCGCTGGTTCCCCATGAGGATCCGACCCTGCTGTTTACCAACGCAGGCATGAACCAGTTCAAGGATGTCTTCCTCGGCTTCGACAAGCGCCCCTATACCCGCGCCACCACATCGCAGAAGTGCGTGCGTGCCGGCGGCAAGCATAACGACCTGGAAAACGTCGGCTACACCGCCCGCCATCACACCTTCTTCGAGATGCTGGGCAACTTCAGCTTCGGCGATTATTTCAAGCGCGACGCGATCACCTATGCCTGGGAGTTGCTGACTGAAGTCTTCAAGCTGCCGAAGGACAAGCTCACCGTCACCGTCTACGCGGAAGACGATGAGGCGTACGACATCTGGACCAAGGAAGTCGGCGTGCCGGCCGATAAGGTCATCCGCATCGGTGACAACAAGGGTGCCCGCTACGCCTCCGACAACTTCTGGATGATGGGCGACACCGGCCCCTGCGGCCCGTGCACCGAGATCTTCTATGACCACGGCGAGCACATCTGGGGCGGCCCCCCGGGATCGCCGGAGGAAGACGGTGACCGTTTCATCGAGATCTGGAACAACGTGTTCATGCAGTTCAACCGGGACGAGGCGGGCGTGATGCATCCGCTGCCCAAGCCCTCGGTGGATACCGGCATGGGCCTGGAGCGGGTTTCCGCCGTGCTGCAGGGTGTGCACGCCAACTACGAGATCGACCTGTTCCAGACCCTGATCAAGGCTGCGGCCCGTGAGACGTCCGACGCCGACATGGACAGCCCGTCCCTGAAGGTGCTGGCCGACCACATCCGCGCCTGTTCCTTCCTGATTGCCGACGGTGTGATCCCCGGCAACGAAGGCCGCGGCTACGTGCTGCGCCGGATCATCCGCCGCGCCATCCGCCATGGCTACAAGCTGGGCGCCCGCGCCGCCTTCTTCCACAAGCTGGTGCCGGACCTGGTTGCCGAGATGGGCGAAGCCTATCCCGAGTTGAAGGCCGGCGAGGCTCGCGTGACCGATATCCTCAAGCAGGAGGAGGACCGCTTCTTTGCCACCATCGAGAACGGCATGGCGATCCTCGAAGGCGAACTGGCGGCGATGGCTGCGGCCGGTTCTACCGTGTTCAACGGTGAGACGGCCTTCAAGTTGCACGACACCTTCGGCTTCCCGCTTGACCTGACCGCCGACGTCTGCCGCGAGCGCAGCGTGACTGTGGATAGCGCCGCCTTCGACGCCGCGATGGCGCGCCAGAAGGAGCAGGCCCGTGCCGCCGGCAAGTTCAAGATGGCCGCCAACCTGGAGTACGACGGCCCGGCAACCACCTTCCATGGCTACGAGCACCTCGAAGCCAAGGGCAATGTGCTGGCCCTGTACAAGGATGGCGTGGCTGTCAATGAACTCAACGAAGGCGAGATGGGCGTCGTGGTCCTCGACGACACGCCGTTCTATGCCGAATCCGGCGGCCAAGTCGGTGACCGGGGCGAGTTGCGTTCCGTGCATGGCATCTTCGCGGTGGAGGACACCCAGAAGATCCAGGCTACCGTCTTCGGCCACCACGGGGTGGTCAAGACCGGCAAGCTGACCGTCGGCAACGGCGTTACGGCCAAGGTCGATACCCAGGCCCGCGCTCGCACTGCCCGTCATCACTCGGCGACCCACCTGCTGCACAAGGCGCTGCGCGAAGTGCTCGGCAGCCACGTCCAGCAGAAGGGCTCTCAGGTCGATCCGGACAAGACTCGTTTCGACTTTGCTCACACCCAGCCTGTTACGGCCGAGGAGATCGCCCGCATCGAGCGCATCGTCAATGACGAAATCCTCGCCAACGCGGCCACCGACGCCAGCGTGATGGACATCGAATCCGCCCAGAAGACTGGCGCGATGATGCTGTTCGGGGAGAAGTACGGCGATGAGGTGCGCGTGTTGACCATCGGCTCCTCCAAGGAACTGTGTGGTGGCACCCACGTGGCCCGCACCGGCGACATTGGCCTGTTCAAGATTACCCTTGAAGGCGGCGTGGCCGCTGGTGTGCGGCGTATCGAAGCAGTGTGCGGCGACGTGGCGGTGGCCCTGGTGCAGGCGCAGCAGGCCTTGCTCGACGGCGTGACCGGAGTCCTCAAGGCCCAGCCGCAGGATGTGCTGGCGCGCGTGTCTCAGGTGATGGACAACGTGAAGGCCCTCGAGAAGGAACTTGCCCGCCTGAAGAGCAAGCTGGCGGCCAGCCAGGGTGACGATCTGGCTGCCCAGGCTACCGATGTGGGAGGGGCCAAGGTGCTGGCGGCGACGCTGGAAGGCGCCGACGTGCCGACCCTCCGCGAGACCCTCGACAAGCTGAAGGACAAGCTCAAGTCGGCGGCTATCGTGCTGTCCAGCGTCAATGACGGCAAGGTCAGCCTGATTGCTGGCGTGACGGCCGACCTGACCGGCAAGGTGAAGGCCGGCGAACTGGTCAACTTCGTGGCCCAGCAGGTGGGCGGCAAGGGCGGTGGCCGTCCCGACATGGCTCAGGCCGGTGGTACGGATGCAGCTGCACTGCCTGCTGCGCTGGCCGCGGTGGCCGGCTGGGTGGGCGGCAAGCTGGGGTGAGGGTGATCCCCGGCGTCCCCTGTCTGTGGCGGTGCGTTTAGGCGCTACTGCCCCAGGCGTCACCGAGCTTCTCTTCGCTCGAAAAGGATGCTTACAGTTGAACGGCCGGGCTGTCTGCCGGCCGTTTTTCCGTGGACGGCCCAGTATAGAAGCTGAAGCCGTTTCGACCGGTACCCTTGACGAGATACAAGGCTTGGTCCGCCCGCTGGAACAGGGTTTCGGCGTCCTGGGCGTCCGAAGGATAGAGGGCGATCCCGATGCTGGCGGAGATCCGCGCATCGCCCTCCTTGAGGGCGTAATGGGCGGCCAGCGTGCTGCGGATCGACTGAGCGATGGGCTCGATGTGCAGGCGGTCGGTGATACTCCCCAGGATCACCGCGAATTCGTCGCCGCCGAGGCGGGCTGCGGTATCCGTTTCGCGGATGCAGGCCTTAAGGCGTTGGGCGACTTCGATCAGTAACTGGTCGCCGGCGAGGTGGCCGAGGGTGTCGTTGACCTCCTTGAAGTAATCGAGATCGACCAGCAGCAACGCGACTTCCGTTTCCGCGCGGTCGGCGATGTTCATGTCCTGCTGTAGGCGGTCGAGCAGCAGGCGCCGGTTGGGCAGATCGGTCAGCGTGTCATAGCTGGCCTGGCGCCACAGCAGCTCTTCGGCACGTTTTTGTTCTGTGACGCTGGAGTACATGCCGACCCGCCATTGCACCTGACCGCTGTCGTCGTAGATGGTGTTGATCATCAGCCAGTCGGCGGCAATTTCCCCGTTGCGCCGGCGATTCAGGATTTCTCCCTTCCAGGTGCCGGTCGCGTCCAGGCTTTCCCACATGGTGCGGAAGAAGGCGTGATCGTGGCGTCCTGAGCTCAGGACGCTTGCCGGCTGGCCGATGGCTTCCTCAGGCGCGTAGCCCATCAGGCGGGTGAAGGCCGGGTTGATGGCGACGATGCGGTTGGTGGTGTCGGTGACCATGATGGCTTCACCGACAGCCTGATAGACGAGGGAGGCCAGGCGCAGGGCGTCCTCCCGTTCGCGGCGTTCGCTGCTGTCCCGGATCACGAGCGTTGCCATGCGCCCCCTCTCGGTTTCGGTCGGAGTCATGCTGATGCTGACTGGAAAACGGCGGCCGGCGGCGCTAAGCGCGATCAGGTCTACGTCGGCCACTGACTGGATCGGTTGGTTCAGCTCACTCCATTCGGAGGCGAGCAGGTTGCCCACCGGTCGCCCGATCAAGTCTTCGTAGCGGTAGCCAAAGGTGCTGAGTGCGCGCTGGTTGGCACGGCTGATGTGCCCGGTTGCATCGAGAATGATGATCGCGTCAGGGGCCGTGTCGAGCAGGATGCGCAGCTCCAGTTCCTTGCTGGCGATATGTTTCAGGTCACGTTCCCGGAGCGACCAGAGATGGATCAGCAGGCCGAGCATGACGAGAGTGGCAAGCACAAACAGGGCGACCTGTACCGCGGTTTTGGTGACCTCCCGGTACCAGCCGAGCAGATAGTCTTCGTCGGCCAGCCCCACGATGACGTAGTAGGGGTAGTGCTCCATGCGCCGATAGGCATTGGTCCGTTCGATGCCGTCGATCTGGGTGACGGCGAGGTAGGCGCCTTCTTTTGGGGCTGCCCGGATCGCTGCGGCGAGTTGGGGGGAGACGGCCCGCGAGCCGGTTCGCACGTCGGGGGCGCTGGGGGCCGGATGGCGGGTGATCAGGCCGAGTTCGGTGTCGCGCAGGGTGACGGCCCCGCCGGGCCCTAGGTTGAGGCTGGCGAAGAGTTCGCGCAGATGGGTCAGACGGATGCTGGCGACGGCTACGCCGGCAAAGCGGCCGTCTCGTGTTGTGATGCGGCGGCTCAGGGTGATGATCCATTCACCGCCAATGCGTCCCTGGAGGGGCGCAGAGATCACCAGGCCGGCGGATGCGGAGTTCCGGTGGCGCAGAAAATAGTCCCGGTCGCCCAGCAGGCCGGGCCTGCGGTTCGGCGGCCCGTTGCTGGCCAGCACGGTGCCGTGTTCATCAACGATCAGCAGGCTGTGCAGGGCTGGCTGTCGCGAGAAGTGTTGCTGCAGGATGGTCTGGTAGCGCCGGCTGTCAGGCTTGCTTGTCTGACCATCGTCGAGATCGTCTACCAGTGCCTGGAGTGTCAGGTCGATGCGATCGAAAATTGCAGCGATGTCGTGATCGAGGAGCTGTGCCAGATTGCGGGTGTTGACGATGGCCCTTGCCCGCGACTGTTCCAGTCCCTGATGGAGGGATTGGAAGGCCAGGCCGATGACCATCAGGTTCAGCAGGATGACGGCGATGCTAAGCCGTGTCCGGAATTGGGATGCGCTGAAGCTTGCCGACCGAAACGTGGGCACAGCCTTCATGACGGCTCCTCCATCGAGGCGTGGAACTTATGGCGGCGTCCCGGTGAGGGCTGTTCGGGTGTTGCAGGTTGCCAGTCTTACTTTTTTCTGATGAAGGAGAAAGAGGTTTGCGCAAATATCTGTTCGGCCGGGCCTGGTGATACGGCTGCAGGCCCGGCCGACCGGCTTAGAACGGCAGCGTCACGCCGGGCCAGACACCTTCGATGGCACGACGGAAGTCGGCCTGGATGCGCTCGATGGCGGCAGTGCTGTCAGCTTCAAAACGCAGGACGACGACCGGCGTGGTGTTGGACGGGCGCGCCAGGCCAAAGCCGTCGGCGTACTCGACGCGTACGCCGTCGATGGTCAGGATGCTCTCGGCGCCGCTGAACTGTGCTTCAGCCTTGAGCTTGTCCACCAGCGCGAAGGGTTCGCCTTCGTTCATCTTGATGTTCAGTTCAGGGGTGCTGGTGGCGTTCGGCAGGCCCTTGAGCACCGGGTTGGCATCGGCGTGACGGGACAGGATCTCGAGCAGGCGTGCGCCGGTGTAGAGGCCGTCGTCGAAGCCGTACCAGCGCTCCTTGAAGAAAACGTGGCCACTCATCTCACCTGCCAGCGGGGCGCCGGTCTCCTTCAGCTTGGCCTTGACCAGCGCATGGCCGGTGTTCCACATGGTGGGCTTGCCGCCGCGGTCCTTGATCCAGCCGGCCAGGTTGCGGGTGCACTTGACGTCATAAATGATCTCGCCACCCGGCACGCGGGTCAGCACGTCTTCGGCGAACAGCATCAGCTGACGATCGGGGAAGATGATTTCGCCATCTTTGGTGACGACGCCCAGTCGGTCGCCATCGCCGTCGAAGGCTAGGCCGATTTCCGCATCGGTTTCCTGCAGGGCGCGGATGACGTCCTTGAGGTTCTCCGGCTTGGAGGGATCGGGGTGGTGGTTCGGGAAGTTGCCATCAACCTCGCAGAACAGTTCGACCAGCTCGCACCCGAGGCGCTTGAAGAGTTCCGGTGCAACGGCGCCAGCAACGCCATTGCCGCAGTCCATGACGACCTTCATCGGGCGGGACAGCTTCACGTCGCCAACGATTTTCTCGACGTAGGCCGGCACGACGTCGGCCTGGGTGAGTTTGCCGGGTTCGGCGGCGGTTACCAGGTTGCCGTCGATGATGCGCTGGCGCAGGCCCTGGATCAGTTCGCCGAACAGGGTCTGGCCGCCGAGGACCATCTTGAGGCCGTTGTAGTCGGGCGGGTTGTGGCTGCCGGTGACGGAGACACAGGAGTTGGTGCCCAGCTCGTAGGCGGCGAAATAGGTCAGGGGGGTCGGCACGCAGCCGACATCGATGACGTCCACACCGGCAGCCCGGATGCCGTCGGCCAGGGCTCCGGCGAGTTCAGGACCGGACAGGCGCCCATCCCGACCCACGGCGATGGCTTTCTGACCGCGGGCAACGGCTTCGGAGCCGAGGGCCTGACCGATTGCGCGCACGGCTTCGGCAGTCAGGGTTTTGTCGACGATGCCGCGAATGTCATAAGCCTTGAAGATCTCTGGGGCGGGAACGAACATGCTGGGAACTCCGGTCGGAAACGATGAGGGTTCGATTATACGCGGTGCACCATGACGACTGGGTGTGCTGATGGCGCCGATTTCGATGATTTTCCCGGGCGGATGCTGCATTGCCAAGCAGGACGTCAGTGTCCGGCCTGGAAAAAGTCCAGGATCCGCCGGGGCAGCCAGTTCAAGTGTCCAGGCCAGGCGCCGCTGACGAATCCGACGTGGCCGCCTTCCCTGGGCTGCTCCAGTTGCACAACGGCGGAAACGTGCTGCCGGGTGGGTAGGTGGTGGGCGGGCAGGAAGGGGTCGTTCAGTGGATTCAGCAGCAGGGTGGGAATCTGGATGCCAGGCAGGTGGGGCTTGCTGGATGCGCGGCTCCAGTAATCGTCAGCGTTGCGAAAGCCGTGCAGGGGCGCGGTGACAAGGTTGTCGAACTCATACAGCGTGCGGCTGCGCCACATCGCGCGGGGGTCGAAGATTCCCGGATGCTGCCCCAGCTTTACGGCTGCGTTGTGCTTGAGGGTGGCGAGGAAGTGTCGCGTGTAGATGCGGTTGAAGCCCTGGGCCAGCGCATGGCCCGTCGCGGTCATGTCGATTGGCGCGCAGATCGCGGCGGCGGCGTCGATCAGCCCGCTGGCGGTGCTGCCGCGGGTGCCCAGCCACAACAGCAGGGCGTTGCCGCCGAGGGATACGCCAGCGGCGTAGCGGCGTTGGGCCGGGAAAAGGGCTGCCAGACGTTCCAGTATCCAGCCGATCTCCTCCGCGTCGCCAGCGTGGTAGCCACGTGGCAGGCGGTTGGGTTCGCCGGAGCAGCCGCGAAAATGCGGGATGACCCCATTCCAGCCCAGCTCCGCCAGATGGCGCATGAGATGCCTCGCGTAAGGCGAGCGGCTTGACCCCTCCAGGCCGTGAAAGAGTACGACCAACGGTGCGCCGGGTTGATGCGGCAGCCAGTCGAGGTCAATGAAGTCGCCGTCCGGCGTGTCCCAGCGTTCGCGGAGCATTGCCGGCAGCTGCCCCTTGCGTAGCAGGGGCCAGATGGTCTGGACGTGGCCGCCGGGTAGCCAGCCGGGAGCGACGTAGGCTCCGGCGGCATGGACGTACGCTGTCAATGGACCACGTGAGGGGTGTTGTTGCTGTGCAGGCTGTCCATGTCCGGCGCGAGGGACGCGTGGTGCATGACCATCCGCCAGCCGAGGGCTCCACGCGTAAAGACGTTGGTGGCGATGATCGGTGGGTGCAGCCGGTCGTCGCCCTCCACGTGCACGTGTTGCTGAAGGGTATGCACGGCCGTCATGACGCTGACCCAGCGTACCGGGTGGCTGATGTTGACGTTGATGCGACTGCCGCTAGCAAAGAGCTGGCGCCAGGATTCGCGGATGGCCGCAAGCCCGACCAGGCGGATGCTGCCGGGGTGGACGCAGACAACTTCTTCGTCTTCCGACCAGACGGCCATCATGCCGTCCACGTCGGCGCGGGCCAGCGCGGCATAGAAAGCCGCTTCGGCGTCGTCGGGTGAAGTGTAGATCGGGGTGCTCATGCGTGTTTCTCGGATGGAAGTTCGCATGTGACACGGGGGCGTTACCGCCCCCGTGCTGGCCGTGGCCCGGCGAGGAGCCTCAGTGGTGTCCCTTGGGCAGCTCGCCCTTGAAGACGTACTTGGCGCCGCAATACGGGCAGGTTGCCTGGCCTTCCTTGGTGACGTCAAGGAACACACGAGGATGCCGGGCCCACAGAGGGGCATCGGGCATCGGGCAGTGCAGCGGCAGCTCGTGGGCGGTTATTTCGATCGGCTTCGACTTGTCCTGATTTTCAGGCATGGATTGCTCCCTGGGATCTTAGATGTAAGACAGCCACTCTTCGTATTCGGGGGCCTGGCCGCTGACAATCTGGAAGAAGCGGCTCTGCAGCTTCTCGGTGATCGGGCCACGCTTGCCTTCGCCGATTGTGCGGCCGTCCAGTTCGCGGATCGGGGTCACTTCGGCGGCGGTGCCGGTGAAGAAGGCTTCATCGGCGATGTAAATGTCGTCGCGGGTGATGCGCTTGGAGACGACGTCGAGGCCGAACTCCTTGGCGACGCGGATCACGGAGGCGCGGGTGATGCCGGTCAGCGCGGAGGCGATCTCGGGCTCGTAGATGGCGCCGTCCTTGATCACGAAGAGGTTCTCGCCGGCGCCTTCGGCCACGAAGCCGTTGGTGTCGAGCAGCAGGGCCTCGTCGTAGCCGGCTTCGGTGGCTTCCAGGTTGGCCAGGATGGAGTTGGCGTAAGTGGAGGCCAGCTTGGCGCGCGGCATCGTGACGTTCACGTGGTGGCGGGCGAAGGACGAGGTCTTCACGCGGATGCCCTTCTCCAGGCCATCCTCGCCCAGGTAGGCACCCCACGGCCAGGCCGCAATGGCCACGTGGACCGTGGCGCCCTTGGTGGAGATGCCCATCTTTTCGGAGCCGTAGAAGGCGATCGGGCGCAGGTAACAGGATTCGAGCTTGTTGGCGCGGACCACTTCCAGCTGGGCTTCCATCAGAACTTCCTTGGAGTAAGGAATGTTCATCATGTAAATCTTGCCGGAGTTGAGCAGGCGCTGGGTGTGCTCGGCGAGACGGAAGATCGCCGTACCCTTGACGGTCTTGTACGCGCGGACGCCCTCGAATACGGAAAGGCCGTAGTGAAGGGAGTGGGTGAGCACGTGGGTGGTCGCTTCGCGCCACGGCACGAGCTTGCCGTCGTACCAGATGAAACCGTCGCGGTCTGCCATTGACATTGTGGGGATCTCCAGCTGAAAACAGTAAATTCGAGCCCGCGATTCTAGCTCATTCCGAGAGGCTGCGGACCCTCGCCCGGAACGGGTTAAAATGTCGCCTTTGTCTGCGGGATGACGATGAGAGCCTGGAAACCGAATGTCACTGTGGCGGCCGTGGTCGAACGCGACGGGCGCTTTCTGGTCGTCGAGGAGGAAACCGAGACTGGACTGTGCTTCAATCAGCCGGCCGGCCATCTGGATCAGGGCGAATCCCTGCTGCAGGCCGTCACCCGCGAGGCGCTGGAGGAAACCGCCCATCACTTCAAGCCGGAGTTTCTCGTCGGCATCTACCAGTGGCCCAAACCCGGGAGTGACATCACCTATTTGCGTTTCACGTTCGGTGGCAGTGTGGCGGGATTCGATCCGGAGCGGCGGTTGGACTCAGGTATCGTGCGCGCCTTGTGGCTTACGCTGGACGAGCTGCGCGAGACGCGGGAGCGTCATCGCAGCCCGCTGATCCTGCAGTGCTGTGAAGACTATCTGGCCGGGCGGCGCTATCCGCTGGAGTTGGTGCGCCACTACGACGCCTGATGTTGCGCTCGGGCATATTGGCGACCTGTCTGCTGCTCGGTTCGGGAGCGGCCCTGGCCGACGCGCACCTGACCGTATGTTTCAACTACGGATGCCTGAACGAGGCGTCGGTGGTGTTTTCCGAGGCGCAGATCGGGGTTCTGGCTGGTCGTTTGAGACTTGCGACTTCTGCGCTGGCCGAGCGGGCGGTCCTCGCTCAGGTAATGGGGCAGTTATACCGCTGGGCGGGTGAGCAGTCGCCGATCCATGTGGATCGGCCCGGCGATTATCTCGACGACGACGTGCCGGGCAAGATGGATTGCATCGATCACGCCCAGACCACGACGCGTATGCTGCTGATGCTGGAGAGGCGCGGGTTGCTGCGTTTTCATGAGGTGGATGAGGTGCATCGCCGTGTGCGTTGGCTGGTTGCACAGCATTTTTCGGCGGTGATTCGCGAGAAGAACGACGAGGCGCCCGAGGCTGGCGCACGCTTCGTGGTGGATACTTGGTTTGGGGAGCATGGCGATCCTGCTGTGGTGCTACCCCTGGAAGATTGGCTGGATGGAGAGGGACCGAATGTCTCGTAAGGAAAAAGTCATCGTCGGCATGTCCGGCGGCGTGGATTCGTCGGTGGCGGCGATGCTGCTCAAGCAGCAGGGCTACGACGTTGTCGGCCTGTTCATGAAGAACTGGGAGGACGATGACGACGATGAATACTGTTCGACCCGGGAAGACTTGGTGGACGTGGTGTCGGTGGCCGATGTGCTGGGTATCGAACTGGAGGTGGTGAACTTCTCGAAGGAGTACAAGGAACGGGTTTTCGCCGACTTCCTGCGGGAGTACGAGGCGGGCCGCACGCCCAACCCGGACATCCTGTGCAACTCGGAAATCAAGTTCAAGGCCTTCCTTGACCACGCGCTGGCGCTGGGCGCAGATCGCATCGCCACCGGCCACTACGCGCAGGTGCGCGAATGGACCAACGACGGGCGCACCGAGTATCAACTGCTCAAGGCGGAAGACGGGACCAAGGATCAGAGCTACTTCCTGTATCGCCTGAACCAGGCCCAGCTGTCGAAGGCATTGTTCCCCATTGGCCATCTCTACAAGCGCGACGTGCGCAAGATGGCCGAGGCGGCAAACCTGCATGTGCATGCCAAGAAGGATTCGACGGGTATCTGCTTCATCGGCGAGCGCCCGTTCCGGGAGTTCCTGTCCCGCTACCTGCCGGCCAAACCAGGTGAGATCCGCACGTTGGAGGGCGACAAGGTGATCGGCCAGCATCAAGGCTTGATGCATCACACCATTGGCCAGCGCAAGGGGCTCCAGATTGGCGGCATCAAGGGCAACCAGGATGACGCCGGTGAGCACGACGCCTGGTATGTCGCGCAGAAGGATATGGCGAAGAACGTGTTGTACGTTGTGCAGGGACACGATCATCCCGCACTGCTGAAGGATCGCCTCACGATTACCGACCTGAGCTGGGGCTCTGGTCGGGATCCGCGTACACACTGGGTGTATACGGCCAAGCCACGTTACCGGACGCCGGATGCACCCTGTGAGATCGATGTCCTTGCCGACGGTCGCGCCGAGATTGCCTTTGCCCAGCCGCAATGGGCGGTGACCCCGGGGCAAAGCGTGGTGATCTACGAAAGCCGGGTCTGCCTGGGGGGCGGGATCATCACGGCCTGAAGGGGCTGTTGATACAAAAGCAAACGGGCGCTATGTGGCGCCCGTTTTGTTTTCAAGGGTTCTGAGCCAGCCGGAAGCTCGGATAGGCCCAGTTGTGCTCCCACGCTGCGCGTACCATGTTCGGGTACTCGGGTCGGCCAAGGCTGCCGTTGTAGCGTCCCAGTGCGCGGAACAGGTCGCCACGCTCCATGTCGAGGTAATGACGCAGGATCGTGCAGCCGAAGCGCAGATTGGTACGCATGTGGAAGAGATTGCTCTCCTGGTTGCCGATCAGTTTGACCCAGAACGGCATGACCTGCATGTAGCCACGGGCGCCCGCCGAAGACAGGGCGTATTTCTTGAAGCCGCTTTCGACCTGGATCAGCCCCAGCACCAGTTGGGGGTCGAGGCCGGCACGGGTAGCTTCGTAGTGGATCGCCCGTAGAAGCTCAAGGCGGTAGGTTTCGTCCGGGATGCGTTTGGCCATGCGGCGAGACATCTCGGCCAGCCAACGGGATCCCTCCGGGGAGCGCTGGAAACTTGCATCCAACGGTGCCTGGTCGGCAACTGCCGCATGCAGCGCAGCCTGCACGCTGGCTGCGAGCGGTTCGTAGATCTGGTTCCCGGCATGGGCCATCGTCGCTCCGCCCAGCAGGAGTGCAGCCAGAGTGGAAGCGACGATGGCGCGCATGCTCGGTTTGCCTCAGCCCTTCAGTTTTGCGATGACCGTGGTCGCTACGTCGGCGACGGCCAGCTTGGTGGCTTCGGCGTCGCGGCGGCCCTGGTATTCGACGACGCCTTCCTTCAGGCCGCGGTCGCCGATGACGACACGGTGCGGGGTGCCGATCAGCTCGTTGTCGGCGAGCAGGGAACCCGGGCGCTCGTCCCGGTCGTCGAGGAAGGCATCGATGCCGGCCGCGACCAGTTCGGCGTACAGCTTGTCGGCGGTTTCACGCACGGCTTCGGACTTGGCGTAGCCCATCGGCACGATGGCGACCTGGAACGGTGCGATGGCGTCCGGCCAGATGATGCCGCGGGCGTCGTTGTTCTGCTCGATGGCTGCGCCGAGGATGCGAGAGACGCCGATGCCGTAGCAGCCCATCTCCATGACCTGTTCCTTGCCCTGCTCGTTGAGGAATTTACAGCCGAGGGCTTCGGAGTACTTTGTACGCAGTTGGAAAATGTGGCCGACTTCGATGCCGCGGCAGATGTCGAGGCTGCCCTTGCCGTCCGGCGAGGGGTCACCGACGACGACATTGCGCAGGTCGGCGATTTCGGCTTCGGGGAAGTCACGGCCGATGTTGACGCCGGTGTAGTGGTAGTCGTCCTCGTTGGCGCCGGTGACGAAATCGGCCATTGCCGCAACGGTGCGGTCCATCACCACGCGGCCCTGGAAGCCGATGGGGCCGAGGGAGCCGGCATTGGCTCCGAAGGCGGTCAGGATGGAAGCAGGGGAGGCGAAGGTCAGCGGATTTTTGACGCCCGCCACCTTCTGGGCCTTGACCTCGTTCAGTTCGTGGTCCCCACGCAGCAGGAACAGCACGGGCTTGCCGCCGGAAGCTTCGTCGCCGTCCACCACGATCGCCTTGACGGTCTGGGTGGCGGGAATCTTCAGGAAGGCGGCCAACTCGTCGATGGTCTTGGCGCCAGGGGTATGCACCTTGGTCAGCGCAGCGCTGGCAGCGGGGCGCGGGGTGGTCGGCGCCAGGGCTTCGGCGAGTTCCACGTTGGCGGCGTAGTCGGAGTCCGGGCAGTAGGCGATGTCGTCTTCGCCAGTTTCGGCGATCACGTGGAATTCGTGGGAGCCAGTGCCGCCGATCGAGCCGGTATCCGCCGCGACGGCGCGGAACTTCAGGCCGAGCCGGTTGAAGATGCGATGGTAGGTGTCGTACATGTTGCGGTACTCCCGCTGCAGATCCTCGAAGGAGCTGTGGAAGGAGTAGCCGTCCTTCATGACGAATTCGCGGCCGCGCATTACGCCGAAACGGGGACGGATCTCGTCGCGGAACTTCATCTGCACTTGATAGAAGTGCTTGGGCAGCTGGCGATAGCTCTTCAGCTCCTTGCGCACCACGTCTGTGATGACTTCTTCGTGAGTCGGGCCGACGACGAAATCACGGTCGTGGCGGTCCTTGAAGCGCAGCAGTTCGGGGCCGTAGAAATCCCAGCGGCCGGATTCCTGCCACAGCTCGGCCGGTTGCACGGCGGGCATCAGCACTTCGATGGCACCGGCACGGTTCATCTCCTCCCGCACGATGGCTTCCACCTTGCGCAGGGCGCGCAGGCCCAGGGGCATCCAAGTGTAGATACCGCCGGCGAGGCGCTTGATGAGCCCCGCACGCATCATCAGTTTGTGGCTGATGACTTCGGCGTCGGAAGGGGCTTCCTTGAGGGTGGAGAGGAAGAACTGGGAGGCACGCATGACGGAATCCGTTGTTAGTACAGATTGTAATTTTAACGTGCACCTCGCGCCTTGGCGCCGCTTCTGTTGCACTGCACCGATTCGGGGCATCGGCTTTCGCGGCAAGGGGAAATATGGAAGAATTCCGCACAGTTCATGAATTAAAGGTTGCACCATGCTCGACCGTGAAGGCTACAGGCCTAACGTCGGCATCATTCTGGTGAATGCGCGCAACGAGGTTTTCTGGGGCAAACGGATACGAGAACATTCCTGGCAGTTTCCGCAGGGCGGAATCAAGCACGGCGAGTCGCCGGAACAGGCCATGTACCGTGAGCTCTTCGAAGAAGTCGGCTTGAAGCCTGAGCACGTTCGTATCATCGGCCGCACCCGCGGCTGGTTGCGCTACGACGTGCCCAAGCACTGGATCAAGCGGGAATGGCGTAACACCTATCGCGGCCAGAAGCAGATCTGGTTCCTGTTGCGACTGGTGGGGCGCGATTCTGACGTATGCCTGCGTGCGAGCACTCACCCGGAGTTCGATGCCTGGCGCTGGAGTTATTACTGGGTGCCCCTTGAGGCAGTCATCGAGTTCAAGCGCGGTGTCTATCAGGCGGCACTGCTTGAACTGGCCCGACTGCTTTTCCGTGATCGGGTCTTCGATATTCCCGAAAGCTACCGGCCGATCGTCGTGACGCCGGAGCCTCCGGGGCGACCTTCCCACTCCTGACAAGACGCGTGCCGAGCTGAAACTCGGCACGCGTCTTTTTGTCTCATTCACCGTTGCTGCTGATTTTTGTCGTCGCACAGAGTGTGGCGTCAGGTCCGGGGGGGTAGTAGCCCAATCCGGGTTCATCGCTGTAGGGGCACATTGGGAGGAGGCACCATGGAGCGCTTGCACTATCAGCCGATCCGGCAGTTTCGGGTCAAGAGCGGCACTTGCGAAGTCGCGGATGCCTGGAGCTTGAGCAAAGTCGTTGCGTCGTCACCGGCGATAGAGGTAATGACCGATCTGAGACGGATTCCGGCGGCAACCATCTCCGATTCGGTTTCGTTGGTCGAAGCCAATCACAGCATGATCCTGCGTGGCGTGCGGATGCTCTTTGCCACGGACGCCGATCGCCGCGTGGTGGGCATCATCACGTCCAATGACTTGTTAGGGGAGAAGCCGACGCGGGTGGCGCGGGAGCGGATGTCGCGCCATGAGGAATTGACGGTGCGCGACATCATGGTGGCGACGGAAGAACTCGATGCCGTGACGATGTCGGATGTATTGCGTGCCGAGGTTGGGCACATCGTTGCCACCCTGAAGGCCTGTGGGCGGCAGCATGCGCTGGTGGTTGAGGACGAAGGCGGTGCGGCACCCGTTATCAGGGGGATTTTTTCTGCATCCCAGATCGCGCGCCAGATGGGGATTCCCTTGCAGACCGCTGAGGTGGCACGCACCTTTGCCGAAATTGAGGCTGCTATCGGTAGCTGATCTTTCGCGCAGGCGACGGCCTGTTCTGCAAGGGTTTGGCCCGGCGGAAGGGGAGGGTAGTAGAATTGCGCCCGTCTTTCATCCTCCCCTTTGGAAACCTGATGGCTGCAGCTTCCCGTTTGGTCCGCTCATGTATTCCGCTTTTCTTCGTGGTGACGGGCATCGCGCTTGGTGGTTGTGCTGGTGGTCGCACTTCCCTCTTCGAGGAAGAGGCCAAGCCGGTCTGGAAGGAGATCGAGCCGGCGCTTCCCGCATTTCCCGAAAGCGCGAATCTGATTCCCCTTGATCTGGCGAGTGCATCCACTTCTTCGTCGTTCGTGGATGAGAAGTCGCTGACGCTCGCCGAGGATGGTGTCGTGCGTTTTACGCTGGTTGTGCGTGGAGCGGGCGGCGCCCAGAACGTGAGCTTCGAGGGGATCCGCTGCGACACCGCAGAGCGGAAGCTTTATGCGATCGGCCGCGGCGACAAGGAGTGGGTCCGGCCTCGTACCGACGAATGGCAACGGATTCGCGACAATGCCTTCAATCGCCAGTACGCCTTGCTTGCCAAGGACTTCTTCTGTCCGTTGGGATCCATCCGTCCGAACCGAGACCAAATCGTTCAGTCCCTGCGACAGGCTGCCGGCCTGCGCTGACATCAAATTTTAATTGGAGTGGTGGTGATGCTGGATCAGCTGATCATTGGTTTCGACAGGGCTTTGCGTACCGTGTTTGCGGATGCTCAGACTGTACGTCCCGTGCCTGGTGAGGCACTGCCTGAGGCCGAGATGAGCGAGCAGGAAAAGCGTCATGCGGCCTCCCTGATGCGCGTCAATCACTGCGGAGAAATCTGTGCCCAGGCCTTGTATCAAGGGCAGGCGCTGATGTCCGGGAACGAAGGCATCAAGAAGGCGCTTGCGGGAGCTGCGCATGAAGAGACCGAGCACCTGGCGTGGACCGAGCGTCGCATCGCTGAGTTGGGCGGGCGGAAGAGCTTTCTGAACCCGCTCTGGTACGGCGGCTCGCTCGCCATCGGAATGCTGGTTGCTCGATTCGGCGATGGCGTCAATTTGGGTTTTCTGGCGGAGACCGAGCGTCAGGTCGAAGCACATCTGGACAGCCATCTCGGTCGCTTGCCCGAACAGGATCTGCGTTCCCGCGAGATCGTTGCTCAGATGAAGGTCGACGAGGTCGCCCATGCCGATACTGCTGTGCGCCTCGGGGCTGTGGAGCTTCCTGTGCCAGTGAAGGCCGCCATGCAGGCGACCTCTAAGGTCATGACGGGCGTCGCGTACTGGATCTGAGTCAGATCCGGGCCTAGGCCTCGACAATCTCCCAGGTGTGTTCGATTTCCGCTGTTTTGCTGAGCATGATCGTCGCCGAGCAATACTTGTCGGACGATAGTTTGATGGCTCGTTCTACGCTTTCAGGCTTCAGGCCGCGCCCTGTAACGGTGTAGTGGAAGGAAATGCGCGTGAACACCTTGGGGTCGGTCTCTGCGCGTTCGGCTTTCAGGCTCACGCTGCAATCCCGGACGTCCTGCCGGCCGCGCTTGAGTATGAGGACTACGTCGAAGGCGGTGCATCCGCCCGCGCCGGCCAGCATCATTTCCATGGGCCGTGGTGCAAGATTGCGCCCACCAGCGTCGGGGGGGCCGTCCATTGCAATCACGTGCCCTGAGCCGGTTTCGGCCATGAAGGTCATGTCGCCGACCCACTTGACTACGCACTCCATTCTGTTTCCCTTCAAAATTTGACGTGTTAAGGAGTATTGCTCCTTTTGCGGTTCATGATTGTAGCCGGCCTGAGGGCCACTGAAGTGGCTCCGTATGTTGCATTGCAATATCTGGGGGTCGGTCTGAGGTTTGGATGCGCAGTGGCCTGAGTTGAGGTGCCTGGTTTTGTTCATATGAAATTGTTGATTTCATATGAACTTTATTCGATAAATATTAATTATTTCTTGATAGATAATATTTTGACGCGGCGCACAAAAAAATCTTGCGCCGAGGATGGAGGGGGGAGATAATTTGGTCAGTCCAGTTGCTTTTGTTGTTTGAGGCGGCTGAAAGGTGTCTCCTCCACCCTCCTCCTTTGGTGTGGATTTAGCGCAGATCTCCCCGATCTGCGCTTTTTTTTGCCTTGATTTAATGTTTGACACCATTCTTGAGTCTGGGGTAAAATCCGCGGCTTTCCGAATTATGGTCGTTCCCGGTGTCGGGAAAAGTCAGAGGGATCTTCATGAAAACGTTTTCTGCCAAGCCGCATGAGGTCAAGCGCGACTGGTTCGTCGTCGATGCGACGGACCTGGTCCTTGGTCGGCTTGCTTCCCAAGTTGCGCTTCGCTTGCGCGGCAAACATAAAGCCATCTACACCCCGCACGTTGATACCGGTGACTTCATCGTTGTCGTCAATGTCGACAAGCTGCGTGTGACCGGCACCAAGGCCCAGGACAAAAAGTACTACCGTCACTCCGGCTATCCGGGCGGTATCTACGAAACCAACTTCACCAAGCTGCAGCAGCGCTTCCCTGCTCGCGTGCTTGAAAAGGCTGTCAAGGGCATGCTCCCCAAGGGGCCGCTCGGCTACGCCATGCTGAAGAAGCTGAAGTGCTACGCCGGTGCTGAGCATCCGCATGCCGCACAGCAGCCCCAAGTTCTCGCGATTTAACAGGAGCCAATAATGGCTGTGACTTACAACTACGGTACCGGTCGTCGCAAGTCGGCTGTTGCCCGTGTCTTCATCAAGAAGGGCTCCGGCAACATCGTCGTGAACGGCAAGCCGGTTGATCAGTTCTTCTCCCGTGAAACCGGTCGCATGATCGTTCGTCAGCCGCTGGTTCTGACGAACTTTGTCGACACTTTCGACATTCTGGTCAATGTGACCGGCGGTGGCGAATCCGGTCAGGCGGGTGCTGTGCGCCATGGCATCACTCGTGCGCTGATCGACTACGATGCAGAACTCAAGTCCCCCCTGAAGAAGGCTGGCTTGGTTACTCGCGATGCCCGTGAAGTCGAGCGTAAGAAGGTCGGTTTCCGCAAGGCGCGTCGTCGCAAGCAGTTCTCCAAGCGTTAATCCGCTTAGAGCATGGTCAAAAGGCCGCCTTCGGGCGGCTTTTTGTCATCTTGGCGTAGTATGTTGTTCCGGCGTGGTTCGGGTGTCTGCTGGTGGTTCATTTCCTGTTGGGGGCGAGCATGATCAAGGTTGGTGTGGTTGGTGGGACGGGATATACCGGGGTTGAGTTGTTGCGCTTGTTGGCGCAGCATCCGGATGTGGAACTGAAGGCAATCACTTCGCGTGGTGAGGCGGGGATGCTGGTCGCGGATATGTTCCCGAGCCTTCGTCGCCGGGTTGATCTGCGGTTTGTTGACCCTCAGGCGGCTGATCTGTCGGGGTGTGACGTCGTCTTCTTCGCTACGCCTAACGGGATTGCGATGCAGCAGGCTGCAGCCCTTGTTGCTGCGGGTGTGAGGGTCATCGATCTAGCTGCGGATTTCCGGATCTCCGACGTGGCTGAGTGGGAAAAGTGGTACGGGATGAAGCACGCCTGCCCTGAGCTGGTTGCCGAGGCGGTGTATGGTTTGCCGGAGGTAAATCGCGAGGCTATCAAGGCTGCCCGGGTGGTGGCCAATCCTGGTTGTTATCCCACGGCGGTGCAGCTGGGCTTCTTGCCGCTTGTTGAGGCCGGTGTCGTACAACTGGACGGCTTGGTTGCAGATGCCAAATCTGGTGTTTCCGGTGGTGGCCGCAAGGCTGAGACGCACATCCTGTTCTCCGAGTCGGCGGACAACTTCCAGGCTTACGGTGTGTCGGGGCATCGGCATTTGCCGGAGATTCGGCAGGGGTTGTCGCGCTACGCCAATGCTCCCGTCGGGCTGACTTTCGTTCCGCATCTCACCCCGATGATCCGTGGCATTCATGCGACGCTCTACGCGCGCCTTACGAATGATGTCGATCTGCAGGAGCTGTTCGAGACCCGCTTCGCCAATGAGCCGTTTGTGGATGTGATGCCGCGTGGGGCTCATCCGTCCACGCGTTCCGTGCGCTCCGCCAATATCTGCCGGATTGCGGTTCATCGTCCGCAGGGCGGAGATGTCGTGGTGGTGCTGTCGGTCATCGACAACCTCGTGAAGGGGGCTGCGGGACAGGCAGTGCAGAACATGAATGTCCTGTTCGGTCGCCCTGAAACCGCAGGGCTTGAGCAGATCCCGGTGATGCCTTGAACTAAAATCGAGTGTTTTTGTCGACTATTTGATGGTGTTGCCTTGACCCGCCGTTAGGGGCTGACCATAATCCGACGATCGTTTTGAAGGAGTTGTTCCATGGATGCCGTGACCGAAATGCCGAGCCCGTTTGTGTTTACCGATAGCGCTGCTAGCAAGGTGAAGGAGTTGATCCTCGAAGAGGGGAATCCTGATCTCAAGTTGCGTGTCTTCGTGACGGGTGGTGGTTGTTCCGGTTTCCAATACGGTTTTACCTTCGATGAAATCCGCAACGAAGACGATACCGTTATGGAAAAGGAAGGCGTGATGCTGCTGATCGATCCCATGAGCTACCAGTACCTGGTTGGGGCAGAGATCGATTATACGGAGGGGCTTGAAGGCTCTCAGTTTGTGATTCGCAACCCCAATGCGACGAGTACCTGTGGCTGTGGCTCGTCGTTTTCCGCATGATCTGAGTTGTTAGGCGGGGCGGATCGTCCCGCCCTCCTTGGCTTCGGTTTTGCCGAAAGGCGCCTGTTGCGTAAGTGGCAGGCGCTTTTTCTTTGTTGTGGGTGGAATGCTGCATCCCGTTTTTCGGGATGGGCTAGAATTTTGGCTCTCTTTTCTCAGGGTAGGTCGCGCTAGTGGGTGTGCGACGCTCGGGCCTGAGTGTCGCCTTGAGGCTGTGCAAGGATAAATATGACTGACATTACTACGTCGCTGGAGTTGATCAAGCGGGGGGCGGATGAGCTTTTGATCGAGGCTGATCTGGTTGAGAAGCTCAAGACTGGGCGTCCTTTGCGTGTCAAGGCGGGCTTCGACCCCACTGCGCCTGACCTGCATCTCGGACACACGGTGCTGATCAACAAGTTGCGCCATTTTCAGGAACTCGGTCACCAGGTCTTGTTTTTGATCGGCGACTTCACTGGCATGATTGGCGACCCTTCAGGCAAAAACACGACCCGGCCGCCGCTTACGCGTGAGCAGGTGCTGGACAATGCACGTACTTATCAGGATCAGGTGTTCAAGATCCTTGACCCCGTGAAGACTGAGGTTTGCTTCAATTCCAGTTGGATGGAGGCTTTGGGGGCGTCAGGTATGATCCGCCTTGCTGCGCAGCATACGGTAGCTCGAATGCTGGAGCGGGATGACTTCTCGAAGCGCTATTCAACTCAGCAGCCAATTGCGATCCATGAGTTTCTCTATCCTCTCTGCCAAGGCTACGACTCGGTGGCTTTGAAGGCTGATATCGAATTGGGTGGTACAGATCAGCGTTTCAATCTGCTTGTTGGGCGTGAACTGCAGAAGCATTACGGCCAGGCGCCGCAGTGCGTGCTGACGATGCCGCTCCTTGAAGGGCTGGATGGCGTGAACAAGATGTCGAAATCCCTGGGGAATTACATCGGCATCTATGAGCCGCCCAACGAGATTTTCGGAAAAGTCATGTCCATCTCTGATGATCTCATGTGGCGTTACTACGATTTGCTGTCGTTTAAGGGGGCTGCGGAAATCAAGGGTTTGCGTGAGTCGATTGCTGGAGGGCGGAATCCTCGTGATGTAAAAGTGCTGCTGGCCCAGGAGTTGGTGGCTCGTTTTCATGGGCAGGCTGCTGCAGTGGCGGCCTTGGAGGACTTTGAGGCGCGTTTCCAGCGGAATGCGATCCCCGATGATATTCCTGAAGTTTCCTTGCCTGGTGGGGGCGAAGGGGTTTCAATTAGTTCAATCCTGAAGCAAGCGGGTTTGACGGCAAGTACCTCTGAAGCTCTGAGAATGATCGATCAAGGCGGGGTGCGATTGAATGGGGAGAAGTTGAGCGAGAAGGGGTTGGTTTTGAAGGCCGGAGAGGTTGTGGTGCTTCAGGTGGGCAAGAGAAAGTTTGCCAAGGTGAGTGTTGTCTAAATTATTTTGTCGAATGGTGTTGACGGTTTTCGATAATTCTTTATAATGCGCAG
>NZ_JAYSDK010000039.1:0-45862 GCF_041914405.1 Zoogloea sp.
CTCCAACCCCGTAACACCCACCCCCCCCCCCCCCCCCTCAAACGGGGCCACCCCCCACCACCCCAAACCCCCCCTTGTTCCGGGGGTTTCCCCGCTTCTGGAGTACCGCTGCCGAGATCTGGGCGGATCAGCTGCATGCCATCCTACTGATCCATGAATGCCCGACTCAGGCGGCACTGCGACGCCGACTGCGGTCACGCCGAAGAATCCACCATAGGCAGCCAGTGCAATACTCGATCCCTCGACCGGTTCCGCTGCCCCTCCCCCATCCTTCAGCGCAACCGGAAAAGGACGCGGAGGCACGGGAACCCGGATTTCCCTGAAGGGCAATGTCGCGAGTACGGCGCAACGGGATCAAATCACAAACGCCATCACCACGTCGGTGAGCCCTGGCTATACGATCACCAATGCGCTCGCCGTTGCAGACGCCCGCCAGGACGTACTCGACCAGACGCTGTCCAACCGGATCATCGAGTTCGAGAGCGGATCGGCGAACCTGACCTCTATCGGCAAGGCCATCCTCGACGAGATGGCAACAGCCATGCGGCGCATCAATACACCCGCAATCCGGCTCATCGGGCACACCGACAACGCAGGGAACCGTCAGTCCAACCTGGAACTGAGTCTTGCCAGAGCGAACGCCGTCCGCAGCTACCTGGTGGACAAGGGGATTCCCGCCACCAGCCTGAGCACCAGCGGCGCGGGCCCCGACAGTCCGATCAGCAGCAACGACACACCCGCCGGGCGCGCACAAAACCGACGGATCGAATTCCGTTTCGCCGAATGACGGGCGGCGGCGGGAAATGCCAGGCCACCTGAACGTCGGTTGCGCCCGAAGTGGCTCCCACTCCGGGTGCAACCCTCCCCTTAGCGCGGCCGGCTCTCCCAGATCTTCTGCAAGCGCTTCACCGACACCGGCATCGGCGTCTTGAGCTCCTGCGCGAACAGGCCGACGCGCAGTTCCTCCAGCAACCAGCGGAATTCCTCCAGCTGCGGGTCGGTGACCCCCGCCTTGGCCTTGGCCAGCCATTCCCGTTCGTAGGGCTGGGCCAGGCTGCGCCACTCGGCCATCAGCTGCGCGTCGCGGGCGGCGTTGTTGCGCAGCTTGTCGATGCGCACGGTGGCGCCCTTCAGGTAGCGCGGAATCTGCGCAATGCGCTCGTAGGGCAAGGCCACCAGGAAGTTCTTCGGCATCAGCTTAGCCACCTGGGCATTGATGTCGGAGACCACGTCCGGGAAGGTCTTCAGGCCGGCGAGGCGCTTGGTCAGCGTGGCGTGCTCGACGATCAGCTGGCCGGTCAGGCGCATCAGCTCCTGGGCCACCAGCGTGATGCGCGGCTTGGCTTCCTGGCAGCGCTTGGCAAAGCTGTCCGCGTCCGCCGGCAGCGGCTCCAGCAAACAGCAGCGCTCCAGCGTCGCCGTCACCAGCTGGGCCTTCAGCTCCGCCTCGGTGCCGTAGTTGATGAACTGCAGGGCCAGCTCACGAATACCCGGCAGCTTTTCGATGGCCTTCACCTGGGCCGACAGCTCCAGCGCGAACAGCCGCGCGAGGCCGCCGCGATGGACCTTGGCAGCCTCCTCCGGAGTGTCGTAGGGACGCAGGGACACGCTGTTGCCGTCGTCGTGCAGCGCCGGGAAACCGACGATCTCGCGGCCGGCGACCTTCACTTCGAGCAGTTCCGGCAGCGCGCCGAAGGTCCACCCAGTGAAGCCGGACAAGGTCTTTTCGGCAACGGTGGCCGGCGCCGCGGCAGGTGCCGCTGCGGCCTTGCCGCCGGCGGGCGGCACTGCCTTCTTCTGCTGCGGCGCTTCCGGCGCCGCCGGCACGATACGCGCGCTCTGGAAGCGCGCCGCCACCTGATCGCGGAACTTGGCGCGCAGCTCGGCCAGGTTGCGGGACTGGCCGAGGATGCGGCCGTGCTCGTCCTGCACCCGGAAGTTCATGAAACAGTGGGGATTGAGGTTCTCCGGGCGGAAGCTCTCCATCGGCAGCTTGAGGGACACCCGCTCCTCGACGAAGCGCTGCAGCATCTTGATCAGCGGCTCGTCCGTGTCGAACTCGCCGGCGTCGTAACGCTCCATGAAGGCCGCCGCGCTCTCGGCCATCGGCTGCAAGCGGTGGCGGTGCTTCTGCGGCACGGTACGCAGCAGCGCATGCACCTTCTCTTCGAGCAGGCCCGGCACCAGCCATTCGCAGCGGTTGGCGGGAATCTGGTTGAGCATCGCCAGCGGCACCGTCAGCGTCACCCCGTCGTCGGCCTCGCCCGGCTCGTGCAGGTAGGCGAGCTTGAGCTTCTGGCCGAGCACTTCCAGGCTAGACGGGAAGCGGTCGGTGGTGATGCCTTCGGCGTCGTGGCGCATCAGCTGGTCGCGGGACAGCTGCAGCAGCTTGGGCGCCTTCTTCTCGGCGGCCTTGCGCCAGGCCTCGAAGCTGGCCATGTCGAGCACTTCCGGCGGCAGCTTGGCATCGTAGAAGGCGTAGATCAGCTCTTCGTCCACCAGCACGTCGGGGCGGCGGGACTTGTGCTCCAGGCGCTCGATCTCCGCCACCAGGCGCCGGTTATGGGCCAGGAAGGCCATGCCGCGGGCCGGCCCTTCGGCGATCTCGCCCTGCACCAGGCCTTCGCGGATGAACAGCTCGCGACACAGGGCCGGGTCGATCTCCCGGTAGCTCACGCCGCGGCGCGGATAGACGGTCAGCCCGTACAGGGTGCCGCGCTCCCAGGCGCGTACCGCGCCGCTGGCCTTCGACCAGTGGGGTTCAGAGATATTGCGCTTGAGCAGGTGCCCGCCGACTTCCTCCAGCCATTCCGGCTCGATGCGTGCCAGGCAGCGGCCAAACAGGCGGGAGGTATCCACCAGCTCGGCGCACATGATCCACTTGCCGGCCTTCTTGGCGATGGCGGAGCCCGGATGCGGCCAGAACTTGATGCCGCGGGCGCCCAGGTAGCTACCGGCAGCGGGGCCGGAGGCGTCCTCGATCTTGCAACCCACGTGGCCCATCAGGCCGGTCAACAAAGCCTTGTGAATCGCCTCGTAGCTGGCCGGCTCCTTGTTCTCCTTCCAGCTGTGCTCGGTGCACAGGGTATGCAGCTGGGTGAACACGTCGCGCCATTCACGCAGGCGCAGCCAGGACAGGAAGTTCTGCTTGCACCAGGCCTTCTGCTTGCTGGAGCTCTCGTGGCGCTGGACTTCGTCCCAGGCCTTCCACAGGTTCCAGTACCACAGGAACTCGGACTTCTGGCTCTCCTCCGGGCCGCGGAAACGGGCGTGGGCCTGGTCGGCGGCGGCCTGCCGCTCGGGCGGGCGCTCGCGCACGTCCTGCGTCGACAAGGCGGCGGCGATTACCAGCACTTCGGCGAGGCTGGCCCGATCGCGGGCGGCCAGGATCATGCGGCCGATCTTCGGGTCGAGGGGCAGCTTGGCCAGCTCGCGCCCGATCGGCGTGAGGTTCATCGTCGCCGCACCCTCGACCTCCTCCACCGCGCCCAGCTCGGCCAGCAGCTGGTAGCCGTCCGCCACCATGCGCGGCAGCGGCGCGTCGATGAACGGAAACTCGGCAACTTCGCCGAGCTTGAGGGACTTCATGCGCAGGATCACCCCGGCCAGGGATGAACGCAGGATTTCCGGATCGGTGTGGGCCGGACGCTTGTTGAAGTCGTCCTCGTCGTAGAGGCGGAAGCAGATGCCGTCGCTCACCCGGCCGCAGCGGCCGGCCCGCTGACGGGCGGCGGACTGGGCGACCTTCTCGATCTGCAGTTGCTCGACCTTGTTGCGATGGCTGTAGCGCTTGACCCGCGCCAGGCCGGTATCCACCACATAGCGGATGCCCGGCACGGTCAGCGAGGTTTCCGCCACGTTGGTGGCCAGCACCACGCGACGCCCCTTCGACGGCGCAAACACCCGTGCCTGCTCCTGCGCCGACTGGCGCGCGAACAGCGGCAGGATCTCGGTGCCGGCGGCGTGGTGGGCCTTGCGCAGCGCTTCGGCAGCTTCGCGGATCTCCCGCTCGCCGGGCAGGAAAACCAGCACGTCGCCGGGGCCGCTGCGGTGGGCTTCGTCAACGGCATCCACCAGCGCGTCGTAGAGGTCGCGGTCCGGGCCGCGGCTGTCCTGGCGCGGTGCTGCCTCGCCGGGCCGAGCCGGCTTGGGCTCGTCGCGCTCCACCGGCCGGTAGCGCATCTCGATGGGGAACAGGCGGCCGGACACCTCGATCACCGGCGCCGGCTTGTCCTCAGTGCCGAAATGGCGGGCAAAGCGCTCCGCGTCCAGCGTGGCCGACGTGACGATCAGCTTCAGATCCGGCCGCTTGGCCAGCAGCTGGCGCAGGTAGCCGAGCAGGAAGTCGATGTTCAGGCTGCGTTCGTGGGCCTCGTCGATGATCAGAGTGTCATAGGCCGAGAGCAGCGGGTCGCCCTGGGTTTCGGCAAGCAGGATGCCGTCCGTCATCAGCTTGATGTAGCTCTGCGGACCGATGCGGTCGGTGAAGCGGATCTTGTAGCCAACGGTACTGCCCAGCTCGCTCTTCAGCTCTTGCGCGATGCGGCTGGCGGTGGCGCGGGCGGCAATCCGTCGCGGCTGGGTGTGACCGATCAGGCCCGACACGCCACGGCCGAGTTCCAGACAGATCTTGGGCAGCTGGGTGGTCTTGCCGGAGCCGGTTTCGCCGCAGACGATGACCACCTGGTGCTCGCGGATCGCCGCGGCAATCTCGTCCTTGCGCTGGTTGACCGGCAGATCGGGCGGGAAGTCTGGCTTGGGCAGCGCGTTGGCGCGGGCGATGCATTTGGCCGCCGAATCGGCGATGCGCAGGCGCAGCGCCTCCGGCAGCTCGTCGAGGCTGCGCGGGCGCTTGGGCAGGCGGCGCAAGTCGCGGCGCAGTCCGGGCCGGTCAGCCGACAGGCACTCTTCAAGCAGGGCGTACGGATCGTTACGGTCGGGCCGGTGTTGCGGTGATGCCATGGAGGAAAACAGTCAGAATCGATTGAAAAGGGCCGTTCGCCAGGCGGCAACGGACCACGGGAAAGGTGCAGGTGGTCAGCCGCGCAGGCTATGCACGGTCCACATGCCCAGCGCGGTCATGCTCAGGGAGCCCCCCAGATGCAAGGCGGCGGCACCAAGCGCCCAGCCGTAACGGGCGGTATCGATCAGATGCACGACCTCCGCCGAGAAGGACGAAAAGGTGGTCAGCCCACCGAGAAAGCCAGTGACGACGAACAGCCGCGCCTCCGGCGGGATCTCCGGGCGGGCAGCGAAGAAAGCCACCGCCACGCCAACCAGGTAGCCGCCGAGCAGATTGGCCGCCAGCGTGCCGAGGGGCATGTGGGCCAGCACCGGATTGAGGCGCAAGCCGAGCCACCAACGCAGCCAGGCGCCGAAGGCAGCGCCAATACCGATTGCGACGAGGGCCAGCGTCGGGAAATGTTGGGCATGATCAGACATGGCTGCGGATTTTACCCCGTGCGACGCAGGCCCGCCCGCCTGTGCCCCATATATGCTTCCACGAGTCGCCCCGGCGATGGCGGCGCCCATCCCCCCGCACTCAAGAACTGCAAGGCAGCCGCCGATAGCTATCATGAGCATGAAAAGAAGCGCCTCCGCAGCGGAGGCGCCGGCTGCACCGGGCAGGCCACGCAAGTCGCCCCCTGGAAGCACGCCGTGTTTGGAGACACGATGAACACCCCCGACAGCCGGCCCGCGACGGCACCTCCCCTGCTCTACCAAGCGCGTTTCGACTGCCACGACGGCGAGCTGGTGGGCGTGCAAGCCCTTACGGATGGCTCACCCCGTCCAGACCCCCCCCCCCCCGTCGCCACCGGTACGGACGGGCTCGAGACGCTGCGCACCGCGTGCCTGCAGGCAGCAGCTTGGCAGGCCAGCACCAGCAGGCCATTAGGACTGACCGTCGGGGCCCGCCTCGACGCCCTGTGCGAGCCGGACTTTGCGAACGCCCTGGGCGCCATCCTGCGGGAAACCCGGCTGGAGCCCCACAGCCTCGAAATCAGCATCGTCACGTCCCGCGACGAGATTCCGGACCACATGCTGGCCGCCCTGCAGCAACTGCACCGGCTCGGCATCCGCTTCGCGATCTGCGCCACCAGCCCGGCCAGCACGCGGGTGGCGTGGACCGCCCAGCTACCGGTCGACAGCATCGAGGTGCCAGCCCGCCTCGTCGACAACGTGGCGGCGGCGCCGGAAGGGGTGGCCATCGTGCGGGCCCTGCTGACCCGCGCCCACCGCATGGGGCGCCAGATCTGCGCAACGGAGATCACCAGCCCCCAGGCCGCGGCGGTGATGACGGCCGCCGGCGCCGACACGCTGCAGGGGCCGCTGATCGCCGCCCCACTGCCAGCCGAAGCCTTCTCGGCACAGCTCACCGCCGGCCCGCGGCTCGACGCCAGCCTGTTGCGTGGCCCCGCCCCTGAACGCACGCTGCTGCTGGTGGACGACGAGGACAACATCCTGTCCGCACTGCGCCGCCTGCTGCGCCGGGACGGCTACACGATCCTCACCGCCAGCGACGGCCAGCAAGGCCTAGAGGTGCTCGCTGCCAACCGGGTAGACGTGATCGTCTCTGACCAGCGCATGCCCGGCATGACCGGCGTGGAGTTCCTGCGCAAGGCCAAGGACATGTGCCCGGACAGCGTGCGCCTGGTGCTGTCCGGCTATACCGACCTGCAGTCAGTCACCGACGCGATCAACGAAGGTGCCATCTACAAGTTCCTCACCAAGCCCTGGGACGACGCGATGCTGCGCGCCAACATCGAGGAAGCCTTCCGCCGCAAGGCCCTGTCCGACGAGAACCAGCGCCTCGCCAACGAGTTGCAGCACGCCAACCAGGAGCTGGCTCGCATAAACGCCCGCCTCGAGGCCCTGCTGGTCGCCCAGCAACACCGCCTCGGCGTGGACGAGGCCGCCCTGACGCTGGCCCAGGAAGCCCTGGCCGTCATGCCGCTGCCGCTGCTCGGCATTGACCCGAACGGCATGATCGCCTTCGCCAACCAGGCCGCTGAAAGCCTGTTCGCAGCCCAGGCGCCGCTGCTGGGCGTAAGCGCCGACGAAGTATTGCCCGCACCGCTCACTACCCTGGCCAGCGCGGGCGAAGGGCATTGCGAGGCCCGCTGCGGCGACGCACACTTTTACGTAGAGGCCCGCGCCCTCGGCGGCCACGGCCCCCATCGCGGTACCCTGCTGAGCTTCACCTGCCGGAACCCGGCCTGCCCATGACCGACACCCAACGCCTTCCCCTCGATGCCATCCAGCCTGGTGCAATCCTCGCCGAAGCCGTCGCGGATGCCCGCGGCACGGTGCTGTTGCCCGCTGGCCTGACCCTCACCGACGCGCACCTCACCAGCCTGCGCCGCCGGGATATCGCCACGCTGAGCGTCAGCCTGCCCCCCGATCCGGCGGAATTGACCCGCCGGCGCGAAAAAATCCGCGAGCGGGTGCTGTACCTGTTCCGCCACCGCGCCGACGATCCGGCTGCCCAGGCACTGCTGCAGGCCGTGCTGGCCTTCCGTCAGGAGCAGGTGCGATGAACGACGCCCCGACCCTCGCCGATGTGGCTGGGCGCATTCGCAGCCTGCCGGCCATGCCGGCGGTGGCGCTTGAACTGCTGCACACCCTCACCGAGACCGACGCCTCGTCGGCTGACCTGGCCGATCTGGCACGCCGCATCGCCCAGGACCAGGCCATCACCGCCCGCGTGCTGCGGGTTGCCAACTCGCCGTTCTACGGCCTGCAATCACGGGTCGCCTCCATCAACGACGCCATCGTCGTGCTGGGCTTCTCGGCGGTCCGCTCGCTGGTGCTGGCCGCCGCCGTGATGGCCAGCCTGCCCGGCGGCCCATGTACGGGCTTCAGCCAGGAGCGCTTCTGGCGCCACGTTCTGGGTACCGCCGCCGCCGCCCAGGCCATCGGCAAGCGCCTGGGCCGCCCATCGGAAGCCCTTTTCATTGCGGGCCTGCTGCACGACATCGGACGCCTCGCGCTGGTCGTCCTCTACCCGGCCAGCTACGCAGCCGCGCTCGCCAACGCCCGGGAGCAGGACTGCACGCTGCAGGAGGCCGAGCTCGAACTCTTCGGTTTCGACCACACTGCGGTGGGCGCCGCCCTTGCCGGGCACTGGCACTTTCCCGACGACATCGTGGACGCCCTGGCATGGCATCACCAACCCGGGCAGGGCAAGGCGGACGGGCTGGCGGCCATCGTCCATTACGCCGACGCGATCGCCCAGGCGCTCGACCTTGACGAGGCCGAGGACAGCCAGGTTGCCAGCCTGCAGGAAGGCGCCGTAGCCAGCCTCGGCCTCGACTGGGATGCGCTGCTGGCCATCCTTGCCGAGACCCAATCCCGCTTCGACAGCTACCGGCTGATGCTGGGCTGAGCCATGCACGACGACGACATCTATCCGCTGCCCGCCAGCTTGTTCCCCCTCGCCGAATCCGTCAGCGCCGGGATCGCGCTGCACCGGGGCGGTAAGATCCTGTTCGCCAATCGGACCATGGCGCGCCTCACCGGCTGCTCACCGGCCGAGCTAGCCACGCTCGATTACTGGGCCTTCTTCCAACCCAACGCCCAGGCGCGCATCCGCGAACGCAGCGAGGCCCATCTGTGGGACGATGCCCCCGTCTGCCGCTGCGAGACTGCCATCGTCACCCGCCAGGGGGATCTGCGCTGGGTCGAACTGTCGATCTCCCATCAGGACATCCTCGGCGAGTGCACGGTGATCGACTGCTTCATCGATGTGACCGTCCGCAAGCAGGCCGAAGCCGCCCAGCAGCAGGCCCAGCAACTGCTAACCCAGATCATCGACGGCGACCCGGTACCGACCCTGGTCATCGACGCCCGCCACACCGTCACCCACTGGAATCACGCCTGCGAGCAGGTCATCGGCATCCCGACCAGCGAAATGGTCGGCACGTCCCGCCAATGGGCCGCCTTTTACCCGAGCGAGCGGCCAATCATGGCCGACCTGATCGTATCCGGCAAAATCGACAGCCTGCTTCACCTCTACGGGGACAAGAAGCTGCGCCGCTCGCCGGTGATCGACGGCGCCTACGAGGCAGAAGATTTCTTCCCGCGGATGGGCGAACACGGGCGCTGGCTGTACTTCACCGCGGCGCCGCTGCGCAACGCCCTCGGTGAAGTGATCGGGGCCATCGAGACCTTGCAGGACATCACCGAGCGCAAGAACGCCGAAATGGAACTGCGCACCATGCAGGCCGAGCTGGAAGCCAAGGTCACCGAGCGCACCGCCCAGCTCCAGCAAGCCAAGGCCTCCCTCGAACAGGACATCGCGCGGCGGGAAACCGCCGAGACGGAACTGCTGAAGCGCTACGCCGAACTCACCGAGCTCAACTGCCGCCTGCAGGAAACCCAGCAGCAACTGGTCCAGTCCGAGAAACTCGCCTCCATCGGCCAGCTCGCCGCCGGTGTCGCCCACGAGATCAACAACCCGATCGGCTACGTCAATTCCAACATCCGCAGCCTCAAGGGCTACATGACGCAGATGCTGGAGGTGCTCGACGTTTACGAAGCCTGCTCAGCGGCCCTGCCGGCCACCGAACAGGCGCGCATCGAGGCGGCCCGGGAAGCGGCGGACTTCGACTTCCTGAGGGATGACATCAGCCAGCTGATCAGCGAGTCCCAGGAGGGCACCGAACGGGTCAGCAAGATCGTGCAGGACCTGCGCGATTTTTCCCGCGCCGACACCAGCCAGGAGTGGCAGGCCGCCGACCTGCACCACGGCCTCGACAGCACCCTCAACATCGCGAACAACGAGATCAAGTACAAGGCCGACGTGGTGCGCGAATACGGGAACCTGCCGCTCGTCGAATGCCTGCTGCCGCAGCTCAACCAGGTCTTCATGAACCTTTTCGTGAACGCCGCCCAGGCCATGCCCGACGACCGCCACGGCACCATCACCGTGCGCACCGGCACGGCGGGGGACGAAGTGTGGATCGAGGTGGCCGACAACGGCAGCGGCATGCCACCGGAGGTACGCGACCGGATCTTCGATCCCTTCTTCACCACCAAGCCGGTTGGCAAGGGCACCGGGCTCGGCCTGTCCCTGTCCTACGGCATCATCCAGAAGCACCAGGGCCAGATCGCCGTAAGCAGCACGCCCGGCGTCGGCACCACCTTCCGCATCACCCTGCCCATCCATCGCCAGGCCCCGGCTGGAGCCCCCCAATGACCCTTGCCCCGAACACCGACAACGCCAGCTTCACGATCCTCTGCGTGGACGACGAAGCCAACATCCTGTCCTCCCTGCGACGCCTGTTCCGCCCCCACGGTTATACCGTACTGACGGCCGGCGGCGGCGCCGAAGGCCTGGAGGTACTGGCGAAGGAGCATGTGGACCTGATCATCTCGGACATGCGCATGCCGGGCATGGACGGCGCCACCTTCCTCGCCGAGGCGCGGACGCGCCATCCGGACACAGTGCGCCTGCTGCTCACCGGCTACGCCGACATGGACTCGACCATCGCCGCCATCAATGCCGGCCAGATCGCCCGTTACATCGCCAAGCCCTGGAACGACCAGGACGTGGTCCTGACCGTGCGGGAAGCCCTGGAGCGCAAGGCGCTGGAGCGGGAAAAGAGCCGCCTCGAGGCTCTGACCCGCGCCCAGAACGAGGAATTGAAGAACCTCAACGCCAGCCTCGAGCAGAAGGTCGAGGCGCGCACCGCCGAGCTGAAGAGCGCCCACGAGAAGCTCAAGCAGCACTTCCTGACCTCGATCCGGGTGTTCTCCAACCTCATCGAGCTGCGCGAAGGTCTCATTTCGGGGCATTCCCGCCGAGTGGCCGACCTCGGCCGCAAGCTCGCCAACCGGCTCGGCTTTGCACCAGCTGAAGCCCAGGACGTGATGATCGCCGGCCTGCTCCACGATATCGGCAAGATCGGCCTACCCGACGAACTGCTCGGCAAGCCGGTGTCCCACATGAGCGGCGACGAGCTCGGCGTAATGCGCAAGCATCCGGTCACCGGCCAGGCGGCCTTGATGGGGCTGGAGAACCTGCGTCGGGCCGGCACCTTCATCCGCGGCCACCACGAACGCTGGGACGGCCAAGGCTACCCCGACCGCCTGTCGGGCCTGGCAATTCCTTACGGCGCGCGGGTGCTGGCGGTGGCCAACGATTTCGACGGCCTGCAGATCGGAACCCTGTCGCCGCGCAAGCTAAAGGCCGAGGAAGCCGTCGCCTTCATCCAGCAGAACCGCGGCAAGCGCTACTGCCCGCAGGTGGTGGATGCGCTGATTGCCGAGCTGGGGGCTGGCGACACCGCCGCCGCCATCGGCAACGAACACACGCCCTCGTCCCTCAAGGCCGGCATGGTGTTGGCGCGCGACCTGGTGACCCGCGACGGAGTGATGCTACTGGCAGCGGACTTCGTGCTCGACGACAACCTGATTCGCCAACTGCGCGAGTTGGAGGCGTCAGAGGGCATCCGGCTGGCGATCGCCATCCGCCCGGAACGCAAGTAGGCGCCGCGTCAGTCCGCCAGCGGCGGCAGCAGCGGCAAAACCTCTTCGGGAATGAAATAGGCGCTGCCGAACATGTCGGCCAGCGCCGCACAGCTCATCGGCATCGCGAACAGATAGCCCTGGATCAGATGGCACCCCCGCCGAATCAGGGCATCAAGCTGGGCAACCGTCTCAACGCCCTCGGCCACCACCTCCAGCCCTAGGCTGTGGGCCAGGCCAATCACCGCCTCGACGATCGCGACGCCCTGCCCGTCGTCGAGTTCATTGACGAAGGAACGGTCGATCTTCAGCGCATCCACCGCCAGCCGGCGCAGGTAGGCGAGCGACGAATAGCCGGTACCGAAGTCGTCCACCGCCACGCGCACGCCCATATCGCGCAGTTGGGTAAGGATGGCCGTGGCGTGGTCGAGGTCGCGCATCAGCACGGTCTCGGTCAGCTCGAACTCCAGCCGTGACGGGGCCACTCCCGTCATCGCCAGCACCTCGCGCACGGTGGGGATCAGCTGGGCGTCCATGAAGTTCACCCCGGACAGGTTGATGCTGATGCGGAAATCCGCTGCCAGCCTGTGCTCCAGGCGGAGCAGATCGGCGCACACTTTCTCGAGCACGCGGCGGGTCAGCGGCACGATCAGCCCGGTCTCCTCGGCCAGCGAGATGAACTCCGGCGGCGGCACCGCCCCGCGGCTGGCGTGGGGCCAGCGCAGCAAGGCCTCGGCCTTGACCACCGCGCGACGCTTCACGTCGATGATCGGCTGATAGCACATGTTCATCTCGTCCTCGCCGATGGCGCGGCGCAGATCACTCTCCAGGGTGAAGCGCAGGAAGGCGGCCACCTTCATGTCTTCGGAGAACAGCGCCAGCGGATCGCCACGGCCACGCTTGGCATGGTTGAGGGCAGTCTCAGCGGCCTTCAGCAGGGCATCCGCATCGGTGGCGTGATCCGGCATCACCGCCACGCCGATCCGCGCCGACAGGGTGATCTCCTGCCCCGGCACGCGGATCGGGGCCCGCACCACCTGCAGCAGGCGCTCCGCGGTATCGAGCAGTTCGGCCACCGACTCCACGTCATTGACCAGCACACCGAACTCGTCGGCGGCCAGGCGGGCTACCCGGAAACGGGTCGACAAGCTGCTCCCCGGCGCCTCGGCCGGCTGGCGGTCTCCCATGCTCTCACGCAGCCGATGGGCGATCAGCTGCAGCACCTGGTCGCCCCGGTCCGGCCCCAGGCTGTCGTTGATCCGGGCAAAACGGTCGATATCCACCACCATCACCGCACAGCGGCTGTCGTAGCGCAACCCCCGGGCAGTGGCGCCGAGCAGGTTCTCGCGGAAATATTCCCGGTTGGGCAGGCCTGTCAGATGATCGAAATAGGCCAGCTGGCGGATGCGCCGCTGCGCCTCCACCTGCTCGGTGATGTCCTGCACGCTGCCTTCCATCAGCAACCCGCCGGCGCCACGTCCGTCGCTACGGCGGGCCGGCTCGACGGTCTCCTGCACCGTCCGCACGCTGCCATCCGGCCATACGACACGATAGGTCAGCTGGAAGCCGACGCCGTCGCGGGCAGCGGCCAGGGCCGCCTGCACGGCGCTGCGGTCAGGGCCATAGACATATTCGAGAACCGCCTCCATAGCCTCGCCGAAGCGCTCCCGGTCGCTGCCGAAGAGACGGTAGAACTGGGCCGAGCGACGCACCCGCCCGGTCTTGACGGCCCACTCCCAGCTGCCCAGACGGGCGATGCGCTGGGCATTGGACAGGCTCTCCTGGCTTAGGCTCAGCTCCTGCATGGCCTCGGCGGAACGCAGCACATAGCGGATACGGAAACGCAACAGGGTCCAGTTGATCGGCTTGGAGATGAAGTCGGTCGCGCCGGCATCGAAAGCCTCCTCGACGGACTCGCCATCATCGAGACCGGTCAGCATGATCACCGGCACCAGGCGCCCTTCCGGCAGCTGACGCAGGCGGCGGCACACCTCGAAACCGCTGAGGCCCGGCATCATCACGTCAAGCAGCACCAGATCGGGCGGAGCCTCGCCAAACAAGCTCAGCGCCTGCGCGCCGTCCTCGGCTTCCGAAACCTCGAATCCCCCTTCCCGCAAAGCCTCGGTGGCCATCATGCGGGTCAGCGGATCGTCATCCACCACCAGGATGTGCGCGCGTTCGCTATCAGTCATCGTCCCTGCCGGCCCCTCCGCCGGACTCTCTTCACTTTGGCGCATCTTCCCCGATCAGACCTTCCTTCTGCAAAGCCAGCCGACAGGCCTCCCAAGCATCGGCAATGCCCTCCACGTCCTGCCCCCGCGGCGCCTCTCCGGCCTTGATCCGTTCATCCAGGCGCCGGGCACGGGCCGCCAGGCGCAACGCACCCATGGCATGACAGCCCGACTTCATTTTGTGGGCCAGGGCACGCACGGCCTCCGCGTTACCGGCGGCCAGCCCCTCCCGCAAGCCCTGCACATGGCGCTCGGTTTCAGCAACGAACAGGGGCAGCAGGCGCTTCAGCATGGGCGCCGCACGATTGCCGTTCACCCCCGGCAGGGCCATCAGGATGTCCAGGTCCAGGGCCAGCTCACCGGGCACTCCGTTTGCCCGCGGCGACGGCGTCTTGCCCGCCGCCGGACGCCGCCACAGGGGGCGGACCCAGGCGACGGGCCGGAAGAAGGACTTGGCGGGAATTCGATGCATCAGGGGGCTCACCAGAAACAGGATCAGCAACAGCTGCAGGGCTCATTGCCCCGCCAACCGGCACCGTTTTACCCAAACGTCAGCCCGCCAAATGCCTAACAATGCGCACCCGGCGCGAAGTCGCAACGAGTCGGCAACTGCCTGTGCGAAAATTCACGCCCTGCCGGCCTGCCCGTCGCCCGGCGCCCATCGGATACAATCGCAACATTTTTCACCCGGCATTCCGGCGGCCCACAGCCCGCCCGTCAAGGTAAGACCAGATGACTGCACCCACTTCCCCGGCCGCAGAAGCCGCAACGCCCAGCAATTTCATCCGCAGCCTCATCGACGAGGACCGTCGCCTCGGCAAATGGGACGGACGGGTCGAGACCCGCTTCCCGCCGGAGCCCAACGGCTACCTGCACTACGGCCACGCCAAGAGCATCTGCCTGAACTTCGGCCTCGCCGAAGCCTATGGCGGCGCCTGCCACATGCGCTTCGACGACACCAATCCGACCAAGGAAGAGCAGGAGTACGTCGACGCCATCATCGAGGCCGTGCAGTGGCTGGGCTTCAGTTGGGGCGAGCACCTGTACTTCGCGTCGGACTACTTCGACAAGATGTACGCGATGGCCGAGCACCTGATCACCGTCGGCAAGGCCTATGTGGACTCCCTGTCCGCCGAGGAGATGCGCGCCTATCGCGGAACCCTGTCGTCCCCCGGCAAGGACAGCCCCTATCGCAACCGCAGCGTCACCGAGAACCTCGAACTCTTCCAGCGTATGAAGGCCGGCGAATTCCCCGACGGCACCCACATCCTGCGCGCCAAGATCGACATGGCCTCGCCCAACATCAACCTGCGCGACCCGGCCATCTACCGCATCCGCCACGCCACCCACCACCGCACCGGTGACCGCTGGTGCGTGTATCCGATGTACACCTTCGCCCATCCGATCGAGGATGCGCTGGAGGACGTGACCCATTCCATCTGCACCCTCGAGTTCGAGGACCAGCGGCCCTTCTACGACTGGCTGCTGGACAGCCTCGCCGACGGTGGCTTCTTCCCGCGCCCGGTCCCGCGCCAGATCGAGTTCGCCCGCCTCAACCTCACTTACGTGGTGCTGTCCAAGCGCAAGCTGATCCAGCTGGTGGACGAGAAGCACGTGGCCGGCTGGGACGACCCGCGCCTGCCGACCCTCGTCGGCGCCCGCCGCCGTGGCTTCACGCCGGAGGGTTTCCGCATGTTCGCCGAGCGCATCGGCGTCTCCAAGTCCGACTCGTGGATCGACATGAGCGTGTTGGAAGACTGCATGCGCGAACACCTCAACGAAGCCGCCGAACGCCGCGTCGCCGTGCTCGATCCGCTCAAGCTGATCATCACCAACTACCCGGAAGGCCAGACCGAACGCTGCCACGCCCCCAACCATCCTTTGCACCCGGAGCTCGGCAAGCGCGAGATGCCCTTCAGCCGCGAGCTGTGGATCGAGCGCGAAGACTTCATGGAAACCCCGGTCAAGGGCTATCACCGCCTCTATCCGGGCAACATGGCGCGCCTGCGCTACGGCTTCGTTGTGAAGTGCACCGGTTGCGAGAAGGATGCGGACGGCAACGTGACCGCAGTGCTGTGCGAATACATGCCCGACTCCAAGTCAGGCACGCCAGGCGCCGACAACTACAAGGTAAAGGGCAATCTGCACTGGGTATCGGTGGCGCACGCCTACACCACCGAAGTGCGTCTTTACGACCGCCTGTTCGCCCATGCCTATCCGGGCGCTCGCCGGGAAGGCGATGCCGAAGACCTGGAACGCAACTTCCTCGACGACATCAACCCGAACAGCCTGAAGGTCATTACTGCCCAACTCGAACCGGCCCTGCGCGCCGCCAAGCCGGAAGCCCGCTTCCAGTTCGAACGGCACGGCTATTTCGTCGCCGACCGAGTCGATACCCAGGACGGAGCGCCGATCTTCAACCGTACCGTCACCCTGCGGGATACCTGGAAGAAGTAACAACCAGGCCCTCTGCCCGGCCGCCCTTCCGGCGGCCTCCCCATGGCGCGGCAATCGCCCGCCATGGGCATGGCAAGCCTGCGGCGGCTTGCCCCACCGCCGCCCCACGACCAATGCCCGTGGAATTACCCACACTCGATATGCCATCAGAGATGCACTTGACTCAAGCTATTGGCAAAATAGCCGAGTACAAGTGAATACGGTTCGATGCCCAATTCATTCCGGCCCCAGCGAACCCCGATCTACCGCCCCACCACAACCACCCAAGGCCCGACACGATGCTGAGCAAGCTATCGATCCGCGTCCGTCTGCTGCTGGCCAGCACCGTGGTTCAGGTGGTCATGCTGACCCTGCTGCTGACCAACAGCGGGCGACTTATCAACGAGGCAACAACGGGCAGTCTCGGCACCCTGATCACCCAGAACGCCGCCATGCTCAATGTGGTGACCGCCGCCTACGTGCCGCAGGGGCGCTACCAGGATCTGCAGGACGCCCTTGGCGAACTGCTCGGCGGCAGCCGGGAAGGCCTGATCTATGTGCGCATCACCGACAGCACGGGGCAGCTCCGAGTCCGCGCCGGCCTGCCCGAGATGGACGTCCTGCCGCCGCCGAACGAGGACAGCGCTGGCAGCTATGTGAGCCAAACCCTGATCCATGTGCGGCGCCCCGTGCTGCTGGAGCACAACCAGGTCGGCTCGGTACAGTTCGGCGTATCCGTCACCCCGCTGGTCCTGGCCAAGCAACGCATCCTCAATCAGGGCATCGCGATCGCCAGCGTTGAAGTTCTCCTCACCCTGCTGCTGCTCGGGGCCATCGGCTACCTGCTGACCCGCAACCTCGGGCGCCTGCTGCGCGGCAGCCAGGCCATCGCCGCGGGACGCCTGTCCCACCGCCTGCCGGAGCAAGGCAACGACGAACTTGCGCAACTGTGCCGCCACTTCAACCGCATGGCCGCCGCGCTGCAATCGCGCATTCAGGAACTGGAAAGCACCGCCCGCCAGCTGGCCCTCAGCGAGGAGCGCTACGCCCTCGCCACCCGGGCCGCCAACGACGGCTTGTGGGACTGGGACATCGCCAACAACAAGACCTATTTCGCGCCGCGCTTCGCCGAAATTCTCGGTCTGTCCTTCAAGGCCTTCACCGACGACAAACGCTCGATCATCGACCACCTTCACCCGGACGATCGGGAGCCCTTCCGCCTTCGCGTGATCGCCCACCTGAAGCGGGAATCCGCCCAGCTGATGGCCGAGCACCGGATCCGCCATGCCGACGGCGACTACCGCTGGATCCTCATCTGCGGCATGGCCGTCTACGACCCCACCAGCGGACGGGCGATCCGCATGGCCGGCTCGATCAGCGACATTCACCTGCGCAAGCGCGCCGAGGACCAGCTGATCCACGACGCCCTCCACGACGGCCTTACCGGACTGGCCAACCGGGCCTTGTTCGTCGAGCACCTGCAGAACACCCTGCGCCACGCGGACCGTGTCACCGACAATCTGTTTGCGGTACTACACGTCAACATCGAACGCTTCCATGTGGTGAACGACAGCCTCGGCTACGCCGCCGGAGACGACTTGCTGCGCCTGGTCGCATCGCGCATCAGTGCGCTGGCGCGCCCCGGCGACGTGGTCGGACGGGTAGCAGGCGACCAGTTCGCAGTGCTGCTCAACGACATCCCGGACGCCGGTGAGGCGATCCGCTTCTCGGAAAACCTGCAAACCCGGCTGGCCGAAAACGCCGAACTCAATGGCCACATGCTCTACCCAAAGACCCGCATCGGCGTGGTCCTCGGCAGCGGCGGCTTCCACAGCGCCGAAGACCTGATGCGCGATGCCGACAATGCGATGCACCGCTCCCGCAGCAGCGCAGAGGCCTCCATCACGGTGTTCCAGTCGGCCATGCACCAGCAGGTCCTCCGCGACCTGCAGCTGGAATCCCAGCTGCGGGCGGCACTGAACGAGCGTCAGCTGGTCGCCCATTTCCAACCCATCGTGGACCTGCGCGACGGCCGCATGATCGGCTTCGAGGCCCTCGTCCGCTGGCCTCAGGCCAGCGCCCGGCGCATCGGCCCGGACGTGTTCATTCCCGTCGCCGAATCCCTCGGCTTGGTCCACGAGCTCGGCATGCAGATGCTCGAGCAGAGCTGCGTGTGCCTGAAGCGCTGGCGCGAGCAGGGCCTGATAGACCAGAACCTGTCGATCAGCGTCAACCTGTCAGCGCGCCAGCTCAGCCAGCCAGATCTGGCCGACCAGATCGTCGCCTGCATCGAACGCCACGGCCTGCCCCCCGGCGCCCTCAAGCTGGAGATCACCGAGGGCACCCTCGTCACGCGCAAGGAACTGGCGATGCATCAGCTCGGCAAGCTACGGGCGAAGGGCCTGCGCATCCTCATCGACGACTTCGGAACCGGCTACTCGTCCCTCAGCTACCTGCACTCGATTCCCTGCGACACGATCAAGCTGGACGGCTCCTTTGTCCGCGAGATCGAGACCATGCCGCGCCTGCGCACCATCGTGGCCGGCAGCATCCGCCTGGCACACGAACTGGGCATGAGCGTGGTCGCGGAATGTATCGAAACATCCAGCCAGGCCGACATGCTCAGGGATTTGGGCTGCGACTACGGCCAGGGCTATCTGTTTGCCGCAGCCGAACCGGCCGACCAGATCCGGCATCGGCTAGAAGCCCAGAGGAGTGCCCCATGACGCGACTCACGACCCTGCTGCTGTCCCTTGCAGTCCTCGCCACACAGCCGGTGCACGCGGACGCCCCTTCGCCGCTGAGCCTGTCCGGCTTCGGCACCCTGGGCGCGGCGCGAACCGACAATGCCGCGCGCGCTTTCCGCGCCAACAGTGTCAGCGACTCGGGCGCCCGCTCCGCCTTCGACCTGTCCGTCGACTCCGTTCTCGGCCTGCAGGGATCCCTGCAGATTGGCAATCGCCTCGACCTGACCCTGCAATCGGTCGTCCGCAAAAGCCCCACCGGCAGCTACGACCCACGCGTCACCTGGGCCTTCGTCAGCTACCAGGCCACGCCCGAACTACTTCTGCGGATCGGGCGCACCCGCCTGCCCTTCTTCATGTACTCGGACTCGCTGAACCTGAATTACGCGAATCCGTGGATCCGGCCTCCGGTCGAGGTCTACAGCCTGAACCCCTTGTCCGACATCGACGGCGCCGACGCCCTGTATCGCACGCAGTTCGGCAGTACCAACGTCGAAGTGCATGCCTACACCGGGCACAGCGCGATGAATATCCGCGGCGGCTCGGCCAATCTCGACAAGATCCACGGCCTGAAATCATCATTCAACTGGAACGGCCTCACGGCGCAGATCAGCTACGCCTGGGCCGACATGTCCCTGCGCTGGTCCGACGCTTTTTTCCAGAATCTGCAACAAGCCCTCGTGACCAGCGGCCACGGTGCCATTGTTCCCGAGCTTTCCGGCAGTGACGGCAAGGCCAGTTTCATGTCCGCGGGGCTGCAATATGACCAGGACCGCCTACTGCTGATTGCCGAAGTTGCCCGCCGCAATGTGGACCGCTACATCGACTCCGGAATCGGCTGGTATCTCACCGCCGGCTACCGCATCGGCAGCCTCACGCCCTACCTCACTCTTGCCCGCCAGCGGGAAACCGCCCCGGTCAGCAGTGCCGTCACCGGCGTGGGCGCACTCGACAACGGCCTGAGCGCCTTCAATGCCGGGCGCAACAAGGCCCAGCGCAGTATCGGTGCCGGCCTTCGCTGGGATACGGGACGCAATGTGGCCATCAAGGCCCAGTTCGAACGCATCCAGCCCGGCCCAGGCGGACTCGGTGTCCTCCTGCCCGAACAGTTGGGCGACTACCTGAAGCCTGACGGTCCGACCCACGTCCTGAGCGTGGCAGTGGACTTCATCTTCTAAAGCCCATGCGCCTGGCCAGAATCCTCCTGACAGTCGCAGCCCTGCTCGCCCCCGGCCTGAGCAAGGCGGAACTCGTGCTGGTTGCCAGCGCCCGCAGCGCCGGCATCGAGCTGAACCATGAACGCGCCGAAAACCTCTACCTCGGCAACACCACTACGCTGGCCGACGGCACACCGGTCAAACTCATCGACCTGCCCAACGGCATGCTGCGCGACGACTTCTACCTGAAGCTCACGGGCAAGAACCCGGCTCAGATCCGGGCCTACTGGTCACGCCAGGTATTTACCGGTCGCGCCCTGCCACCGCGGGAGGCGGGCTCGGTTGCAGAGGCGCGTCAGTGGCTGACCGACATACCAAATCTGATCGGCTATCTGGAGCGCTCCGATGTCCCAGCCGGCGCGCGCATCCTGCTGCGCTTCCCATGAATGCCGGCATGTCAACGGTGATTTGACGTCAGCTACGCGTTCACGTATACTTGCGCGTTTCCTGCAAACTCTTTACTCGGAGTACATCCATGTACGCGGTCATAAAAACCGGCGGCAAGCAGTATCGCGTCGTCGTCGGCGAAAAACTCAAAGTAGAACAGATACCGGCTGACGTGGACTCGCAAATCACTCTCGACCAAGTCTTCATGGTCGGCGAAGGCGAGTCGGTCAAGATCGGCACCCCCGTTGTGGCTGGCGCCACCGTCACGGCCACCGTGGTTTCCCACGGCCGTCACGACAAGATCAAGATCTTCAAGATGCGTCGTCGCAAGCACTACCAGAAGCATCAGGGTCACCGTCAGAACTACACCGAGCTGCGCATCGACGCGATCTCGGCCTAAGGAGAATCCGACATGGCACACAAAAAGGCTGGCGGCAGTTCACGTAACGGCCGCGACTCAGAAAGCAAACGCCTTGGCGTCAAGCGCTACGGCGGTCAGTTCGTCCTCGCCGGCAACATCATCGTTCGCCAGCGCGGCACCGAATACCACCCGGGCGAAAACGTCGGCATCGGCAAGGATCACACCCTGTTCGCGCTGACCGAAGGCACCGTTCAGTTCACCGTCAAGGGCGCCAACAAGCGTCGCACCGTGAACATCGTGCCCGCCGCCGCTGAATAATTTCAGCTCGCGCACGCTCAAAGCCCTATCTGTGGATAGGGCTTTTTTCTTTCAGGGCATCACCAAACGCCCCAACCGGAAGCTCCCATGAAGTTTTTCGACGAAGCCCGTATTGAAGTCATCGCCGGCGACGGCGGGAACGGCGCCGCCACTTTTCGCCGCGAAAAATACATCCCCATGGGCGGCCCGGACGGCGGCGACGGCGGCAAGGGTGGCGATGTTTACGCCGTCGGCGACCGCAACCTGAACACCCTGATCGACTACCGTTACAAGCGCACCTTCCTCGCCGAACGGGGCGAGAACGGCCGCGGCGCCGACTGCTACGGCAAGGGCGGCGACGATATCGAGCTGCGCATGCCGGTCGGCACCATCATCTCCCTGCAGGAGACCGGCGAGGTCATCGCCGACCTGGACCACGACGGCAAGCGTGTGTTGATCGCCAAGGGCGGTCGCGGCGGTCTTGGCAACCTGCACTTCAAGACCAGTACCAACCGCGCGCCCCGCAAGAAGACCATGGGCCAGGAAGGCGAACGCAAGAGCCTCAACCTGGAGCTCAAGGTGCTGGCCGATGTGGGCCTGCTCGGCATGCCCAATGCAGGCAAGTCCACTTTCATCCGCGCGGTTTCGTCCGCCAAACCGAAGGTTGCCGACTACCCCTTCACCACCCTCGCCCCCAACCTGGGCGTGGTACGCACCTCCGAGAACCGCAGCTTCGTCATCGCCGACATCCCCGGCCTGATCGAGGGTGCCGCTGACGGCGCCGGCCTCGGCCACCAGTTCCTGCGCCACCTGCAGCGCACGCACATCCTGCTGCACATTGTGGACATCGCACCCTTCGATCCGGAGGCCGACCCTGTCCGCGATGCCCACGCGATCGTCGAGGAACTGCGCAAGTACGATGAGGAACTGGTCAACAAGCGCCGCTGGCTGGTCCTGAACAAGCTCGACCTCATTCCCGACGACGACGAACGCAAGGAACGCATCACCGCCTTCCTCGAAGCCTACGGTCCTGTGGAGCGCCATTTCGAGGTATCCGCCATCAGCCGCGCCGGCTGCCAGGAAGTGGTTTTCGCGATCCAGGACATCCTCGACGAAGAAAAGGCTGCCGCCCAGGCAGCCGCCGATGCCGCAGCCGCAGCCCGCGCCGCCGCCGGCATCAATGAAGAGGAAGAAGCGGACGACGCCGACTACATCGAAGACGACCAAACCGATTACGAAGACGAAGACGACGACGATGAGATCCGCAATTCGTAACGCCCGCCGACTAGTCGTCAAGGTTGGCAGCGCCCTCGTCACCAACAACGGCGAAGGCCTGGCCGTCGAAGCCCTGGCCGACTGGGCCCGGCAGATTGCCGCCCTGGCTGCCTCCGGCAAGGAAATCGTCCTCGTCTCCTCCGGTGCCATCGCAGCCGGCATGCAGCGCCTGGGCTGGACCAGCCGCCCTCAGGAAATGCACCAACTACAGGCGGCGGCAGCCGTCGGCCAGATGGGCCTTGCCCAGGCCTACGAAAGCGTCTTCTCGCAGAATGGGCTGCACACCGCACAGATTCTGCTGACCCACGAGGATCTGGCCGACCGCACGCGCTACCTCAACGCCCGGTCGACCCTCGTCACACTACTCGAACTGGGCGTTGTGCCGATCATCAACGAGAACGACACTGTCGTCACCGATGAAATCAAATTCGGCGACAACGACACCCTCGGCGCGCTGGTTGCCAACCTGATCGACGCCGACGCGCTGATCATCCTGACCGACCAGCAAGGCCTATACACCGCGGATCCGCGCAAGGCCCCGGCTGCCACGCTGATCTCCGAGGACCGCGCCGAAAATACAGCCCTAGAAGCCATGGCCGGCGGCGCCGGCACCGGCATCAGCAAGGGCGGAATGATCACCAAGGTCCGAGCAGCGCAGCGCGCCGCCCGCAGCGGCGCCCACACCTGCATCGCCAGCGGCCGTGAAACAGACGCACTGCTGCGCGTTGCCGCCGGCGACAGCATCGGCACCCTGCTCTACGCCACCAGCACGCCGCTGGCGGCCCGCAAGCAGTGGCTAGCCGACCACCTGCAACTGGCCGGCAGCCTGACGCTCGACACCGGCGCCATCGAAGCCCTGAAAGATGGCAAGAGTCTACTGCCGATCGGTGTGATCGCCGTTGAAGGCGAATTCTTCCGCGGCTCCGTCGTTGCCTGCCGTAGCGAAAGCGGCAAGGAAGTCGCCCGCGGCCTGATCAACTACGCTAGCAACGACACCCGCCGCATCGCCCGCCACGCATCGAGCGAAATCGAGGAGCTGCTCGGTTTTTCGGAAGAGCCGGAGCTGATCCATCGGGACAACTTGGTGCAGATCGACCGATAAAGCTTCTCTAGACCCCAAAAGCAAATGGCCACCAAACGGTGGCCATTTGCTTTTGGGTCAGTCCCTCACTACACCGAACGACAAACCCATGAAAAACGGGCACCCTAAGGTGCCCGTCAATTTCCGATTCAGACTAAGTCTGAATTAGAAGGAGTGACGCAGGCCCAGCTGGATACCCTGAACGGTAGCGCCGGTGGTGCCAGCAACAGTGCTCAGGCCAACAGCGTTGTTACCGAAATCGTAACGAGCGTTGTTGTCGTTGTTCAGGTGAGCGTACACAGCCTTCAGCATGGTGCGCTTGGACAGGCTGTGCTCGTAACCAATTTCGAACAGCTTGGCGCCGGTGTCGCTGGCGCTGGAGCCATTAGCCTTCAGGTCGCCCGCGAAGTAGGCTTGAGCCAGGATCTTGCCAGCCGGGGTCACGTTGAAGGTGCCGCCCAGACCGAAGACGTTCTGGGTAACCTTGGCGCCACCGAAGTGGTCAGCACGGGCACGGTCGTACAGGGCACGGACGGTGGCGATGCCGAAGTCGTAGGAACCACCGATACGGAAGTCACCAACGTTGGTGCCAGCGTCGTTGCCGAGGCTAACAGCGTTGTAGGTGGCAGCAGCCATGATCGGGCCATTGGCGTACTTCAGACCCACATCGTAGCCGGTGGTGTTAGCAGCGGCGGTGCTGATGTTGTGGAAGGTCTTGTTTTCGTTAGCCACGTAAGCGGCGGTAACGTTCAGGCCGTAGTAGGTCGGGGAAACGTAGGCAATAGCGTTCTTCCAGCGGGTGTCAAAGATCGACGCGCAGGTGGAGGAACGACCGCAGGAACCACCCGCAGCGTAGTTGCCGGTGGAGTCGGTGGTGCCAACCAGGTTGTTACCCAGCTTGCCGAGCAGAGCAGCGTTGCCGCCGATGCCGGTAGCACCAGCGTTGACGTCGAGAGCCACGCCCAGAGCACGAGTCGGGCCGGTCAGGTTACCCAGAACCACGGTACCAAAGTTGCTGGCCAGGCCAACGAAGCTGTCACGGGTGGTGCCCAGAGCGCCTTGGTTGTCGAAACCAACACCGCTTTCGTACTGGAACACAGCGGTCAGGCCGTTGCCCAGAGCTTCAGCGCCCTTGAAACCGATGTAGGAAGAGTTGGAGGAAACACGGGTGGTGTTGCCCAGGTCGGAGTTGCCGTTGGTGTTGGAAACACGGACGACGTCGAAGGAGCCGTCAGCAATACCGTAAACGGTAACGTTAGCTTGAGCGAAGGCGCCGGTGGAGGCCAGGCCGGCAACGGCCAGAGCGATCAGTTTCTTTTGCATATGTTTCTCCTCTTGATTGAAGACTGGCACGCACTGCTTGCGCAGGGCCGACCAATTTCACCTCTCTAACGAGAAGTTGGTCTGCATTGTCAGCGCTCGGCAAAGCACAGGGCAAGGACAGCGTTGTTTTTTGGATGCGAAGCAGCATCGGAGTGTTGCAAGTTCGCAACACGAAGGAATGGAGCGAAATACTCTCGGTGATGGTCCGCGTGGCCAGCCCTGCCCATGTAAGGGTTTTACACAGTGTGCGGCACAGCAAAAATATAGAAAGCTTGCTATATATTATTTAGCGCTGTCGCTCTCACACCTGTTCCGATCATGGACAAGACCCGAATCCTTCGTGAAGCCGCTGTCACCAGCAATCTCGTCCGCCTGTCGCGCATCTACCGCCGCGCCGTCAATGATGCCGCCCTCGCCCACGGTTTGTCGGACGCGCGGGTGCTGCCGATCATCCATTTGAGCCGCCTTGGCGACGGCGTGCGCCACGGTGTACTGGCCGAAGACATGGGGATCGAAGGCCCTTCATTGGGCCGCTTGCTCGACCAACTGTGCCTGGCCGGCCTGATCGAGCGCCGCGGCGATGCAGGCGACAAACGAGCCAGGCTGCTGTACCTCACCGAACAGGGCCACATGATGGCCGCCACGGTCGAAAAGCTGATCGAGGAACTACGCAGCAAGCTCCTCGCCCGTGTGGCGGACGAAGACCTCGACGCCGCCCTGCGGGTGTTCGCCGCCTTCGATGCTGCACTGCATCCCGGGAACAGCGATGAATAAGCTGCTAACGGCCTTGCGCTTCGAACGAAGCGCACTGCTGTTTTCCTTCAACAGCTTCGCGGCGGCGATGCTAGCCCTGTACGTGGGCTTCAGCATCGGCCTGCCACGGCCTTACTGGGCAATGATGACGGCCTACATCGTCAGCCACCCCCTGGCCGGCGCCGTGCGCTCGAAGGCGATCTTCCGGCTGTGCGGAACGCTCGTCGGTACCACGGTCGCGCTGCTGCTGGTCCCGCCGCTGGTGGACTCACCAGTACTACTGTGCCTGGCGATCGCGCTGTGGATCGGCGCCTGCCTGTTCATCTCCCTGCTCGACCGCACCCCGCGCAGCTACGTGCTGATGTTGGCCGGCTACACCGCGGCGATCATCGCCTTCCCGAGCGTCAACACGCCGGACCTGATCTTCGACGTAGCCATCGCGCGCTTCGAGGAGATCTCGATAGGCATCGTCTGCGCCACCGTCGTCCACAGCATCATTTTTCCGCGGCCGGTCGGCGGCCCTCTGGTCGCCCGCCTCACCAGCTGGCTAGGCAGCGCCGACCAGTGGGCCCTCGACGTCTTGCACGAACGCAGCGCCGCCGAAACGGACCGGGAGCGCCGCCAGCTCGCCGCGGCGGAAACGGAGATCCACCTACTCTCCAAACACCTGCCCTTCGATACCTCCAACCTGCGCGAGATCACCAACGTCGTCCATGCGCTGCACACCCGCACGCTGGTCCTGATTCCGATCATCGACGGTCTGAACGACCGGCTCAGCGCCCTGCGGGCCGACGGCCACGCCCTGTCACCCGCGGTCGCCCGGCTGATCGATGCCGTTGCGGCATGGATCTCCGGCGGCGCCGACAGGGACCAGGCTGATCCCTTGCTCACCGAACTGAAATCGGTGGCGGCCGCCACGCCCCACGACGCAGACTGGGCCACGCTGCTTTCCGCCAGCCTGCTGACCCGCCTGGTCGACCTCGTCGAGACACTGGGCGACAGCCACACCCTGCTGGACCACGTACGTCGTGGCAAACCCCTGTCGGCTGAACTCTCCGAACAGGTGGGCAGCCGCGAACACCGGCCCCTTCATCGCGACTACGGCATGGCCTTGCTGTCCGCCGCAGCCGCCAGCATTGCGGTGCTGCTGTGCTGCGCCCTGTGGATCATGAGCGGCTGGCGGGACGGCGCGGCGGCGGCGATGATCGCCGCGGTGGTGTGCTGCTTCTTTGCGACGATGGACGACCCAAAGCCGACCATCGCCAGCTTCGGCATCTTCAACCTGGTGGCGCTGCCGATCGCCGCGGTGTTTCAGTTCACGGTGATGCCCCAGGTCAGCGACTTCCCGATGCTGGTGCTGGTGCTGGCGCCGATCCTGCTGCCGATGGGCATCTACATGGCCGCACCGCGCACCCTGGTGCCCGCGATGGCCATGATTACCGGCTTCTGCAACGCGCTGGCCCTGCAGGAAACTTTGAGCCACCAGGACTTCGCCGACTTCATGAACGTCAATACCGCGATGTTCGTCGGCGTGCTCATCGCCTTGTGGGTCACCGGCTTCATGCGCTCGATCAGCGTCGAGACCAGCGCACGCCGTCTACTGCGACACAACTGGCGGGATCTCGCCCACCACGCCCGGGCCGGCGCATCGGCCGAGCCCATCGCCCTGGCCGGCCGCCTGCTCGACCGCCTGACCCTGCTGACCCCGAAACTGGCCGCAGTGTCCCAGAGCGGAGCGTTGCGCGGCGTCGACGTCCTTCATGACTTACGCATCGGGATGAACCTGGTCAGCCTGCAGAAAGCCAGCCCGGGCTTCGAGGCCACCACACGCGACCTGACCGAACGTGCCCTGGCCGGCGTCGGCGAACACTACTCGCAGCGCTCAGCCGGCGGCCTGTCTGAAGCCCCCGCCAGTCTGCTCGTCGACATCGACCACGCCCTGCACGCGATTGCCGAAGAGCCTCCCTCTACGGCCAAGCTTGCCGGCCTGTCGGCCATGGTCGGCCTGCGCGGCAACCTGTTTCCCAAGGCCACGGCCTATCAGGCTGCCGGCCCGCTCTTGATGAAAGGATCTTCCACATGATCGGGGAACTCAACCTCGACGGCGTGCTGGTTTCGTCGATCCTCGTGTCGACGCCCCTCGCCTTCGTCTTCTCCTTCCTGCTGCGCCGCGTCTTCTCTCTGGTCGGGTTGTACCGCATCGTTTGGCATCCTGCCCTGTTCGACGCCGCAGTGTTCATGATCGTCTGGTCCCTCGTCATCCGCCTGCCCATGCCCTCCTTTTGATTGAAGGTAATGCTCCCGTGAAACCGCTTTATCTTAAGCTCCTCCGGATCGCCGTGACCCTCGCGGCGGTCATCCTTGCCCTCTTCGCGTCCCAGCGCCTGTGGGATCACTACCAGGTCGAACCGTGGACCCGCGACGGCCGTGTGCGCGCCGACATCGTGCCTGTCACGCCCGATGTCTCGGGCCTCGTCACCCACGTGGCGATCCATGACAACCAGTTTGTGAAGCAAGGCCAGGAACTCTTCCAGATCGACACTGAGCGCTATCGCCTGGCCGTGAAGCAGGCCGATGCGGCAGTTGCCACCGTGCGCGCCAATCTTGAGCAGGCTCGCCGCGAGGCACGCCGCAACGCCCAGTTGTCAGCCCTGGTGGCGCAGGAAACCGTAGAACAGAGCCGCGAGAAAGTGGAGCTCGGCGAGGCTCAGCTCGCCCAGGCCATCGCCAACCGGGATCTGGCGGCCCTCAACCTGGCCCGCACCAAGATTGTCGCGCCGGTGGACGGCTACCTCAGCGACCTGTCCCTGCGCTCGGGTAACTACGTGACCGCCGGCAAGCAGGTGCTCGCCGTGCTCGACACCCATTCCTTCCACGTGGACGGCTACTTCGAGGAAACCAAACTGCAGGGCGTCAAGATCGGCCAGCCCGCCAGGATCCGCATCATGGGCCGCGAGCAGGAACTGCGCGGCCACGTGGAGAGCATCTCGGCCGGTATCGAGGATCGCGACCGCGCCAACGGCAACAACCTGCTGCCCAACGTGAACCCGGTGTTTACCTGGGTGCGCCTGGCCCAGCGGATTCCGGTACGCATCGCCCTCGACGAAGTACCGAAGGATCTGCAACTGGTCGCCGGCCTTACCGCCACCGTGGCCATCGTCAACAAGGACGGCAAGAGCGAGACCACAACGTCCGCTGGCTCGGCGACCACGGGCGGAGCCGCCAAATGAAAGCCCTGCACACCCTCGGCGTGCTCGGCCTCGCCCTTGGCCTGGGTGCCTGCACTACGGTAGGCCCCGACTACCATGTGCCGGAAAAGGCCGCCATCAACCTGCCCGCCGCGCAAGGCGCCTTCGTCGGCAGCAGCAATGCCAGCGTCCGCAGCGAGCCCCTGCCCGCCAACTGGTGGAAGCTCTATGACGACGCCACGCTCAACGGGCTCATCGAGACCGCCTTCGCAGCCAACACCCAGCTGCGCGTCGCCTCTGCCAACCTCGCGCGGGCCCACGCCATCGTCGCCGAGGCCGAATCGGCCAGCGAGCCCGCAGCCCGCCTGAGCGGCGCCGTGGCCCGCGAAAAGGTCGCCGGCCAGGCCTATCTGCTGAAGGAGAACATCCCGCCGATGAGCCTCGGCATCGGTGGCCTGGCAGCCGCCTACCAGCTCGACCTGTTCGGCCAGTTGCGGCGCTTGACGGAAGCGGCCGAAGCCGACGCCGAAGCCAGCCAGGCCGCCGTCGACCTGGTGCGCGTCAATATCGCCGCCGACGTGGCGCGCGCCTATGTCGAAGCGTGCTCGGCCGGTTACCAGAAGCAAGTCACCAAACGGGCCCTGCAGCAGCAGGAAGACAATCTCAACGTCGCCCGCAAGCTGGCCGACGCTGGACGCGGGACAGTTACCGACGTAACCCGCGCCAAGGCTCAGGTGGAGCAGATCCGCGCTTCACTGCCCACTTACGACGCCCGCCGCAGCACCGCGCTATACGCCTTGGCTGCGCTCACAGGCCGTCCGCCCGCGGAGTTCCCGCAGGCCCTCGCCAGTTGCACGCAGCTCCCAAAGCTGAGCGCACCGATCCCGGTCGGCGACGGCACCGCCCTGCTCAAGCGCCGCCCGGACATCCGCCAGGCCGAACGCGGGCTCGCCAGCGCCACCGCCCGCATCGGCGTGGCGACGGCGGCCCTCTACCCCACGGTGTCCATCGGCCTGACTGCGGGCCTCACCGGCCTACTGCACGACCTCGGCCAGCCCGACACCCAACGCTGGGGCATCGGCCCGCTGATCAGCTGGACGATTCCCGGCGGCCTCGAATACGCCCGCATCGAGATCGCCAAGGCCGGCGCCGAAGCCGCACTGGCTCGCTTCGACGGCGCGGTGCTCGGCGCCCTGCGCGACACTGAAACCGCGCTGGCAGTCTATGCCCGCGAACTCGACCGCAATGCCGCGCTGCGCAAGGCACGCGATGAAGCCGCCGAAGCGGCCCGCCAGGTCGAAACCCTGTACCGCGGCGGCCGCGCGCCTTACATCAATGACCTGGACGCCCGGCGCAGCCTCACCAGCGCAGATGCGGCTCTCGCCGTGTCGGACAGCCAACTGGCCCTGGATCAAGTCGGCCTGTTCCTCGCCCTGGGCGGCGGCTGGGAGCAGACGCCGGATGCCAAGAACGTCCATTCCTCGCAAGCTGCCGGACATCACTGAGCAGCTGAGGCCAAAAAACAAAAAACCAGCCCGAGGGCTGGTTTTTTGTGCAACGGCAAAGCCGGCGGCTTACTTCTGGCTCAGCACCCAGGCCACGAGGGTCTTGGCTTCGGCCGGGTTGACCTGCGGGTTGGGGGGCATCGGGACCTGACCCCAGACACCGGAGCCACCCTTCTGGACCTTCTCGATCAGCTTGGCTTCGGCGGTCTTGTCGCCCTTGTACTTGGCAGCCACATCCTTGTAGGCGGGGCCGACAACCTTCTTGTCCACGGCGTGGCAAGCCAGACAGTTCTTGGCCTTGGCCAGATCTGCGCCAGCATCGGCGAAAGCGGCGGAAGTGCCCATCAGACCGGCGATGGCGGCGACAGCAACGAGTTTCTTCATTGTGATCCTCTCGAGTTGTGTGGCAGAAAAAAGCTGCGCGGAGTCTACGCCGCGCCTTCGGGTTTGCCAATTGCCGCGAGTGCGGCATCAAGCGCCGGCCAGGCAGCAAACGGGGGCAAGCAAGTAACGCCCGAACACAGCCAGGCGTTGACGGTCTCGCCGGCCGGTTTGTCCAGGACCGGCGGAAGCTCGCGCACGCCCGGCGGCAAGGCTACGCACAGCAGGCCAGGCCTGTAATCTCCCATCACCCGGCGCGACCATTCAGGCAGCGCCGCCGATCCGCCCCGCAAAACCAGCAGAGACGACGGCTGCAAGTGCTCAGCCAGCGCAACAGCCATGCTTGCAAAGCCCATTGCACTGACCTTCATCGCCGGAAAGAAGGCCTGCAACGTACGCTCAGCGGCCGCCAGGTAGCGCGTCTCACCGGTCAGGTGGCCGAGCCGCCCGAAGACCTGCGCGGCGACGCCGTTGCCGGATGGCATTGCATTGTCGTGGCCACTTTTCGGGCGATGGATCAGCGCCTCATGATCGTGGCGTGTGAAGAAGAAGCCGCCGCCCGCCCGGTCCTCAAAGGCGTCGAGCAGCGCATCGGCCAAGTCTTCGGCAAACTCCAGATCCTCCGGCCGGTAGGCCGCCTGCAGGCTTTCTATCAGTGCGGCGATCAGAAGCGCGTGGTCATCCAGGTAGGCATTCAGGTGAGCCCGTCCGTCCTTGTAGGTCGCCAGCAGACGGCCGTCCTGCCAGAGGGTTCGACGGATGAAGTCGATGGCCTGGGTCGCCACCGCCAGCCAGTCGTTACGACCGAAAATGCGCGCAGCGTGGGCCAGGCCGTGGATCATCAGCGCGTTCCAGCTGACCAGCAGCTTGTCGTCGCGGCCAGGACGCACGCGGCCCTCCCGGCGGGCGAACAGCTTGGCACGCGCGCGCTCCAGCACTACCTCCGTATCGGAGAGCGTCATGCCGAGTTTGTCGGCGACGCCAGCGAGCGGCTTCGCTACGTAGAAGTGCCAGTGCTTCTCCTCGAAGTTGGGTGGCCGCGCCACGCCATAGTGCTGGGACAGCACGCGGTACTCCAGATCGTCGAGGCTATCGTGCACCTCCGCCTTGTCCCACACGTAGAACTTGCCCTCCTCGTGTTCCGAGTCGGCGTCCAGCGAGGATGCGAAGCCGCCTTCCGGCAAGCGCATCTCCCTCAGCACCCATTCGGCGGTGCGCTCTGCCACCCGGGCAAACAGCGGCTCGCCAGTGAGCACCCAGGCGTCGGCATACAGTGCGAGCAGGGGCCCGTTGTCGTAGAGCATCTTCTCGAAGTGGGGAATGTTCCACCAACCATCCACGCTGTAGCGGGCGAAGCCGCCGCCCAGTTGGTCGAAGATGCCGCCTTCCGCCATGCCTCGCAGGGTTTTCAGCGCCATATCGCGGGCAGCCACATCACCGGTCGCGGCAAAGCGGCGCAGCAGGAAATCGAGGTCGGCAGGATGGGGAAACTTGGGCGAGCCACCAAAACCACCATGCTCCTCGTCGAAGGTAGACGCCAGCCCCTCCTGCAGGGCGCGTAAGGGCGCGGTAGTGAACTCCGACGGATGGGCGCTGCCGGTCGCCTCGCTGCGGGCCAAGGCGGCACGCAGCCCTTGGTTCTGCTCGTCAATGGCCTGGCGCTGGGTCATGAAGGCTTCATGGACCCGCTGCAGCAGATCCGGAAAGCCCGGCAAGTTGTAGCGCGGCGCCTTCGGGAAGTAGGTGCCGCTGAAGAAGGGGTTGCCGTCCGGCGCTAGGAACACGGTCAGCGGCCAGCCTCCGCCGCGCCGGGCGAGCATCTGGTGGGCGGCCTGGTAGATCTGGTCGAGATCGGGGCGCTCTTCCCGATCCACCTTGATGTTGACGAACAGGCGGTTCATCACAGCGGCGACTTCGGGATCTTCGAAGGACTCATGGGCCATCACATGGCACCAGTGGCAGGCCGAGTAGCCGATGGACAGCAGGATCGGCCGATCCTGCCGGCGGGCCAGGTCGAGGGCGTCCTCGCACCAGGGCCACCAGTCCACCGGGTTGTCGGCATGCTGCTGGAGATAGGGTGAGGTTTCGTGCTGCAGTCGGTTGGGCATGGGGGCTCCCGCTGGGGTTTTGTCGGTTTTGTACGGCGTTTTGCGTTGGAGCCCCGATCCAAGCAAAAGTTGTGCGGTATCAGAAGGCAATCGCTACTGCGAACTGCAGGCGCAGCCGGTGATCCCGCTGGCCATAGGCGAGATCCAGTGCGATGGGGCCGGCTGGGCTCTTCCAGCGCGGGCCGAAGCCATAGCCGAAGTTCATCTTGAACAGCTGGCGCTCGTCGTTCGCATTGCCTGCATCCACGAAGGTCGCCACGCCCCAGTCACCGGAATACCAATGCACGTACTCGGCGCTGGTCACAGCAAGGTAGCGCCCGCCAACCGTCGCCGTGCCATCGCGCACGCCAAGGCTCTGGTAGGCATAGCCGCGCACGCTCTGGGAGCCGCCGGTGCGGAACAGGAAATCCTGCGGCACGCCGTCACGGGACGGTGCCACAGTGACGCCGCCCTCCGCCCGCAGGATCAGCACATCGCGCTTGGCAACCGGCACGAAGAGCTGGTAGCGCCCGTAGAAGCGCGCGAAGTTGCGGTCGGACAGCAACACCTGGGCCGCGCCACCAACCTGCAGGTTGAGCACCTGGCCGGCCCGCGGGTCAAGGATATTGTCCACTGCCCGACGGGTCCAAGACCAGTTGGCGGCCAGGGCCTTGCGGCTGGACGGAAGGCTGCCGTCAGGGGTCAGGGTTTCGTGCTGGAAATTGAGGGACAGGCGGTTCTCGATATTGCCGCGGGGGATTGTGCGTACCACGCCAATGGACTGGCGCTGGGTCTGCAGCCCTGAGATGTCGGTGTGCTCGGCCAGCACACCGACGCTGTCCAGGTCTCCAGCTTGGGACGGCGGCAGGAACACGTCGGCGTAACCGAGCTGGCGGCGCTGCTCGAGGCGGATACCGCTGACCAGGTTGTAGGCCCGGTCGAAGAAATGGGCATCCCGATAGGTCGTCTCGACCCGGTAGCCGGTGTTGCTGCTAGCGCCGACGCCGAAGCCCAGGCGGCGCGGCAGGGCTTCGGTGAGCTGGACGCGCAGCGGCGCCGCATCCGGCGTGGCGGACTCACGGTCCACATCCACCACCACCGAGGCGAAATACGGCGTGTTCTGCAGCGCGGTCTGAAAGCGCAGCAGGCGGTCAAGACTGTAGGGCTCGCCAGCCTTTGGCGGCTGGTAGCGCTCGATCAGCGACGGGTCGTAGCTGCTTAGGCCGCTTATGTCGAGCTGGCCGAAGCGAAATAACGGCCCGGAGTCCATGTCGACGTTCAGCGTCGCGCTGGCCGTCTCCGGGTCAATCAGCGCATGGCTGGCAGTGATGCTCGCCGCGGCGTAATCGCGGGCGCCCAGGGCATCCATCAGTTGCTGCTTGGCGGAGTCCCAATCAGCCTGCCGGAAGGGATGGCCGACTGGCAGGCCCCAGGCCGCCTTCAAGGCCTCGATCCGGGCTGGTCGCTCGCCTTCCGCGCGGCTCACGTCGCCACTGAAATGCAGATTGACCTGACCAATCATGGTTCGACGCCCCGGCGTTACGACGATACGGAAGGTATCGCCCGCCTCGGCGCTCTCGATTGAGGGGGAAAAGTAGCCTTCAGTCGCCAGAATCTCGCCGATCTCCTTGCGCGCCCGGCGCAGGATGGCTACCCGGCCACCTTCGTCCAACCCGCCTTCCGGCCGCTGGTCGAGGAAGTCCACGTGCTTTTCAAGCAGCGTCCGAAGTTCGTCCGGCGCCACCAGCTCGACGCGGGTGTCAGCCGCCTGAACCGAAACCGCCGCCCCGAGAACAAGGCAGGCGACCAGCAAGCGAAGGGTGAGGGAGCGGCGCAGCACGGACGGATTCTAGCAGCCCCTATTCCATCCGCGTTCCGCCACTGGCACCGTGCCCTACGCGTCCCCCAGGCGCAGCAAGCCGGTGTTGCCGCCGGTTGCGGAGGTATTGACGGTGACGCAGCGCTCATGGACCAGGCACTCCAGTGCGTAGTCCGGTGACGGCACCAGGAAGGGCAGGATCGCCCCGCTCCTGTCGGCAAAGGCTTGCCGCCAGTGAGCCGTCTCCGCAGTCGGAAGATCGGCCAGCACGGCAACCCACACACAGGTCAGCACGTTGGCGCAGGGTTCAACCCAAGCGTGGAGCGCCTCCGGCAGAGACGCCAGCCACGCCGCGGCAGCCTCATCCTCCGCCGGCAAAAGCATGCGATTGTCGGTCGCCAACGCCGCCGCCAGCTGGTGCAACCATGCGGCCGGGCGGTCCGCCAGCCCCAGGACAGCGCCACGGGTGTGGAAATGGAGCGTGTTGCGCTCGCCCGTCGGGCCCGGCAACGGCACGCTCACACCGGCCAGGGAGGCCCTGCGGTAAGCCGCGATCCGCTCGCATAGTTCGGCTTTCCAGGCCTCGTCGGGCGAGGGCAGTGCCGGGCCAGTCAACCAAGCCTCCAGCACGTCGAGCGCCGGCTTTGCAGGACGTGGCAGATCCGGCATGGGCGGTGGCGCGCCGCATACCAGACGGCGCAGGATCAGAGGCCCACCGGCCTTCGGCCCGGTACCCGACAGGCCTTCGCCACCGAAGGGCTGTACGCCGACCACGGCGCCGATCATGTTGCGATTGACGTACACGTTGCCGACCGGCATGCGCCGGACGATCCGGTCGATGAAGGCCTCCACCCTCGACTGGATACCCAGCGTCAGGCCGTAGCCGCTGGCGACCAGACTATCGAGCAAGGCGTCGAGCTCGCCCGCCGCGTAGCGCACCACATGCAGGACCGGGCCGAAGACCTCCCGCTTCAATTCATCCGGCCTGTTCAGCTCGATCAACGTGGGCACCACGAAATGCCCCTTCAGGCAGCCGTCCGGCAAGCTGCGGGCCAGTACCCGGTAGCGGTTGGCACGCATCGCGTCCACGTAGGCGTCGATCTGCACGCGGGCGGCGGCGTCGATCAACGGGCCCACGTCGGTGGCAAAGTCGTCGGGGCGGCCGACGCTCAACTCGGCCATCGCCCCGTCGAGCAGCTCAAGCACCTGCCCGGCGATGTCGTCCTGCACGCACAGCAGGCGCAGCGCAGAGCAGCGCTGGCCGGCGGAGTCGAAGGCCGAGCTCAGCACGTCGGCAACGACCTGCTCGGGCAAGGCGGTCGAATCGACGATCATCGCGTTGAGGCCGCCCGTTTCGGCAATCAGCGGCACGTCACCACGGCTGGCCAGCACCCGGTGGATACCCTCTGCAACCGCGGTCGAGCCGGTAAACATCACTGCGCGGATCCGCGGGTCTGCCACCAGTTGAGCACCTATGCGCCCGCCTGGCCCGGGCAGGCATTGCAGCACCGGGCGCGGCACACCGGCTTCGTGCAGCAGGGCCACGGCCTGATCCGCGATGAGGGATGTCTGCTCCGCGGGTTTGGCCAGCACCGGATTGCCGGCCGCCAACGCCGCAGCGATCTGCCCGGCGAAGATCGCTAGCGGAAAATTCCACGGGCTGATAGCCACCACCGGACCCAGCGGACGGCTACCCGCCAGGTCTCCAGCACGCAGGCAGCTGGCGTAGTAGCGGCAGAAGTCCGCCGCCTCACGGACCTCGCCCTGGGCCGCGGCAAAGGTCTTGCCGGCCTCGCGCACGATCAAGGCCACCAACGCATGGCTGCGCGCCTCCAGTGCCAGGGCGGCCCGTTCCAGGCACAGGGCGCGCTGCTCCGCATCGGCGGCCCAGCCCGATGCCTGAGCCAGGGCACTTTGCAGCGCAGCCTCCACGTCCGCTGCGCTGGCCCGGCGCAGCACGCCGACCAGTTCGTCGAGCTGCGCCGGATTGACGACCCGCCGTTCATCGCCGCCAGCAACGGTGTCCGCAGCGAGCCGAGGGCCCGCCTGCAGCAACTCGCCTCGGCTACGCTCCAGCGCGGCGAGGAAAGCCCGCCTCACACCTGCCGCCGCCAGATCGAAGCCGCGGCTGTTGCGGCGTCCCGCATACAGTGCTGCCGGTAGCGGAATCTGCGGGTGGGGACTCGCACCGGCTTCCTCGACACCGGGTACGGGGTCCGCAACGAGCCGGGACAATGGCACCGACTCGTCCACCACGCGGTTCACGAAACTGCTGTTCGCCCCGTTCTCCAGCAGCCGGCGCACCAGGTAGGCCAGCAGCGTGGCGTGGCTACCCACAGGGGCATATACCCGCACCGGGCGGCGCAGGGCCGGATCGTCGGCCTGGACGATCTGCTGGAACAGGGTCTCCCCCATGCCATGCAGACACTGGAACTCATAGTCGCCCGGGCGGAAGGAGCCGCCTATTTCAAGCACTGCGGCAACGGTATGGGCGTTATGGGTCGCGAACAGCGGAAACAGCGCATCCGGCGCCGCCAGCAAGGCCCGGGCGCAGGCCAGGTAGGCGACGTCGGTGTGCGCCTTGCGGGTGTACACCGGGTAGTCGCTCAATCCTTCCTGTTGGGCACGCTTGATCTCACCATCCCAGTAAGCGCCCTTCACCAGGCGCACCATCAGTCGCCGGCGGTGCTGGCGGGCCAACGCCAAGAGCCAGTCGATAAGCGCCGGCGCGCGCTTCTGGTAGGCCTGCACGACAAAACCAAGCCCCTGCCAGCCGGCAAGCGCAGGATCGGCAGCCAATGCGGCCAGCACGTCGAGGGACAGTTCGAGACGATCGGACTCCTCCGCGTCGATGGTCAGGCTGATGTCCTGGGCCTTGGCCAGCAGGCACAGCTGGCGGACCCGCGGCACCAGCTCGCGCATCACGCGGCGCTGCTGGGACCACACATAACGGGGATGCAGGGCCGACAGCTTGATCGAGATGCCGTTGCGTTGCTGGACGCCGTGCCAGCGCCCGCTCTCGCCCACGGCATGGATAGCCTGGGCATAGGCGGTGGCGTAACGGGCCGCATCGTCAGCGGTGATGGCCGCCTCGCCAAGCATGTCGAAGGAGTACAGATAGCTCGCTGCGGCGCCGCTAGCCGTACGCTCGAGCGCTTCGTGGATGGTCTCGCCAACGACGAACTGCTGGCCGACCAGGCGCATCGCCCGCTCAATCACCTCGCGCACCAACGCGCCGCTGCTCCGCTGCAGCAGGCCAAGCAAGGCGCCGGGCATGCGCCGCTCGTCGTCGGGCGTCAGCAGGCGGTCGGTGAGCGCCAGGCTCCAGGCCGCAGCATTGACGAACAGGGACGGACTATGGCCAATGTGACCCGCCCAGTCCCGATGGCACAACTTGTCGCGGATCAAGGTATCGCGCCCCGCCGCGTCGGGAATGCGCAACAGGGCTTCGGCCAGGCACATCAGCGCCACGCCTTCATTGCTGTCGAGGGAGAACTCGTTCATCAGCGCATCGACACCCGTGGCCAGGCGGCGCGTGCTGCGCACTGTTGCGGCGAGGGATTCGGCAAGCGCCGAGATGCGCGTGGCCTGTACGTCAGAGAAACGGGCGGCGTCAATCAGCGGCGCCAGCGCCTCCGCCTCGGGTCGTCGGGCGGCGTCTTCGATCCGCCGGCGCAGGACAGTCAGGTCGGCATTGGAAGACAGGCATGAGGGATCGAACGGCGCGGTCATGTCATCACCAGGCAAGAGCTGCATATGCCCGGTTCGACCACGCGCGACAGAAACGATTCAACCGGACCCGCCATTCGGGCCCGGTTGTCATGCAAAAAAGACGGTCAGCCTTCCTGGTGGTAGCGGGTCACCAGTTCCACTTCATTCTTCGAACCGAGCACCACCGGCACGCGCTGGTGCAGCTTGGTCGGCTGAATGTCGAGGATGCGCTCGCGCCCAGTGGTGGCTGCGCCACCGGCGGCCTCGACGATCATCGCCATCGGGTTGGCTTCGTACATCAGGCGCAGCTTGCCGCCCTTGTCCTTCATCTTGCTGTCGAGCGGATACATGAAGATGCCGCCACGGGTCAGGATGCGGTGCACGTCGGCCACCATCGAGGCCACCCAGCGGGTGTTGAAGTCCTTGCCGCGCGGGCCTTCCTTGCCTTCGCGCAGTTCACGCACGTAGCGCTGCACCGGGGCTTCCCAGAAACGCTCGTTGGAGCCGTTGATGGCGTATTCCTTGGTGTCCTCGGGGATCGTCATGTACGGATGGGTATAGATGAAGCTGCCCATTTCCCGGTCAAGGGTGAAACCATGCACGCCATCACCAACAGTCAGCACGAGCTGGGTGGACGGGCCGTAGACCGAATAGCCGGACGCCACCTGGGCGGTGCCGGGCTGCATGAAGTCTGCTTCGGTAGGCGACGTCACACCCTCCGGACAGCGCAGCACGGAAAAGATCGTACCGACCGAGATGTTGACGTCGATGTTGGAGGAGCCGTCGAGGGGATCGAACAGCAGCAGGTAGGCGCCCTTCGGGTAGTCACCGGAGATCGGCCGGATCTCCTCGACTTCCTCGGAGGCCATTGCCGCCAGGTGGCCGCCCCACTCGTTTGCCTGGATCAGAATGTCGTTGGCGATCACGTCCAGCTTCTTCTGGGCTTCGCCCTGCACGTTGTCGCTGCCGGCCTCACCAAGGACCCCGGCCAGCGCCCCCTTGGACACGTTGACGGCGATGGCCTTGACGGCGCGGGCAACGACTTCGATCAGCAGGCGCAGATCGGCGCCCATCAGGCCCTTGCGCTGCTGTTCGATCAAAAACTGGGTAAGCGTGACTCGACGCATGACTCGATTCTCCGGAATTGCCTGTGAAAGTACGGATTATCGCCCGGATCGATGCCTTCCGTCGTTTATGATTAGCAGCTGGATTGCCCGGGACGGTCGCCCGCCCCCTCCGAAAACTGTTCACAAGGCATCATGGAAGTCCTCGTCATCGGCGCCGGCTTGGCTGGCGTCTCGAGTGCCTGGTACCTCAACCAGGCCGGTTGCAAAGTCACCGTCGTCGAGCGCCAGCCCGGTCCGGGCCTGGAAACCAGCTATGCAAACGGCGGCCAGATCTCCGTCAGCCATCCCGAGCCCTGGGCCAATCCCGGCGCGCCGGCCACCGTGCTGCGCTGGCTCGGCCGCAAGGATGCCCCGCTGCTGTTCCGCCCCCGGGCCGATGCGGCGCAATGGCGCTGGGCCCTGGCCTTCCTGCGTGAGTGCCTGCCGGGCCGGACTGCCCGCAACACCGCGGCCATCGCCCATCTGGCCGACTACAGCCGCGACCAGTTGCGGGTGCTGCGCGCGGCCACCGGGATCGAGTACGAGGCGGGCACTGGAGGTATCCTGCACCTGTTCATGGATGCCGATGACTTTGCCCACGCCCCCGCCAAGCAGCAGATCCTGCAAGAACTTGGCATCCGCGCGCAGCTCCTCGACCCTGACCAGGCCGTGGCGCTGGAGCCGGCACTCACGTCGATGCGCAGCCGCCTGCTGGGTGTACTGCACGGCATCGACGATGAATGCGGCAACGCCCATCTGTTCTGCCGCGCCCTGGCCAGCAAAGCCACGGAAGCGGGTGTCCGTTTCCTCTTCAACACCCGCGTGGAGGCCTTCGAGGTACGTGGCCAGACCATCAACGGCCTCCGCATAAAAGACGCAGACGGCCGCACCGGCGTGCTGCAGGCCGATGCCTACGTGCTCGCGGCCGGCAGCTACAGTCCCTTGCTGGCGCGCCCGCTGGGAGAGCACCTGCCGATCTATCCCGTCAAGGGTTACTCGATCACGGCCCCCATCATCGATCCTTCGCGGGCGCCGACGCTGAGCCTGACCGACGAAGCACGCCGCGTCGTGTGCTCCCGGCTGGGCAATTTCCTGCGCGTGGCCGGCACTGCCGAACTCAATGGCTACAATCTGGAAGCGGATCCGGCGCGCAGCGCAGGAATCGTAAAGTGGCTGGATGAACATCTGCCGGGCGTTGCCGATGCCAGCCAAGCCGAGCACTGGTGCGGACTGCGCCCGACCACGCCGGGCAATGTACCGCTGATAGGCCCCAGCCGCGTGGGCAGGCTGTTCTTCAACACCGGCCATGGCACCCTGGGGTGGACCCTGGCCTGTGGATCTGGCCAAGCCATCGCCGATATCGTGACGGGACGGCCGCCAGAGCCGGACTTCCCTTTCCTCAGGACTCGCTAGACCACTCTGGCCTCAGCCGACTCCTCGAACAGGATGCGATAAACGAAAGCCGACAAGACGACCTGCTCGGCGTGGGGCATTTCTTCGAACTGAACCCCGTGGTGAACCTGAGGTTTCTCCCCTTCCGCCGCCGCCGTCGCGTGCACCGAGCGAAGTACGGCCGGGAGGGTCAGATACTCCTCGACCTCATTGACCACCACGCGGAACTTGATCGAGATCCGATCCTCCCTGACCCCCATCGGTGCCTTGGCGACCAGCATCGCTCCCCCCGTGCTCAAATCGAGAATCGTCGCCGCGTGGGAACGCCCATCCAACCCACTGACCGCAGCAATCAGGCTGACCCGGGCGCGGGCTCCGCGACGGACCACCAGGCCGCGGACCTGGTTCGGATAAGTCAGGTGCAGGTGAGGAAAGGGAACATTGGCGACCTTGAAGATCGTCGCACCAAAAGCGTACACGCTCTTGCCGGAGAACATGCGAACCACGAAGGCCTGACCTTCCCGCATCAACAGAACCTTGCCGTCCTGGGTCGGGGTCGTGACGAGGACGCTCTTGCCTTTCAGGTAACCGATCAGCTTCACGTAGTAGCGTTGCTGGCCGCTATCTGTCTGGACCTGCAACTGCAGGGTGTCACCGATGTCGAGCTTGATTTCGTCGAAGGCGCACAAATCGTCCGACGGTCGCTCGCCGCTCTCGGTATTCACGCGTGTCTCGCGCAGGTTGAGCTTGCGGAACAGGCCGCGCTCCATCAGGGCGCGCTTCTGGCTCTCGGTCTCGACAACCACGCCGCGGGCCAGCAACAGCTGCTTCTTCTCATCGTAGAGCGGCCAGTCCACCGGCTTGCCGACCTCGATATCACCGGTATTGATTCGCACGTAAGACATAAGCCATCCACCGTCGTCTGCCCAATCTCACGCAGATATCGACACGCCACCATACGACTTTAGAAATAATCCGGCCGAAGATCCGGCAGCAACATCATTTTGCGTCAGGATTCGCGGCCATCCGCCGCAAGAGCGCGGCCGAGACGTGGGCCAGGCCAGCCGCCTCGATGCGTGCCAGCAGAGCAGTCATGCGCAGGACCCGCCGCACACTGGCGGGTTCGTCGACCTGCACGCCCTGCTCACAAAGCCGGCGCAACTCCCGAAGGTCGGCCATCGCTGGCGGCACGTAGCCGGCGTTACGCAGGATGCGGTTGCTCATCCGGACTTCGGATGGAACGAGGAGATCGTCATCCAGCACAAGCGGGCGCCCTTCCCCCGGGAGACCGGACAACTGCCCTTTGGCGACCGCCTCGCGGATGCGCTGTTCCGCCAGGCAATCAAAGATACTCATGAAGCGCAGCCCGCACCGAGCCGCTTCAGGCTGCCTCGGACTCCGCCTCGCTCTTGGCCGGCGGCGTACAGCAGGCTGACGAGCCGTCGGCGCAGCCCTCATCCTTGGGCGGATTACGGATCTCGCCGGTCTCCGTGTCGAAACCGATGGATTCGAGGTAGGCAGCAAGGGCCGCATCCATCGACGCCACGTGGTTGTCGAACCACAGCGGCAATTCCTGGATCAACTGTCGTCCCAGCGCGACGTCGCCCCGCTCCAGGCGCTTGCGCACATCGCTACAGACCGCCAGCACGCGATCGTGCTCAGCCTTGTGGCAACCGGGGAAGCCGACGATCTCCATCCAGCGGTTTTCCTGGTCGAAATGCTCGACGGTATGCGCGATGAAGACATCCATCGCCGCCAGCAGCGCTTCGCCGGACACGTCCAGCATGGCGTTGTAAGCCTCGACGAATTCCTGGTGGGTCTGATCCATCGGCCCCAGGCCGAGAGCAAGTTTGTCAGTCCATTCCATGGCTGCCATGACGGGAAACCTCGAAGAGTGAAACGGGGCGCAACTCTAACCCGAACGGAGCGGCCTAGCCCTGAGCCAGATCAAGCACCGCCCGGACGCCGGGCGCGGTTTTATTTGACGAGCTTGAGGTGGCTGCGGAGACCACCCTTCGGCGGCTCAGGCATGTCGTCCGGCGCCTCCGCTGCAAGCTCGGGGGCCGCGGAGTCGAGATCGGCATCGCCGTCAGGAAGCTCGGAAACCTCGAAGGCCATTCCATGCCCATTTTCGCGGGCGTAGATCGCGGCCACGTTGTCGACGGGAATCGAGATGTTCTGCGCAACACCGCCAAAACGGGCCTGGAAAGCGATCAGTTCATTCCCCATCACCAGACTCTGGGTCGCGGCGGGACTCACGTTGAGGACGATCTGGCCATCCTGCACGAAATTGAGCGGTACGATGGTGTGCTTGTCGACGGCGACCGCGAGATAGGGCGTCAGCCCCTGATCGGTACACCACTGGAAAATCGCCCGGATCAGGTACGGCTTGGTGGAGATTTCGCTCATGACGAAGACTTTCCGGTGAGTGCCAAGATGAAGAGTTACCAACGGGGCCACGGGAGTGTGGCCCCGAAGGGCAATCAACGCCGCATGACCTTTTCGGACGGGGTCATCGCGTCGATGAAACCCTGGCGGCTGAAGATGCGCTCGGCGTACTTCATGAGCGGGGCAGCGGAACGCGGCAGTTCGATGCCGTAGTGATCCAGACGCCACAGCAGCGGCGCGATCGCGACGTCGAGCATGGAGAACTCTTCACCCAGCAGGAACTTCTGCTTGGTGAACATCGGAGCGAGCTGGGTCAGCTGGTCGCGGACGTGGGCGCGCTCCTTGTCGGCACCCTTGGGATTCTTCTCCAGGGCGTCGATGTGCGAGAACAGTTCGAGCTCGAAGGTGTGCAGCAGCTGACGAGCGCGCGCGCGCATGATCGGATCAGGCGGCATCAGCTGGGGGTGCGGGAAGCGCTCGTCGATGTATTCGTTGATGATGTTGGATTCGTAAAGCACCAGATCGCGATCCACCAACACCGGAACCCGGTTGTATGGATTGATGACCGCGATGTCTTCCGGCTTGTTGAAGAGATCAACATCAATCACCTGGAAATCCATGCCCTTTTCGAAGAGCACGATACGGCACCGGTGACTGAAAGGATCTGTCGTTCCGGAATACAAATTCATCATCGTTGTGTTACCCCACGGATACTAAAAATCACGCACCACGCGCTTGGCGCGTGGTGCGTCTTGCTATATGGCAGCAAGGGACAGCTTCGGCCGGAAAGCACCGATCAGTGCACGTCTCTCCAGTAGTTCTTCTTCAGAAGATAGGAGAGAACGAACAGAAGGCCAAGGAAGGCGATTACAGCGGTACCGATCGACTTGCGCGTCTCGGCCATCGGCTCACCCATCCAGACCAAGTAGGAGACGAGGTCTGCCACGGCATGGTCGTACTCCTCAGCGGTCATCTTGCCCGGCTTGGCAGGCGCTTCGATCTCGATTTCCTTCGACTTGCCGCCATGGCCATCGTCATGCTCGTTGATCTTGGCGGTCGCTTCGCCCTGCAGTTCGTACAGCACATGCGGCATGCCGACGTTCTCGAAGACCTTGTTGTTCCAGCCGGTCGGACGAGCGTCATCACGGTAGAAGCTGCGCAGGTAGGTGTACAGCCAGTCGGCACCGCTGCCGAACTCGGACGCACGCGAGCGGGAGATCACGGTCAGATCCGGAGGCGCCGCACCGAACCAGACCTTGGCCTCGTCACGCTGCATCGCAATGCGCATCGGCTCACCAATCTTGTCCGCCGTGAACATCAGGTTGTCCTTGATCATCTGCTCGGACAGACCGATCTGCTGCAGCCGGTTGTAGCGCATGTAGCTGGCGCCGTGGCAGTTCAGGCAGTAATTGACGAACAGCTTGGCGCCGTTCTGCAGGGCAGCCGGCTCGGTGGAGAGCGGAGCCTTGTCCAGGTGCAGTTCAGGACCGCTGGCCAGGGCCATCAGCGGCGTGAACAGGAGAGCTGTCAAAAGTTTTTTCATGGCTTTCATTCTCATTAACCGGTCACGCGTTCGGGCTCGGGCTTGCACTTGTCCATCTTCGACCACCACGGCATGGTGATGAAGAACATGAAGTAGTACAGGCTGAACAGCTGGGCCACGGGAGCGCCCGGGATCACGCCGAAGAAAGCATAGGAAGGCGGCTTGGTACCGAGGAAGCCGAGAATGCCGAAGGCAATGACGAACAGCGTCAGCATGGTCTTGTAGATCGGACCACGATAACGGATCGACTTCACCGGGCTGCGGTCAAGCCACGGCAGGAAGGCCAGGATCACCACGCCTGCGCCCATCGCGACCACGCCCCAGAACTTGGCGTCGAGGCCGAACAGCGGCCACACCATCGCACGCAGCAGGGAGTAGAACGGGGTGAAGTACCACACCGGCGCAATGTGCGGCGGGGTCTTCAGCGGGTCAGCCGGGATGAAGTTGTTGTACTCGAGGAAGTAGCCACCACCTTCAGGTGCAAAGAACACGATGAAGGAGAAGACGATCAGGAAACCGACCACGCCCACGATGTCCTTGACGGTGTAGTAGGGATGGAAGGGAATGCCGTCCAGCGGATGGCCATCCGGCCCCTTCTTCTTCTTGATTTCAACGCCATCCGGGTTGTTGGAGCCGACTTCGTGCAGCGCAACGATGTGAGCAACGACCAGGCCGATGAGGATCAGCGGCACGGCGATGACGTGGAAGGAGAAGAAGCGGTTCAGGGTCGCGTCGGACACCACGAAGTCGCCACGGATCACGATGGAAAGATCGGGACCGATGACGGGGATCGCGGAGAACAGGTTCACGATGACCTGGGCGCCCCAGAAGGACATCTGCCCCCACGGCAGCAGGTAGCCCATGAACGCCTCGGCCATCAGGGCCAGGAAGATCAGGGTGCCGAAGATCCAGATCAGTTCGCGGGGCTTGCGGTAGGAACCATAGAGCAGGCCGCGGAACATGTGCAGGTACACCACCACGAAGAACGCGGAAGCGCCGGTGGAGTGCAGGTAGCGGATGATCCAGCCGCCCGGCACGTCACGCATGATGTACTCGACGGACGCGAAGGCCGCAGGAATGCCGGAGGCGTTGAGCGCGGCATCGGGCTTGTAGTGCATGACCAAGAAGATGCCGGTCACGATCTGGATCACCAGCACCAGCAGGGCCA
>NZ_JAYSDK010000040.1:0-42793 GCF_041914405.1 Zoogloea sp.
TGCGAGGAGATGGTTCAGGCGCTTTGCGGCGCGATGGAATCTTCCGCGGTCCGGGTGCTCACTGTGTAGTGTTGTCTGGCTATAGCGGCACGCGTTCAAGCATCCGTCGAGTGAAAACGGGCGCAGGTCGCGCTCTTGTGACTCGTGTAGCTCAGCTCAAGCGGCTACGTCATGAGCAATTACGGGATACTGCACAGAGAAGTTTCCGCGCAGCATCCCGTTGATCTCTGGCGCTATCGGATGATGGCGTTTCAGGTCTTGTCACCTTACCGATCTACTGTGATCCACCACGTTTGCCGGCGTGCTCACGGGCGAGGCGCTGTTGAACCTCGGCTGGTGCCTGCTCGTAGTGGCTGAAGGACACGCTACAACTGCCGTCGCCGCCGCTGATGGACTTGAGGCGGGATTCGAAGCCTTCCATTTCGGCCATCGGGACCAGGCTGCTGATCTCGGTCCAGCCGGGTTGTGGGCTGTCGGTGCCGGTAACCCGGCCGCGGCGGCCGGACAACTCGGCGCTGATGCCGCCGAAATGCTCGTCGGAAACCCGTACCGTGAGGGTCACTAGCGGCTCCAGCACTACCGGGCGGGCGCCTTGCACGGCTTCCTGCACCGCATGGCGGGCGGCTGTGACGAAGGAAACCTCGTTGGAATCCACGGTGTGGTGCTTGCCGTCGAAGACCACCACGCGGATGTCCTGTAGCGGAAAGCCGCTCAGTACGCCCTCGGTGATGGCTTGGCGTACGCCTTTTTCCACTGCCGGCATAAAGTTGCCGGGAATGGTGCCGCCCTTCACCTCGTCGGCGAACTGTACGCCCGCGCCACGCTCCAGCGCTTCGACGCGCAACGCGACCTCGCCAAACTGACCTGCGCCACCGCTCTGCTTCTTGTGGCGGTAGCGGGCTTCAGCCGTGCCGGCGACCGTTTCCCGGTAGGGAATGGCCGGTGGCTTGGTGGTCAAGTTAAGGTTCCAGCGTGCCTTGAGGGTTTCCAGCAGCGACTTGAGGTGCAACTCGCCGAGGCCGCGGATTACCGTTTCCTTGGCCTGCAGATCGCGCTCGACATTCAGGCAGGGGTCTTCATCGAGGAGGCGGTGCAGGGCTTCCGACAATCTCTGCTCGTCACCGTGCTTCTCTGCGGCTAGGGCCAAGCCGAAGACTGGCTGTGGGTAGGCCGGCAGGGCTAGGTGGTAGTGGTCCTCGTCGTGGGCGTCGTGCAGCACCGCGTCCCGGTGGATCTCGTCGATGCGTGCCACCGCGCAGATGTCACCGGGGACGCCGACCTCGATCTCAACCTGGTTCTTGCCCTGAACCCGCAGCAGGTGGCCGACCTTGAAGGGCTTGCGGGTGTCTCCGATGAAAAGCTGGGTGTTCGGTGTAATGGTGCCCTGATGGATACGGAACAGACCGAGCTTGCCGCGGAAGGGGTCGTTGCTGACCTGGAACACGTGGGCGATGACGTGCTTGCTGGCATCGGTGCTGATAGCCACTGACTCGGCTGCCGGGCCTTCCCCTTTAAGGAAGCGCGGCGGGTTGCCTTCGGTCGGGTCGGGCAGCAGACGCCCAATCACGTCGAGGAGCTCCTTGACCCCGGCGCCGCTGCGCGCCGAGGTGAAGCACACCGGAATCAAGTGGCCTTCACGCAAGGCTTGCTCGAACGGGTCATGTAGCTGTTCGGGCTGCAGGGACTCGCCCTGTTCGAGATACAAGGCCATCAGCGCTTCATCCACCTCGACGACCTGGTCGACGATTCGGTCGTGGGCCTCGCGGACGCTGGAGAAGGCCGTTGCTGCATCGTAGTCAGGTGCGAAGAAGCAGTCGATAACCGCCTCGCCGCCCGATGCCGGCAGGTTGATCGGCAGGCATTCCTTGCCGAAGCGGGCGCCAATACGCTCCATCAATGCACCAAGATCCACGCCCGACGCGTCGATGCGATTGACGACGATCATTCGGCACTGGCCGGCGGCGGCTTCCATGACCTTGCGGGTCACGGTCTCGACGCCGGCGGCAGCGTTGATGACGACGACGGCTGTTTCCACTGCTGGCAGCGTGGCCAGCGCGCGGCCGAGGAAGTCCGGCAGGCCCGGGGTGTCGATGGCGTTGATCCAGTGTTCTGACCATTCCAAGTGGGCGACGGCACTGTTGAGGGAATGGCCGAGGGCCTTTTCCTGGGGATCGTAGTCGCTGACGGTATCGCCGCGCTCGACCGATCCGGGGCTGCCGATGGCGCCGGCGGTGGCCAGCAGCTTTTCGAGCAGGGTGGTTTTTCCGCTCCCGGACTGGCCGAGCAGGCTTAGGTTACGGATATCGCGTACCGAGGTCGGTGTCATGAGGCGCTCCCTTGTCGTCTGTCTCGAAAGCTTGAATGCCTGATTGGGTACCAGTATCTGCTTCTGCAAGGGGCGCGACAACGACTCAGGTCAACAAAGCGGGCTCACCATTCGAATCCCCTTCGCATCGTGGCAGGTGGGGTGACCTCGGCCAGGCCCGGCAGTAAGTGCGTGACGGCGTGGTCCTCGGTGCGGTAAGTGGCGTGGGCGGCGAGTTGGCTCCACAGTCCGGTGCGCTCCAGAATGTCGATGACTTGCTTCTTCAGGCCGCAGCAGGCCAGCATGCGGCCTGCTTCGGCCAGCTGGCGGTGGACGCGGCGCAGGGCCTCGACGCCGCTGGCATCCATGTCGTTGATGCCGGCGCAGGAAAGCAGCAGCACCTTGAGGCCAGGATGGTCGCGCTCGACGGCCAGAACTGCGTCTTCGAAGGTGGCGGCATTGACGAAATGCAGCGGGCCGTCGAAGCGCAGGATGGTCAGTTGCGGATGGGCCGGCGGCAGGCCGAAGCGGGCAGCGTCACGCCAGGTGCCGTCCGGATGGCGGCCGAGTACCGCGACGCGGGGCTTCATGCTGCGATAGATCAGCAGTGCGAGGGACAGGATCAGTCCGGACAGGATGCCGATCTCGATGTGCGGTGCGAAGGCCAGCGTGGCGACGAAGCTCACCGTGCCGGCCAGGCCGTCGTCCCGGTTGGCGCGCCAGGCTTCCTTGAGCTGGGCCGGCGACAGCAGCGCGGCAAGGGTCACGAGGATTACCGCTGCCAGCACCGGTAGCGGGATATGGGCGATCAGACCGGGCATGCTGAACAGTGCCGCCAGCACCATCAGTGCGCCGACCACCGAGGCCAGGCCGGTGCGTGCGCCGTGGGCGAGAAGGAAAGCCGAGCGGCCGAAGGAGCCGCTTACCGGATAGGCCTGGCACACCGATGCGGTGATCTTGGCGAGGCCTTGGCCGATCAGCTCCTGGTTACCGTCCCAACGTTGGCCGGTGCGGGCCGATGCAACCTTGCAGCTCGACATGGCCTCCAGAAAGCTCACCAGCGCCAGTACGAAGGCCGACGGCAGCAGGTCGGTGACCTGCCCCCAGTCCGCGCGCGGCAAGGCGAAGGCGAGCGTTTCCTCTGGCAACAAGCCTACCGCGTGGCCCCCGTTGTCTTCGAAGCCTGTCAGCCAGGCGATCACGCTGAAGCTGGCGACCACGATCAAGACTCCCGGCCAGCGCGGCAGCAGGCGTTTGAGGGCAATCAGCAGCGCGACGGCGGCGAGGCCGAGCGAGGCAGAGTGGAGGTGGATATCGGGTAGCGCTGTCGCCAGGTCTACCACCGCCTCGAAGAAGGGGCGTTGACCGGCGCTGCGCAGTCCAAGCAGGGTTGGCAGCTGGGCGACACAGATCAGCAGCGAGCAGGCATTGATGAAGCCGTGCAGCACCGGGTGGGACAGCAGATCGGCGAAGTGGGCCAGGCGCAGGGCGCCGAAAGCCAGCTGCAGCAGCCCGGCCAGCAGCGCCAGCTGCACCGCCAGCACCAGATAGGTTTCCGAGCCGGGCAGGGCCAGTGGCGCTAGCGAGGTGGCCGTGAGTAGGCTCGTTAGTGCCACCGGTCCGGTGCTGAGCTGACCGGATGAACCGAACAGCGCCCCGACGATGCTCGGCAGCAGCGATGCGTAGAGGCCCACGTAGGGTGGCAGGCCTGCCAGCTGGGCGTAGGCGAGGGCTTGCGGGATCGCCACCAGGGCTACCGTGACGCCGGCCTGCAGATCGGCCCGCAATCCGGCGGCGTCCAGTTGACGATGCCAGGAGAGAAAAGGAAACACGCGATCGAGCATCGGGGGCATGGGGCCGTGGGCAGGGGCAGAAAGTTTAGCTTGCGGCCCTGGCTGCGGCACATTTCACAATTGCTACTCGACCGGGATCAAGAAGCTGCATGGATGAGACGATAAGCGATAGATAATACTGAATCAGAATGAGCCGGTCCCGCGGATCGTCCGGTTCCGCAAATGCAGGAAGCGCGCGGGCGCTTCCTATGGGGCGGTTTCGAGAGCTATCCATTCCTACGATGAAGCCGTACCTGTCTTCTCCTTCCGAGCTTGTTGACGATCCGCCGTCCCAACGAGCGACGGTGCTGATCGTTGATGACCTGCCCGAGAACCTCGAGGTGCTCGGCGAGCTGCTGCAGCCCCTGTATCGCGTGCGCGGCGCCCACAGCGGCCTGCGGGCGCTGGCGGTGGCTCGCAGCCATCCAGTGCCCGACCTGATCCTGCTCGATGTGATGATGCCCGGCATGGACGGCTACGCCGTGTTCGACGCACTGCGAGCCGATCCGCTGACCCGAGATATCCCGGTGATCTTCGTGACTGCGCTGACTGGCATCGAAGCCGAGGAGCGCGGCCTTGAACTGGGCGCGGTGGATTACATCACCAAGCCCCTGCGGCCCAGCATCGTGCTAGCGCGGGTGCGCAACCAACTGGAGCTCAAGCGCGCGCGTGATCGCCTGCGCGACCAGAACGTATTCCTGGAGGCAGAGATCGCCCGGCGGATGAGCGAGAACTTGCTGATCCAGGATGTCAGCATTCGCGCGCTGGCACGCTTGGCGGAAATCCGCGACCCGGAAACCGGTAACCACGTGCGGCGGACCCAGGCCTATGTGGCGGTGCTGGCCCGCCGGCTGGCTGTAAATCCGCGTCATGAGGCTGTCTTGACGCCGGAACGCATCGATCTGATCGTTAAATCGGCGCCGCTGCACGATATTGGTAAGGTCGGTATTCCCGACCACATCCTGCTGAAGGCTGGCAAGCTGGACGCCGACGAGTGGGCGATCATGAAATCCCACTCGCGCCTGGGAAGCGAGGCGATCGGCAATGCGGAGGAGGACTCCGAGCGTCCATTGCCCTTCCTGACTTACGCCAAGGAGATCGCCCTCTATCACCATGAGCGCTGGGATGGCTCTGGCTATCCGGAAGGGCTGGCCGGTGAGGCGATTCCGCTGTCGGCCCGCCTGATGGCGCTGGCTGACGTGTTCGATGCGCTGGTGTCGCGCCGGGTTTATAAGGCCGCGATGGCGCTCGAAGTCGCCCGCGACATGATTTGCGCAGCGCGAGCCAGCCATTTCGACCCCGCCGTGGTGGACGCCTTTCTGGTTGAGTTCGAACGTTTTGCCGAAATTGCGACCCGTTACCGGGACGAGGGGGAGGCATGAACGGCCGCATCGCCCGCGTGGTGCTCATCTATGCCTTGCTTGCGACCGGTTGGGTGTTGTTCTCCGACAGCCTGGTCAACCTGCTGCTGGCCCAGTCGGATGATGTCCTGCTGGTCAGTACGCTGAAAGGCTGGGTCTTTGTCGCCGTAACGTCCGCTGCCTTGTGGGCGGTGTTGCGCCGTTTTACCGGTGGCAGTGCTCCCGATTCTGCCGTGCCGCGCGGACTCCTGGCGTGGCTGCAGCAGGAGCGTGCGGGGTTGCGCCTGTTGCTGCCGTTCTCGCTGTTTGCGCTGGTTGTGGTCGCGCTTGGCGTCGGCAGTGCGATGCTGACGATGCACGATCGCGAAACGCAGGAGATGCGCCGCCTGGAGGCGGTGGCGGACCTGAAGCTGGGGCAGGTCTCAACCTGGCTCGACGAGCGTCGCGCGGATGCGCTGGCGTTGGCGGGTGATCCCAGCTTCAGGCTGTTGTACGCGCAATGGGCTCACCCGGAAGCACGGGAGAGTCTGCGCGAGCATTTGGAAATGGTGCGTCGGGCCTATCGTTACGGCCGTGTGGCCGTCATCGATGCGGATGGCCGGGCGGTCGTCTCTTCCGGTCCGCCCTTCGAGGTGCCGGATGTGCTGCGGACGACGGTGCGCAAGGCGCTGGCCGAGGGGCGGGCGCTGGACACCAATTTCTATCGGGATGGCAGTGAAGAAAAGGCCCAGGTCCGGCTGGATTTTGTGGCACCCCTGAAAGGCGGGCCCGGAGTGCCGCAGTGGGCGGTGGTCCTCGAAGTGGACCCTCAGGCATTTCTGTTCGCCTACCTGCAGGGCTGGCCGGTGCCCAGCCGGACGGCGGAAACCCTGCTGCTGCGTCAGGATGGCGACATGTTGGTGAACCTCAACCCCCTGCGCCATCAGGACATCCCGCCCCTCGGTCTGCACCTGCCGCTCAGCAGTCAGGCCGTGCTGGGTGTTCAGGTGGCCAGGAATCCCGAGCACCGGCCGGCCATCGCGGGAGCGGTGGATTACCACGGTGCGCGGGTGGTCGGTGTAGGGCGGCAGGTGCCGGGCACTGACTGGACCATGATCGTCAAGGTGGATGAGGATGAATTGTATGAAGGCTCTCGTCGCCAGATCTGGTGGATTGCGCTGGCCATGGGGTTCGCGCTGTTTGCCACCGCCGGGGCGGCACTGCTGCTGTTCCAGTACCGGGAATTGCAGCTGACCCGCCAGCGGGAAGAGGCCCAGGGGCGGCAGTTGCGGGCCCTTCAGGTGCTCGACGCGATTTTCGGGCAGGCGGTGGACGGCATCGTGCTGCTAGACGTGGAAACCCTGCGTTTCGTGGAGTTCAACGAGGCGGCCTGCAAGGGGCTCGGCTACACTCGGGAGGCCTTCGCCGCGATCCGCCTGCCCGACATTCAGGTCAACCTGTCGCCGGAGGAGGTCGCCAAACGGGTGCAGGACATCCGGGCACGCAATGAGCCGGTGATGTTCGACAGTCGCCAGAAGCGCGCGGACGGCAGCGTGCGCGACGTGGAGTTGAGTTACTCCGGCTTGGAGATCAACGGGCGTAGCTACCTGGCCGGCATCTGGCGCGACGTGACCGAAAAGCGCAAGGCTGCCGAGCTCTTGCTCAAGCTGTCGCTGGCGGTGGAGCAGAGCCTGGCCAGTGTGATCATCGTGGGGCTGGACGGCCGGATTGAGTATGTGAACAAGGCTTTTCTCGAGGGAACGGGCTATACACTGGACGAAGTGGTCGGCCAGCGCGCCGGCTTCCTCAAGTCGGGGCTGACGCCGCCGGAGACTTTTGCCGATCTGTGGAATACCCTGCGCGCCGGCCGGCCGTGGGAGGGAGAGTTCGTCAACCGACGGCGCAACGGGGAGATTTGCGTCGAGTTTGCGCGCATATCGCCGATCGTGCAGCCGGATGGCCGTACTACCCATTACCTGGGCATCCAGGAAGACATCACGGAGCGCAAGCGCGTCGAGGAGGAACTGGCCCGCCACCGGGATCATCTGGAGCAACTGGTGGCCGAGCGGACCCATCAGCTCGAAGAAACCAACCACGCATTGTCCGAGCGTTCCGCCGAGCTCGAGGCTGCGCGCCAGGCTTCCGACGCGGCCAACCGGGCCAAGAGCGCCTTCCTGGCCAACATGAGCCATGAGATCCGCACGCCGATGAACGCCATAATCGGCCTGACGCACCTGATGCGCCGCAATGCGGAGAACGACGAGGCGCGCATGCGCCTGCAGAAGGTTGGTGATGCGGCCGATCACCTGCTGTCCATCATCAATGACATCCTCGACATCTCGAAGATCGAGGCTGGCAAGCTGAGCCTGGATGACTCCGAGTTCAGCCTCGAGGACGTGGTGCGCAATGCCTGTGCGCTGGTTGCCGACAAAGCCATCCAGAAGGGCTTGGAACTGGTCGTGGACACCCACGCAGTACCGTCGCTGCTGTTTGGCGACGCCACCCGACTCGGGCAGATGCTCGTCAACTACCTGGGCAACGCGGTCAAGTTTACCGACAGCGGCCGGATCGTGCTGCGGGCGAGCTATGAAGAGAGTGGCGACGAGATGGTCCTGCTGTGCTTCGAGGTCATCGACAGCGGCATCGGCATTCCGCCGGACGTTCTGGCGCGAATTTTCAAGCCATTTGAACAGGCCGACGGATCGACGACCCGCCGTTTTGGCGGCACCGGTCTGGGGCTGGCAATCGTTGGTCACCTTGCCCGCATGATGGGAGGGACGACCGGCGTGGACAGCCAGCCGGGGCAGGGTAGCCGCTTCTGGTTCACGGCGCGTTTCGGGCGGGGGCGTCGTGACGTTGCGCCGCACGCGTCTTTGAGCGGATTGCGTGCGCTGGTGGTTGACGACCTGGCCGAGGCCCGCGCAACCGTGGCCAGCATGCTCGGCATGCTCGGCGCCAGCGTCGAATGCTGCGACTCTGGGGCCGTCGCGCTGGAGCAACTGCGGCTGGCGCAGGAGACAGGGCGACCCGTGGACCTGCTGCTGGTCGATGCCCTGTTGCCCGGCATGGATGGTCACGAAACTGCCCAGCGGGTGGCGGAGCTTGGGTTGGTGTCCGCGCCGGCGTGTGTCGTCCTGTCCCAGGAGGAAGAGACCACCATGGCCCGGGGCGGGCATCCGGGTGTCGCCGCCACGCTGGCCAAGCCGGTTCTAATGTCGAATCTGCAGCGGGTGCTTGCCAACCTGGTTGAAAGGAGCCATCCGTTGGCACCGGCCGATGATGCTCACCAGTACGAAACGAGGTTGTCCCGCGAGTACAGTGGAGCGTGCGTCCTCGTCGTCGAGGACAGCCGTATCAACCAGGAGGTGGCGCAGTCCCTGCTTGAGAGTGTCGGTCTGAAGGTTGAACTGGCGGAGAACGGTGCCCAGGCCGTGGACAAGGCTGCTGCTGCGGATTTCGACCTGATCCTGATGGATATGCAGATGCCGGTTATGGACGGCGTCGAGGCGACAGAGGCAATTCGAGCCCGTGGGCTGATGATGCCGATCGTGGCGATGACCGCCAATGCATTCGGTGAAGACCGGGAGCGTTGCCTGCAGGCCGGCATGAACGACCATCTGTCGAAGCCTGTCGATCCGGCGCTGCTCTACGCCAAGCTGCTGCAGTGGCTGCCGGCTTCCCGTCGGCATGCTCCGGTGGCGCCGGAAGTCGCAGTGCCGCCCGCACCGGCCTCGCCTGCCGCCGTCGAACTGGCGCTCCACGCTGTACCCGGGCTGGATGTGGCCTACGGGCTCAAGAACCTGCGCGGGCGGATCCCCAATTATCTGCGTCTGCTGCACAAGTATGCGAAGGGACATGCTGCCGACGGTGGCAAGATCCGCGCCCAATGGGAGGCAGGCAACCAGGCCGAAGCGGCGCGCCTGGCGCATTCTCTGAAGGGCGTTGCCGGCATGATTGGGATGCGCCCGGTGCAGAGCCTTGCGTCTCGACTGGATGCGGTGCTGCGCGGTGAGGAGGGGGCGGATATCGATGCGCTACTCACTGAGCTGGATACGGCGCAAACGGCTGTCGCCACGGCTATTCTGGGCTTGCCAGACCCGGATGAGATACAGCTTGAAGCCTGTGCGGCGGATTCCAACGCGGTTCAGGAGGTACTGACCCGTCTGGACGGGCTGCTGGCCGAGGACAACGTGGCGGCGGTGCGCGTCGCCCGGGAAGCGGCGGAATGCTTACGGTCGGTGCTCGGCAGCTTGTGGTCGCGCTTCGAGCGGGAGGTGGCCGCCTATGATTTCCCTGCTGCGCTGGCAACGTTGCGCTCGCGTAAATCCTGATTGACCGGCGGCGGGCGTCTGGGGGATGCTCGGCAGCCGATCAAGACCGGCCCGCGGCCGTGCCCCAGTCATGACGTCTCATTCCCCCACCGCTTCCTCGCCTGCCGGCACTTTCTGGCCTCTGGTGTTCACCGCTTCGGTGGTGCTGATGATCACGATGGGCGTGCGCCTGTCCCTCGGCCTCTACGTGTCGCCGATCAATACCTCCACCGGGATGGGCATCGCTGCGATCAGTTTCGCGATGGCGATCGGGCAGTTCATGTGGGGGGCTTCCCAGCCGGTTTTTGGGGCACTGGCCGACCGTTATGGGCCTGGCAGTTCCTTATTCACTGGAGCCGTCATGCTGGTCCTCGGGCTGGTGCTGACGCCCTTCGTCAGCACGGAGTTCGGCCTGGCCGTTACCCTCGGACTATTGGTGTCGGCCGGGGCTGGCGCTGGCAGCTTTTCGATCCTGATCGGCGCGCTGGCCCAGCGCCTGCCGCCGCCGCGGCGCGCCTTTGCGTCGGGTTTCATCAACGCCGGCGGCTCCTTCGGGCAGTTCGTCTTCGCGCCCCTGTCCCAGTTCCTGATCGCCGGCTTCGGCTGGGTCACGGCCCTATACGGGCTGGCGGCGATCTGCCTGTTGACGATCCCGCTGTCCTGGCCGCTCCGTCACAAGGTTGAACATCCGCCGTCGTCGGCGCCCGACCTGGGGCTGCGCCAGCAGCTCAAGGTGGCGCTGGGCGACCGGAGTTACTGGTGCCTGCACGCGGGCTTCCTGACCTGCGGTTTCCACATCGCCTTCCTGGTCACCCATCTGCCCGGCGCGGTGGACCTGTGCGGCCTGCCGGCCAATGTGTCGGCGCTGTCGCTGGCCCTGATCGGCCTCGCCAACATCGCCGGCAGCCTCGGCGCCGGCGCCCTCGGCCAGCACTACCGCATGAAGTGGATCCTGACTGTCATGTACGCGTCGCGGGCGGTGCTGGTCGGGCTGTACCTGCTGGCGCCGAAGACGCCGATGACCTTCTACGCCTTCTCCATCGGACTCGGCCTGACCTGGCTGGCCACGGTGCCCCCCACCGCCGGGCTGGTCGGCAAGCTGTTTGGCCTGCGCTACCTGGCCACGCTGTTCGGCCTGACCCTGCTGTCCCACCAGATCGGCGCGTTCTTCGGAGCCTGGCTGGGCGGGCTGGCACTGGTGCATTTCGGTAGTTACGACTGGATGTGGTACGCCGACATCGTGCTGGCGCTGCTGGCGGCGCTGGTCAATCTACCGATCCGCGAACCGGTCCCGGCGCACCGCTGATGCCGTCGGCACGGAACTGACGGCCGCCGGCGCCGGTCATCCTTGAAAGGAATATCCGGACTGGCTTGCTCACTGGCGTGGGCTGGCAAGGCTCGGGTGAAGGGAATCGTTCGAGGAAGGAGAGGGCAATGGGATCACCGGACAACAATATGGCGGAAGGCGGCCGTGGGCTGGGTGCCTCCATGGCGGGGCTGTGGCGTCGCCTGGTGCGGGGCAGGGAAGAGGCGTTGGCGCCGGTGCCGCGGGTCCAGGCCGTGCCGGCACGCAGCTGGCGGCGTATCGACGAGCTGTTGCAGGCGGCGGCCGGTGACTACGATGGAGAGGCCCGTGCCCGCGAGCGCATGGGGCAGTTGCTGGCCTTCTACCTGGCGGCCGGCGATGACGACCGGCGGGCTTTCCTTGCGCGCCTGGAGGCGGATTACGGCCCGGTGGAAGTGGACGTCCGGCGCGCCATCGAGGCCTACATGACGGCAGGTGGTTCCGCCGAGCGGGCCCGCGCCGAGGGGAGTCTGGCCGCCAGCCTGGAGTCGCCGCGGCTGCGCATCCTGCGCCAGTTCAACCTGTTGCCCCACGGCGTGCATGCGCTGGTGGACCTGCGTGCAGATCTGCTGCGCCTCGGCGTGGATGCCTGTCCGGGGCTCGACCAGGATCTGCTGCGTCTGTTCGTCAATTGGTTCGATGCGGGCTTCCTGGAACTGCAGCGGGTCGGCTGGGAGTCGCCAGCGTCGCTGCTCGAAAAGCTGATCCGCTACGAGGCGGTGCATGAGATCAAGTCGTGGAGCGATCTGCGCAACCGGCTGGATTCCGACCGCCGCTGCTACGCCTTCTTCCACGGTCGCATGCCGGGCGAGCCGCTGATTTTTGTCGAAGTGGCGCTGGTGCGCGACATTGCCGACAAGGTGCAGACCCTGCTCGACGAGAGCCAGCCGACCCTCGACCCGGAAGCGGCGACCACCGCGATCTTCTATTCCATCTCCAATGCCCAGGCCGGCCTGCGTGGCGTGAGCATGGGCGAGTTCCTGATCAAGCGGGTTGTGCAGCAGCTGTTGCAGGAGTTTCCGCGCCTGCGCAGCTTCGCGACCTTGTCGCCGGTGCCGGGCTTCAACCGCTGGCTCGACAAGCGCCTGGCCGAGCAGGCTTACGTGGAGCGTATTCCGGTTGATGTCCGCAAGCTGCTTGATGAAACCGGCAAGAGCGGCGTTGCTGCGGTGCTCGACTGCGTCAGCGCCGAGATCGCGGGTAGCCAGCCGCCGTCGGAGTCACTGCAGGCCTGGCTTAAAGCTGAATGCGCTTACTACCTCGCTCGGGAGAAGAGCGGCAAGCACCCCCTCGACCCGGTCGGGCGCTTCCACTTCTCCAACGGTGCCAGCCTCGGCCGCATCAACTGGCTGGGTGACGTGTCGGCGCGGGGGCTGCGCCAGTCCTGCGGGTTGATGGTGAACTACCTCTACAAGCTGAAGGACATCGAGGGCAACCATCAGGCCTATGCCCGCGAGGGCACGCTGGCGCTGGCCTTCGACGTGGAGCGCCAGCTGGAGGCGGCCGTCGAGGCGCGCAAGGAGCCGCGTGCGGGGCGGGCGCCACGGGCCCGCAAGGCGCGCGCCGAGTCCTGAGCGGAGCCTGATCCCGGCGGCCGGGGCTCAGCCCCGGTCGCGGAAGGGCAGACGTTCCGACAGTTCGTCCAGATAGGCGTCCACCCCGCCCCGTTCTTGGGCCAGGAAGCGGCTCACCGCGTCGCGGAAGCGCGGGTCGGCGATCCAGTGGGCGGAGGTGGTGCGCACCGGCTCCAGTCCGCGGGAAAGCTTGTGCTCACCCTGGGCGCCGCCTTCGAAACGGGCCAGGCCCTCGCGAATCGCGTAGTCGATGGCCTGGTAGTAGCAGGCCTCGAAATGCAGGCAGGGCACGAACTCGACGGCGCCCCAGTAGCGGCCGTAGAGGGCCTCCGCGTCGCGCAGGAAGAAGCTCGCCCCAATGGGCGTGCCGGCCCGTTCGGCGATCATCAGCACACAGGCGTCGGCCTTGCGCTGCCCGAAGGCGGTGAAGAAGGCCAGGTTCAGATAGGGCGTGGAGGCGTGTTCGGCGTAGGTGCGGCGGTAGCAGGCGTAGAAGAAGGCCCATTCCTCGGCGCCGATCTCCTTGCCGCGCAGGATGCGGAAGTCGATGCCGGCGTCCACCACCTTGCGCCGCTCCTGGCGGATCTTCTTGCGCTTGGGCTGGGCCAGCTGGCCAAGGAAGTCATCGAAATCCCGGTAGCCGGCGTTGCGCCAGTGGAACTGCACGCCGTGGCGGATCTCCAGCCCGGCTTCCGCCAGCCACGCGCTTTCTTCGTCGGTGGGGAACAGCACATGCAGGGATGAGGCGCCCGAGGCGCGTACCTCGTCGAGCAGCAGGGCCAGCAGCAGGCGGCGGGCGGCTTCGTCGTGGCCGAGGATGCGCCGGCCTGGCACCGGCGTGAAGGGCACGGCGGCCAGCCACTTGGGGTAGTAGTCGAGGCCGTGGCGCTGGTAGGCGTCGGCCCAGGCCCAGTCGAACACGTATTCACCGTAGGAATGGCTTTTCAGATACAAGGGCATTGCAGCGAGCAGCCGTTGGCCTTCCCACAACGCCGCATGGCGTGGCCCCCAGCCGGCACGGGGTGTCACGCAGGCGCTGTCTTCCAGTGCGGACAGGAAGGCGTGAGACAGGCTGGGTTGATCGCCGGCGAGGGCGTCCCACTGGTCGGCGGGGATTTCGGTGATGGCTGGATGCAGGCGGAAGGTCGGCATGAGGGGCTCCGGAGCGCGTGGCGGCAGCATACAAGCATGGAGCGGGCCCGTGGCCACCGAAGCGGCGGGCGGCGGCTTCGTGAGCGGCGCTTCGCGGTATAGTGTCGCCCCATGAAAACCCCTCTTACCGTCGCTGTCGCCCAGCTCAATAGTGTCGTGGGCGACCTCTCCGGCAACGCGCGCCGGATCCTGGATGCGGTGGCCCGGGCCAAGGCTGCGGGCGCCGATGTGGTGCTGACTCCCGAGCTGGCCCTGTGCGGCTATCCGGCGGAGGACCTGCTGCTGCGGCCGGCCTTCCTCGAGGCCTGTGCCGAGACCTTGGCTGAACTGGCTGTCGAGGTGCGTGGCATCACCGCGCTGGTCGGCTATCCGGCGCTGGCTGATGGCAAGCGTTACAACGCTGCAGCGGTTATCCAGGACGGCCGCGTTGTCACCACGTATTTCAAGCACCGCCTGCCCAACTACGAGGTGTTCGACGAGGAGCGCTATTTCGAGGCCGGCACCGAGGCCTGCGTCTTCGATCTGAAGGGCGTCAAGGTCGGCGTCAATATCTGCGCCGACGTGTGGGAGTCCGGTGCCGCCGACGTGGCTCGCGGGGCCGGGGCCGAAGTGCTGCTGGTTCTCAACGCGTCTCCCTTCCACATGAACAAGCAGGCGCTGCGCTATGAAGTGCTGCGCGAGCGCATCGCTGACACCGGCCTGCCGGTGGTGTACTGCAACCTGGTCGGCGGGCAGGACGAGCTGGTCTTTGACGGCGGCTCCTTCGCCCTCGACCGCGACGGCACGCTGGCCTGGCAGGGCAAGGTCTTTGCCGAGGAACTCCACCTGCTGCAGTTTGCCGATGGCGCCTGGCAGGGCGGCGGCGTGCCGGCGGTGCGTCCCGTCGAGGCCGACGTGTATGAAGCGCTGGTCCTCGGCGTGCGCGACTACCTGGGCAAGAACGGCTTCCCTGGCGCAATCATCGGCTTGTCCGGTGGCGTCGATTCCGCGCTGACGTTGGCGATCGCGGTCGATGCGCTGGGCGCCGAGCGCGTCCGCGCGGTGATGATGCCGTCGCCCTATACCGCTCAGATGAGCCTCGACGACTCCCGCGAGATGATCCGCCGCATCGGCGTGCGCTACGACGAGATCGCCATCGAACCGGCGATGCAGACCTTCGCGACGCTGCTGGCACCTCAGTTCGCCGGCTTGGCGGCGGATACCACCGAGGAGAACCTGCAGGCGCGGATCCGCGGCATGATCCTGATGGCCCTGTCCAACAAGACCGGATCCATCGTGCTGACCACCGGTAACAAGAGCGAAATGGCCACCGGCTACGCCACGTTGTACGGCGACATGGCTGGTGGCTTCGCGGTCATCAAGGACATCTACAAGACCTTCGTCTATCGCCTGTGCGCATGGCGCAACGCGCAGCCGGGCGGTCCGGTGATCCCCGACAACATCCTGACCCGGCCACCTTCCGCAGAGCTGAAGCCGGACCAGTGCGATCAGGATTCCCTGCCGCCCTACGAAGTGTTGGACGCGATCATCGCCGGTTACATGGAAGAAGACCTCTCGCCCCAAGAGATCATTGCCCGCGGCTATGCCGAGGCCGAGGTGTATCGGGCAGTGGCCATGCTGAGGCGCAACGAATACAAGCGTCGTCAGGCGCCGATCGGCATTCGCGTGACCCAGCGCGGCTTCGGCAAGGACTGGCGTTACCCCATCACGTCCCGATACCGGGATGCCTGACAGAGACCGGCCCGTGTAGGGCCGGATATTCCGGCTAGAATGCCGGATCGTTCCAAGGAGACCGTAGATGAAGAAAATCGAAGCCGTCATCAAGCCCTTTAAGCTCGACGAAGTGCGCGAAGCCCTGTCCGAAGTGGGCATCACCGGCCTGACCGTCACCGAGGTGAAGGGTTTCGGTCGCCAGAAGGGCCATACCGAGCTGTACCGTGGCGCCGAATACGTGGTGGACTTCCTGCCGAAGATCAAGATCGAGGTGGTTGTCGCCACCGACGTGCTCGACCAGGCCGTGGATGCCATCATCAAGGCTGCCCGCACCGGCAAGATCGGCGATGGCAAGATTTTCGTGATGCCCGTCGAGCAGGTTGTGCGCATCCGTACCGGCGAGACCAACGAAGCGGCGATCTGATCCCCGCAAGACGGTCGGGAACTTTGGTCCCGACCGTGCGCTGTGCGTAAAATGCCGGGTTTTCAGCTTTCCCGGATTGACGTCATGGCTTCTACCGTCCGTACCCGTTTCGCCCCCAGCCCCACCGGCTTCCTGCATATCGGAGGGGCGCGCACGGCGCTGTTCTCGTGGGCTTTCGCCCGCCGCCATGGCGGCACCTTCGTGCTGCGCATCGAGGACACCGACGTGGCCCGCTCCACCCCCGAGGCGGTGCAGGCGATCCTCGACGGCATGAACTGGCTCGGCCTGGAGTGGGACGAGGGCCCGTTCTACCAGATGCAGCGCATGGACCGCTACAAGGCGGTCATCCAGGAAATGCTGGCCGCCGGTACAGCGTACCCCTGCTACATGTCATCCGAAGAGCTCGACGCGTTGCGCGAGGCCCAGCGGGCCCGCGGCGAGAAGCCGCGCTATGACGGCCGCTGGCGTCCCGAAGCGGGCAAGGTGCTGCCCCAGCCGCCGGCCGGCGTGGAGCCGGTGATCCGTTTCAAGAACCCCACTGAAGGTGTCGTGGCTTGGGACGACCTGGTCAAGGGCCGCATCGAGATCGCCAACGCCGAGATGGACGACCTCATCATCGCACGTCCGGACGGCACGCCGACCTACAATTTCTGCGTGGTGGTGGACGATTGGGACATGGGCATCACCCAGGTCATCCGCGGTGACGACCACGTGAACAATACGCCGCGTCAGATCAACATCCTCAAGGCGCTGGGCGCCGAGGTGCCGCAATACGCCCACCTGTCGATGATCCTCGGCGACGACGGCCAGAAGCTGTCCAAGCGCCACGGCGCGGTCAGCGTTACCCAGTATGACGACGACGGCTACCTGCCGGACGCGGTCATCAACTACCTGGCCCGCCTGGGCTGGAGCCACGGCGACGACGAGATCTTCTCCCGCGCGCAGCTGGTGGAATGGTTCGACCTCGACCACATCACCCCGTCCGCCGCCCAGTTCAACACCGAGAAGCTGAACTGGCTGAACGCCCACTACATCAAGCAGGCTGACAACGCCGTGCTGGCCGCCGACGTGTCGCGCCGCCTGGCCCGCCGCGAGGTGAATCCGGAAGCCGGTCCGGCGCTGGAGGCGATCATCGCGCTGTACAAGGATCGCGTGAGCACGCTCAACGAGCTGGCCGACGCGGCCGAACCCTTCTACATCGACCTGCACGTGGCGCCGGAGCTGCTGGCCCAGCACCTCACCGATACCGCACGCACTGCACTGGCGACGCTGCGCGCCAAGCTGGCTGGGGCAACATGGGAAAAGGCCGCGCTGAGCGCCGCGATCAAGGAAACCTGCACCGAGCACGGCATGAAGATGCCCCATGTGGCGATCCCGCTGCGCGTGGTGCTGCTCGGCCAGCCGCAGACCCCGTCTATCGACGCGGTGCTGGAGACAATGGGCCGCGAGCTGGTGCTGGCGCGTCTCGATCGGGCTCTCTGATTCCGGCACGGGGCGTTCTTTGCCCCATGAATGCAACGGCCCCCGGCGAGTCATCCGCCGGGGGCCGTTGTGCTTGGATTTTACTGAGCGACAGCAGGGCAGGCTGGCGCCTGCCGTGCCTGCCTTAGAAGTCGTTGCTGCGACTCGATGAAGCCTGGCCGGCTCCGACGATCTCGCCGTTGCGGACGCGCACCGCATCGCCGACGCGCCAGCTCGGGGCGCTCTGTTCGGTGATCACGCGGCGGGTGCCGTCGTCCATTCGCACGGTGACTTGGTAGTGGCTGACGGTGCGGGCACGACGCTCGACTTCATTACCGGCGAATCCGCCGAGCACGGCGCCGCCGATGCGCGCCAGCTTCTTGCCGGAGCCTTCGCCGACCTGGTTGCCGAGCACGCCGCCAAGGATTGCGCCGCCGACGGCGCCGAGGCCGGAGCCTTCGCCCTTCTGCTGGATCGCCTCGACGTTCTCGATCACGCCGCATTCATGGCAGATGGCCGGCGGCGGGGTTTCGATGACCTTGCGGGCCGGGCCGCTGCTGGCGCTGGCCGGCGGGGGCGCCGGTACCGCGTCTGCCGGCGGTGGATTGCCAGCCGTGGCCTGCGTCGCCGCGGCGACCTGATGTTTAGTGTGTTCCTTGACGGGCTTGGAGGTGACACGTGGGGCTTCGTGGCGCTCGACCTGCTTGGCCGCTGGTGCGGGCTCGACTGCCTGCGGCTGGACGCTGGCGACCGGCGTGGGTTCGGTAGTCGGGCTTGGGGCTGCGGTCGGCGCGCTGATTGGCGCCGGTGGGGTGACCGGTGCGCTGGCGACGCTTTCCGGTGCTGCGACCGGCGCGTGGGAGGTGTCGGGCAGCAGGCCGGTCAGCTTGGCGACGCCGGCCAGGCTCAGCACGGTGACGGAGGCGGCTGCCACCCACATCATCGGGTGCAGCGGCGGGCGTGAAGGGCTGGTGCTCATGGTGTTCTCCTCAATGAATGAGGAGATTAACGCCGCGGGCCGGCCGGCGGTGACGCCTGCAACCGCTGCTTACAAAAGTCGTGAAAGTCCTTACTCGTCGCCGCCGGCTCCGGGGCGGGGCGGCTTGAGCAGGTAACGGGCTGGGTCGAGGGCGTCCGCCAACTCGCGTTCCAGTGGTAGCGGATCACCGTCGAGCTGGCTGGCCAGCAGCTCGCCGATGAGGCTGGCCCATACCAGGCCACGGGCGCCGAAGCCGGATACGGCAAACAGACCCTGTTGGCGCGGAATGTCGGTGAGGGGCGTGGTGCGCTCGGCATGAGCGATAGCCGGTATGGCGCCGACCATTGGCAGACGGTCCGGCGAGGCGGGGCGGAAGCCGACGCGGCCGTCCAGCTTAGTGGGATCGTAGGCCGCAGCGTAGCCTGGGAGGATGAAGTCCAGCTTGGCGAGGTTTTCCCGGTGCTCGGCCTCGCGCAGCTCGGTGCCGTCGTCGTCGGCCAGGAAGGTGGCGCCGGCGCAGCGCAGGCCGTCCACTTCGGGGCTCACATAGCCGAGTCGGCACACCACCACGTTCGGCGGGCTGCCAGCCTCCGCCGGCAGGTGGGAAACCTGGCCGCGGGCCGGGCGAACCGGTAGCGTGGCGGCTTGGGGCAGGGCGCGGATGCCGACCCCGTTGGCGAGGATAGCCACCGGCGCGCGGGCGATCTCTGCGCCGGCCGGATCGAACGCAATCCACATGTCGTCCTGCTGCTCGAGGCGGGCCACTTGCTGCTCGAAGCGGGTTTCGACGGCACTTCCGGCTGCTGCGAGGTTGGCGGCGCACAGGGTTGGGGGCTGGATCCAGCCCCCGCTGGGGAACCACCAGCCCCCCAGTTCCACCGGCCAGCCGACGATGTCGCTGGCTTCATCCTTGTCCACGAAGCGCAGGTAATCGGTGGGCGGGGTCTGAGTATCCACGACGGCCTTCTGCTTGCCTTCCTGCTTGGTGTCGCGGGCCAGGTGCAGCACGCCGCAGGGCGCCCAGCGCGGTGCATGGCCGGCTTCGGCCAAGGCAGCCAGATGATGGCGTCCGTACAGAAAGCCGGCGCGGGTGATGCGCGCCAGGCGGTTGTCGTCCAGGCTTGGCAAGGGGCGGAACACGCCAGCCTTGTTGCCGGAGGCGCCGTGGCCGGGGCCTGGGGCCTCGTCGATGACAGTGATACGCCAGCCGCGGGCGGCCAGGCGCTCGGTAATGGAGGTGCCGGCCACGCCGGCGCCGATCACCAGCGCGTGGCGTGGCGTGGTGAGCTCCGTCATCGCGCTGCTAGCGGCGACGCGGCCGCTCAGCATCTCCCGCTTGCCGCCGAAACCAGGGCGCCGTTCCAGCGTGAAGCCGGCGTCCTGGAGCCCGCGACGCACATGGCCGGTCACCGACCAGGTGGCCAGCGTGGCGCCGGGTGCGGCCAGTCGGGCCAGTTGGGCATAGACCGCCGGCGACCACAGGTCCGGGTTGTTGGCCGGCGAGAAGCCGTCCAGGTAGAAGGCGTCGGCCTTGGCCTCGAGTTGCGGCAGCGTGTCCAGAGCGTCGCCGAAGATCAGTGTCAAGGTGACGCGTCCGGAGTCCAGGTGGATGCGGTGAAAGCCCGGCACCAGCGGTGGCCAGTGGCGGCGCAACTCCTCGGCCAGCGGCACCAGTTCGGGCCAGGCAGCGTGTAGTTCGGCGAGGTCGTCGGCCTGAAAGGGATGCTTCTCGGTGGAGACGAAATGCAGCCGCGCGCAGCGGGCCGGATCTGTGCGCCAGGCTGCCCAGGTGGCCAGGAAGCTGAGCCCGAGGCCGAAACCGGTCTCGACGATGGTGAAGCGCTTCCGTCCCTGCCAGCGCGTCGGTAGGTCGTTGCCAGCTAGGAATACATGCCGGGCCTGGCCGAGACCACCGGCGGTGGTGTGGTAGACGTCGTCGAAAGCGGGCGAATAGGGCGTGCCGTCGGCGGCGCGGACGAGGGAGGCGGGGATCAGCGGCGAATACATGAGGCGATGGCTTGCTGCGGAGCATAAGGCGAACTGGGGCGGAACTTTGGCACCGTTCCCGTTTGCTGTCGAATCTTTCGGCGCTGAACCTCGTAGGGCGAATTCATTCGCCCTACGCCGGTCAAACGGGCTTTGACAGCGAATGAATTCGCCCCTATAGGAAAGCCCCACAGGGATCTCCGTGGCGCAGCGATGGGATTTCACCTTTGGCTCCGCGCTGTGGCGTTCGTCGCCGGGCTAGAATCCCCCCTTCGCGAAGACAAGACTAAGGAAATCCAATGCGTACCCCCAACGGCTCGCCCATCCGCCGCGAGGCCTATCGGCCGCTCGCCTACGGCGTTGAAACCGTCGACCTGGATTTCGTCCTCGAAGCTCAGGCCACCCTCGTTACCAATCGCATGCGCTGTGTGCGCAACCCGGATGCCGACGCCGGCCCCATCGTGCTGTTCGGTGAGGGGCTGATCCTGGTTTCGGTGCGCATCGACGGCGTCGAGCCGGCGCCAGGCCAACTCCGCGAGACCGACTCCGGCCTGGAGATCGACGTCGACGCGGACAGCGTGGAACTGGAGATCGTCACGCGCATCGACCCGTCGGCCAACCTGACCTTGTCCGGGCTGTACCAGTCGCGGGGCGGCTACTACACCCAGTGCGAGGCCGAGGGCTTCCGCCGCATCACCTATTTCCCCGACCGCCCGGACGTGATGGCACGTTACACCGTGCGCCTGGAGGCTGACGCGGCTTTGTGCCCGGTGCTGCTGTCCAACGGCAACCTGCTGGAAACCGGCAACCTGCCCAACGGCCGCCACTTCGCCCGCTGGGAAGACCCGTTCCCCAAGCCGTCCTACCTGTTCGCGCTGGTGGCCGCCGACCTGAAGGCGCTGGAACGCCGCGTCACCACAATGTCCGGCCGCGAAGTGCTGCTGCAGGTGTGGGTCGAGGAGCGCGACCTGGACCGCGTCGATCACGCGATGGAGTCTCTGGTCCACTCGATGCGCTGGGACGAGGAGACCTTCGGGCTGGAACTCGACCTGGACCGCTTCATGATCGTCGCCGTGTCCGACTTCAATATGGGCGCGATGGAGAACAAGGGCCTCAACATCTTCAACACCAAGTACGTGCTGGCCAACCCGCAGAGCGGCACCGACGTGGATTACGAGAACGTGGAGAGCGTCGTCGCCCACGAGTACTTCCACAACTGGACCGGCAACCGGGTGACCTGTCGCGACTGGTTCCAGCTGACGCTGAAGGAAGGCCTCACGGTCTTCCGCGACCAGCAGTTCTCGGCGGACATGCTGGCACGCGCCTCCGATTCCCCCGCGGCGGCGGCTTCGGCCCGCGCGGTGACCCGCATCGCCAACGTGCGCGTGCTGCGCAGCGCCCAGTTCCCGGAGGATGCCGGCCCGATGGCGCATCCGATCCGCCCGGACAGCTACCAGGAGATCAACAACTTCTACACCGCCACGGTGTACGAGAAGGGCTCTGAGGTCATTCGCATGCTGCACACCCTGCTCGGCAAGGAGGGCTTCCGCAACGGCATGGACCTTTACTTCTCCTACCACGACGGCCAGGCGGTGACCTGCGACGACTTCGTTGGTTGCATGGCGGAGGCCAACGGTGCGGACCTGGACCTTTTCATGCGTTGGTACAGCCAGGCTGGCACGCCACGCCTGAAGGCTGAAGGCGTCTTCGATGCGGCCGACGGCAGCTACACGCTGACCCTCAGCCAGCGCACGCCGCCGACGCCCGGCCAGGCGGACAAGCTGCCGCTGCATATCCCGGTGGCCGTCGGTCTGATCGGAGCGGACGGCAAGGATCTGCCATTGAAGCTTGAAGGCGAGGCCCGCGCCGGCGACACCACGCGCATCCTCGAACTGAAGGAGGCCAGCAAGAGCTGGCGCTTCACCGGCCTCGCCGCCGAGCCGGTGCCGTCGATCCTGCGCGGTTTCTCGGCGCCGGCAATTCTTGAGCTCGACGAGGACGATGCGCGCCTGGCCTTCCGCATGGCGCACGACAGCGATCCTTTCAACCGCTGGGATGCCGCCCAGCGCTACATGGAGCGGGTGATCCTGGCGTTGGCCGCCGATGCCTCCGCCGGCCGCAAGCTGGAAGTGCCGCAGGCCTTCGGCCACGCCTTCCGGGCGCTGCTGGTCAATGAATCCCTCGACCCGGCCTTCCTCGCCGAGATTCTCGCGCTGCCGGCCGAGGCCTACCTGCTTGAGCGCATGCCGCAGGCCAACCCGGCTCCGCTGCGCGCCGCGCTGATGCACCTGATGCGCGAACTGGGACACGCGATGCAGGCCGATTTCCTCGACCGCTACCTGGACCTGGAAGTGGACGGCGACTATCGCTACCACCCGGCGGATGCCGGCAAGCGCGCGCTGCGCAACCTGTGCCTGCGCTACCTGACTGCCTGGGGAGGCGCGACTGCCATCGATCTGGCCAAGAAGCAGTTCGAGCACGCCGGCAACATGACTGAGCGCTATGGCGCGCTGGCCGCACTGGTGCAGAGCGACGCCCTGGCGCGTTTCGACGCGCTGGCCGCCTTTCACGAGCAGTACAAGGACGATGCGCTTGTCCTCGACAAGTGGTTCCTGCTGCAGGCCAGCGCCTGGCGCTGGTCCGATGCGGCGCCGGCGACCCTCGAACAGGTGCGCGAGTTGATGAGCAACCCGGCCTTCAGCCTGTCCAACCCCAACAAGGTGTATTCGTTGCTGGGAGGCTACTTCCGCGCCAATGCGGCGGAGTTCCACCGGCCTGACGGCGCCGGCTACGCCTTCTGGGTGGAGCAGGTGAAGGCGCTGAACAAGAGCAATCCGCAGGTCGCGGCGCGCATGGCGCGGGCGCTGGAAGGCTGGCGCAAGTTCACACCGGAGATCCAGGGATGCATCCGCGCGGCCTTCGAGACGTTGGCCCAGGAGGAGGGCTTGTCGCCTGACGTGGCGGAGATCGTCGACAAGGCGTTGGGCTGATTTGCAGACTGCCGCGGGGAGTGCGTTAAGACGCCTGCCCGCGGTGCGCTACCCGGTATTGCCGCTGCGCTTGTCTGTCGTCCGTGTGGCCGACCCGGGCGGCGCATTGCGGCTGCCGGGGGTGGGGGGGGGGCGGCATAGGTGTCGAGCGGTTCGTTGCCTCCATCGGGGGACGGGCGGGGAGAATCAGAGGGCGAACAGGGCCTTTTGGATCACTTCCACCTGGAACTCTTCCAGTCCGATCCACAGGGGGAGGCGGACCAGTCGGTCGGAAATGTCCGTGGTGACCGGCAGTTCCCCGTGGGGGCGCCCGAAGCGTTGGCCGGCTGGGGCGCTGTGCAGCGGGATGTAGTGGAAGACGCTGTTGACCCCCGCATTCTTGAGCCGGTCGATGAAGGCCGTCCGGGCGGCCAGGTCGGGCAGCAGGATGTAGTACATGTGGGCGTTGTGCTGGCAGTGGGCCGGGACAACCGGGCGCCGGATCTTGCCGGCCTTTTCCGCTTCAGCCAGCCACTGGTGATAGGTGTTCCAGATGGCCAGACGTTGCCGGGTGATGCTGTCTGCCTCCTCGATCTGGGCTGCGAGGAAGGCTGCAATGATCTCGCCGGGCAGGTAGGAAGAGCCGATGTCGACCCAGGTGTATTTATCCACCTGCCCGCGGAAGAACTGGGAGCGGTTGGTGCCCTTCTCCCGGATGATCTCGGCCCGCTCCGCGAAGTGGGGTGTGTTCGCCAGCAGGGCGCCGCCTTCGCCGGAGATGATGTTCTTGGTTTCGTGGAAGGAAAGGGCGCCCATGTGGCCAATGGAGCCCAGCGGGCGGCCCTTGTAGTGGGCCATGACCGCCTGGGCGGCGTCTTCGATGACGAGCAGCTTGTGCTTGTTGGCGATCGCCATGATGGTGTCCATCTCGCAGCCCACGCCGGCGTAGTGCACCGGCACGATGGCCTTGGTGCGCTCGGTGATGGCGGCTTCGATCAGGCTTTCGTCGATGTTCAAGGTGTCGGGACGCACGTCGACGAAGACCGGCACGGCCCCCCTCAGGGTGAAGGCATTGGCCGTCGAGACGAAGGTGTAGGAGGGCATGATCACTTCGTCGCCGGGCTGGATGTCCGCCAGGATGGCGGACATTTCGAGTGCCGCGGTGCACGAGTGGGTGAGCAGGGCGCGCCCGGCGCCTGTTCTTGCTTCCAGCCAGCGGGAGCAGCGTTTGGTGAACTCCCCGTCACCGGCCAGATGACCGTTGGCGTGGGCCTGGGCGATGTTCCAGAGTTCCTTGCCGGTCATGTAAGGCTTGTTGAATGGGATATTCATCATCTTCTAGGACTCCTGGGCTGGCGACGGGCTGGGGTGACGGAACACCCAGAATTTCTGGAGGAGGAACAGCAGGGAGGCGATGCAGAGAATCATCACCCCCTGAACGACCTGGTGGGGCAGGCCGAATTGGTCAACCAGCAGCAGCAGGGCCGCGAGGTTCACGCCGTAGCCGATGCCATAGCTGGCGCAGTAGCGGAAAAAGGCCGTGCCGTGCTCGCCCCGGTGGCCGAAGGACCAGCGTTTGTTGAAAAAGAAGGTCTGGATGACTCCGATGGCGTACAGCAGGCTCATGGCCAGCTTGGCGCCCAGGCCGAAGGATGTCAGCGCCAGGTAGGCCATGTAGAGGACGGCATTGGAAACCAGGCCGACGGTGCCGTAACGGAGCAACTGGTGCAGGGTGCTGCGGTCGCTCATCTGGGCCTGACCCAGTGGAAAGTGGTCAGCGGCGGTGGGAAGTGGAAGCCGAGCCTGGCATAAAGATTGAGTACCCGGTGATTGCGGGCAACGATGCAGGTCTGGATACGCCGGCTCCCTAGCCGGTGGGCATGGGCGATCATGGTTTCCCAACTGCGGCGCCCGTAGCCCTTGCCTTGGGCCGCGGGGGCTACGGCGGTGAGGTGCCAGTAGCAGGTGCCGTTGGCTTGTTCTTCGGTGATGAAGAAGGCGACGATTTGGCTGCCGTCGCTAATGGCATGCAACCGCTGGGTGGGGTGGGCAAGACTGCTGCGGACCCAGTTCTGATAGCGGATGTCACCAAGCTTCGACGAAAGGCGCGGGTCCATGTGGAAGCGCTCGTTGCCGAAGGCGCTGCCGGCGATGTCCAGAATGGCCGGCAGGTCGGCCTCGGTCGCTGCATGCACCTCCAGGCTCCCCTGATGGGGGCCTTCTGCGGAGAGGGCCAGTTCCGGCTGGTAGGCCATCTCGATGAAGCGAAAGCCGATGTCCTCCAGCAGGAAGGATTCGTTCAGCCGATCGTGGGAGAGCCGGCAGCTGGAGAGGCAGGCGCCGCTGCGTTGCAGGGCGTCGACGAAGGGGCTGATGTCGGTGCGAGCCGCGTTGCCACGGACGGCCATCGTCTGGATCTGCAAGACCGGGGCCCCGAACAGTTTCGAGTCCCACAGCGCTTCGGTCCAGCTCAGTTCGAGATTCGGCGTGTCGATGCAGCCGTTCAGCAGTGCCGTCATGTCGAGGGGCCTATCCGGCATGGGTCGATTCCGGCTGGAGGATGGTCGCGGCGATTGGGGCTGTCTCGGCAAGCGTCGTATAAGGCGGACGCTCCATGGAGCGGAAGTGCATGCGCGCCAGGTATTCCCCGAAAATGCCCATGGCGAAGAGCTGGACGCCGGAGAAGATGGCGATGATAGAGGCCAGGAAGGTGAAACCCGGTACCGTGCTGCCGAAGATGAGGTAGCGGCCGACCACGTAGCTCAAGACCAGCAGGCCCAGGCTGCCGAAGAACAGGCCGAGCATGCTGGCAATCTGCAGGGGCAGCACGGAGAAGCCGGTCATCATGTTGATGGCGTGATTGATGAGCTTCTTGAGGCTGTATCCCGAGTCGCCGACCAGGCGGTCGTCCTGGCGGACGAAGACCGAGGAGAAACGGGTCGTGCCCCAGGTCAGCAGCACGTCGATATTGACCGAAGGACTGCGGTAATTCTCGAAGGCGGCGCGCAGCCGCGTGTGAAAGATCCGGAAGGCGCTGACCTTGCTGGCAGACTCCACGCCCATCGCGCCCTGCAGGGCCAGCTTAGTGACGCGCGAGGCCATGTCGCGGAAGAAACCATGGGTTTCCTTGGCCGGCGAGCCGTAGACCACGTCAAAGCCTTCCTCCAGCCTGGACAGCAACTTATGGATCTCTTCGGGAGGATTCTGGAGGTCGTCGTCGATGGTGACGATCACGTTTCCCCGGGCGGCCCGGATGCCGCATAGCAAGGCATTGTGCTGACCGTAGTTCCGGCTGAGCTTGATGCCACGCACCCGGCTGTCCTTGGCGGCAAGGGCCTGGATGACGTCCCAGGTGTTATCGCCGCCGCAGTCTTCCACTAGCACGATCTCGAACCAGTCGGTGAGCGGCGTGAGCGCAGTCGTCAGGCGTCGGTGCAGTTCCGGGAGCATCTCCTGAGAGCGATAACAGGGAACGACGACGGACAGGCTGGTAGGCACGGGCAACCTCGGAAATGGTCTCTCCGTTCCTCTGGGATTACTACTTGCCCTCGAGGGGGATGGACTTGTCTAGTTCAGATGCATTTTTGTCGGCGCAAAATAGCATATGAAGTGGCACCCCGGTGCGGAGTAGTTGTCACAGAGTGGCAGATGAAACCGATTGGCACGATCTCCGGGGGGGCAGCAAGGATGATGCAAGCCTTCCTGGTTGGTCGAACCAGGGAGGCAAGAGGTAGTCGAAGTGCGTAGGGGAATGGATACGCCCACCATGGGATGAGCTTCCACGGGATTGAGCGGTTGGGGCGCGGACTTCAGGGTTACTTGACGGTCGTCGCCGACAGGCTGGCGAACTCCAGCACGAGGGTGGCAAGGGCGTCGGACTCCGCTTCGATCTCCGCCGCCAGGGTGGCCTGTTTCTCGGCGATCCAGTCCGGGTCTTCGAGATCGTCGGCCCAGCAGAACGGGGCCTGGCTGTGCATGCGGGTCAGGCGCTTGCGGCGGATGTCGACGAGGTTACGCAGGCGGACGGCTGTGCCGGGCGGAAAGGGGCGCGGGCTGGTGGTCATTTCGCGCTCGATGAAAGGAGCGAGGGCGTCGAGCAGGTCGGCGTCCATGTCCCTGTAGGCGTCATCCACCTTGCCCCAGTAGCGCTCGGCCAGTGCTTCATCGGGGCGGATCTCGGGGTGCAGGTGGCGCGCCAGCCGGCGCCAGGCGGAACGGCAGCGGGTGACCCGGGCTGGATCGAGGGGCGGGCGGCCACCCGGATGGCGCTGACTGTCGGCCAGCACGCGGGTGTGGTCGGCTTCCAGTGCCTGCCAGGCCAGCACTTCGGAGGCTACGGCCCGCTCGATGGCGGCCAGCGCCAGGCTGCTCAGCGGTTCGCCGCGGCGCAGGCGAGCCTGGCCGAGTTCGACACGGCTGCGGTAGGCCCGATGCTCGACTTTCAGTCCCAGCAGGCGGACTTCCAGTTCGCCGAGGCTGGCCTGATAGCGGGCCAGCAGGTAGGGGCGCTCGAAGCGCTCGAGCCATTCGATGGCTTCGAGGGTGTCGGCAAGGGCGCCAGCCAGTTCGTCAGCGTCTGCGGATTCGGGATGGGGAACGGAATTGCGGTCGACAGACATGGCAAGGCTCCGGATGCAGTGGCTCGGCACGCATGACGCAGTGCCGCACAGACATCTGGAATTATGCACCTGTAAGCGGGGCCCGGCGCGCTCCGGTATCATAGCGAACCTTCTTTTTGCGGTGCGGCAATGGAACTCATTACAGCCTTCATCGACATCGTCCTGCATCTGGATGTCCATCTGGCAGACCTGGCGAACAACTATGGCACCTGGATCTACGCGATCCTGTTCCTGATCATCTTCTGCGAGACGGGGCTGGTGGTCTTCCCTTTCCTGCCCGGTGATTCCCTGCTCTTCGTGGCGGGTGCGCTGGCCGCCACCGGCGGCATGGACATTGGTGTGCTGTGCAGCGTGCTGCTGGCTGCCGCGGTGCTTGGCGACAACACCAACTACTGGATCGGGCACACCATCGGGCCGAAAGTGTTCTGTTGGGAGAATTCACGCCTGTTCAATCGCCAGGCCTTCGACAAGACCCACGCGTACTTCGAGTCCCATGGCGGCAAGACCATCATCATTGCCCGCTTCCTGCCGCTGCTGCGCACCTTCGCGCCCTTTGTGGCGGGTGTGGCGCGCATGACCTATACGCGTTTCGTGGCCCTCGACTTCCTCGGCGGCGCCATCTGGATCTTCTCGCTGACCCTGCTCGGCTACGGTTTCGGCAACCTGCCGGCAGTCAAGAACAACCTGTCGGCGGTGATCCTTGGCATCATCGCCATCTCGCTGCTGCCGGTCTTCATCGGCTGGCTGCGCGGCCGTTCGGCGGCGCGGGCGGCGGGCTGAGGACACCCCATGCAGAAAAATATCGTCATTCTTATTTCCGGTCGTGGCAGCAACATGGAGGCCATCGTTGCCGCTGCGATTCCCGGCGCCCGCATCGCCGGTGTGATTTCCAACCGGCCAGACGCGGCCGGCCTGGGCTTCGCTGCCGAGCGTGGTATCCCGACGCGGGTTGTCGACCACAAGGCCTATCCGAGCCGTGAGGCCTTCGATGCCGCGCTGGCCGAGGCCATCGACGCGCTGGCGCCCGATCTGGTGGTGCTGGCGGGGTTCATGCGCGTGCTCACCGATGCCTTCGTGAGCCGCTACACCGGCCGCCTGCTCAATATCCATCCGAGCCTGTTGCCGTCCTTCCCTGGCCTGCACACCCATCGGCGGGCACTGGAGACCGGCGTGCGCGTGCATGGCACCACCGTCCATTTCGTGACGCCGACCCTCGACTGCGGCCCCATCGTGGTCCAGGCCGTGGTGCCGGTGTTGCCCGGTGATGACGAAGCGACACTGGCCGCCCGCGTGCTTGTGCAGGAGCACCGCATCTACCCGCAGGCAGTGCGCTGGTTCGTCGAAGGGCGCCTGAGCTTCGATGCCGAGGAGCGCGTCCGCGTCCGTGACGAACTGGCCGGCCCTACCGGCTGGACGGTGCCGCCGGTCGAGGCCTGAACCGCCGATGAGTGTTTTCCGCCGGGCAGGTACGACCCTCGCCGTCGCGATCTGTGTATCGCTGCTGGTCCATGGGATCGTCCTGGTCGGCCCGGCCTGGCGTCTGCCTTCCGAGCAGGCCAGCGTATTGCCGCCGCTGGACGCACGCCTGGCGCCACTGCCGAAACCGAGCTTGCGGGAGGGTAAGCAGCCCGCTGCCGCAGCCCGCAAGCCGGTGCCGCGCCGCAGCCCCGCGCCGCACCGGGCGGTGGCCGAGAGCGGATCGGCGATGGAGGCGGTGCCCGTGCCTGAGCAAGGCAAAGAGCCGGCCGATGCTGGTCTGGAGTCGTCGCCAGCCCCCGCTGCTGCCGCGGCGGCCGAAGCCCCGGCCACCGCGCCACCGACGGACCCTGCCAGAGCCCAGGCGCCTGCGGCGGGTTATGGCGATGGCTGGATCAAGTCCGGTCGGGTCCAGTACAACGTGATCCGCGGCGAACGCAATTTCATCATCGGGCGCACCACGCACGCCTGGACCCATGACAAGGACCACTATTCGATGGAGACGGTGGTCGAGACCGCCGGCCTCATCGGCCTGTTGCGGCCGTTCCGGATGATCCAGCACAGCGAGGGACGCATCGGCCCCAGCGGCCTGCTGCCTGATCGCTTCACCGTCGAGCGTGACGGCCAGTTGAAGGAGAAGGCCGACTTCGACTGGGCGGCCGGCAAGGTTGTGCTGACGGCCGGCGAGCGGCGGCGTGAGTTTCCGCTGGCCGAGGGCGACCAGGACGTGCTGACCCTGATGCATGACCTGGCCCTGCGCCCGGAGGGCTTCACCCGCGCCGAGTTGCTGGTGGTGACGGGCAAGAGCGCGGTGCGCTCGGTGATCCAGAATCTCGGCCTTGAGGAGCTCGACATCCCGGCCGGCAAGGTGTCCGCCTATCATCTGGGCAGCACCGGCCACCGCGGCGAGCTGAAGATCGACATCTGGCTGGCCCGCGACTACGCCAACCTGCCGGTACGCTTGAAGATCACCGACAAGAACGGTGATGTACTCGACCAGGTCGCCACCGGCGTCGACCTCGGCACACACGCCCCGCAGTAAAATCGCGGGCAAATCCAATAAATAATTCGGGGCCGCTTCGCCGGCCCCGGTCCGCTCCATTGGGCGAGCATGCTCGCCCCCACAAGCAAGAGTAACGAATTCCCATGACCATCACCCCCGCCCAGATCCAGTCCGCCAGCCAGGCCCTGCGCACCGTGCTGCGCTTCGAATACCCCGCCGATTCGGTGCTGTCCCGCTATTTCAAGGACCTGCGCGAACTGGGCGCGCGGGACCGGGCCTTCGTCGCCGAAGCCGTCTACGGTGTGTTGCGTCGCAAGCGCACCCTCGAACGTCTGTGTGGCCCGGAGGCCTCCACCCGCCAGCTGATCCTGGCCTGGCTGGCCCGCGTCGAAGGCACCACCCTGCGCCAGCTCGGCGAAGGCCTGCATGGCCGCGACATCGACTACTTCACCGAGATCAAGGGCCGTGACGCCGGCGAGATGAGCCTGGCCGAGTCCACCGATCTGCCCGACTGGCTGGCCGAGCGCCTGCTTGCCACCATGAGTCCCGAGCAGGTCGTCGCCCTGGCCCAGAGCCTCAACCGCCCGGCGCCGCTGGACCTGCGTGCCAACACCCTGAAGATCGAGCGCGATGCGCTGGTCGAGCGCCTCAAGGCCGACGGCATCGCCTGCGCGCCGGGACGCTACTCCCCCGCCGCGGTGCGTCTGGAGGGCAAGCCGGCGCTGCAGAAGCACCCGCTGTTCCTCGACGGCAGCTTCGAGGTGCAGGACGAAGGCAGCCAGTTGCTCGGCTTCCTCCTGCAGCCCAAGCGCGGCGAGATGGTCGTTGACTTCTGTGCTGGCGCCGGCGGCAAGACCCTGCTGCTCGGCGCGCTGATGCGCAACACCGGTCGCCTGTATGCCTTCGACGTGTCCGACAAGCGCCTGTCCAAGCTCAAGCCGCGGATGGCCCGCTCCGGCCTGTCCAACATCCATCCGGTGGTCATCGCCAGCGAGAACGACCCACGCGTCAAGCGCCTGGCCGGCAAGATCGACCGGGTGCTGGTGGATGCACCGTGCAGCGGCCTCGGCACGCTGCGCCGCAACCCCGACCTGAAGTGGCGCCAGAGCCCCGAGGCGTTGGCCGAGCTGACCACCAAGCAGGCCGCTATCCTGGCCAGCGCGGCGCGCCTGGTGAAGCCGGGCGGTCGCCTGGTGTATGCGACCTGCAGCCTGCTGCCGGAAGAGAACGAGGCCATCGTTGCTGCCTTCCTGGCCGCCAACGAAGGCTTCGCGCCCTTGAACGCGCAGGAGGTTCTGGCCAAGCAGGGCGTCACCATCGAGTGCGGCGAGCAGTTGCACCTGACTCCGCAGACCCACGATACCGACGGCTTCTTCGCCGCGGTGCTGGAGCGCAAGGCCTGATGCCACTCCGCCTGCTGCTGGCGGGCCTGATGCTGCTGTGCGCGGTGCAGGCCCGCGCCCTCGAGCGGGATCCGTCCACGACGGTGAGTGCCAAGGGCAAGGTGGAGATCGCCTTCTCCCCCTGGAACGATCCGGAAGCGGTGCTGCTGAAAGCGATTGGCGAAGCCCGGGAACGCATTCTGGTCCAGGCCTATCTATTCACCAGCAAGCCGCTGGCCCGCGCGCTGATCGACGCCCAACGGCGTGGCGTGAAGGTCGAGGTGATGCTGGACGCGGAGATGAACCGGCCGGCCTCGCCGAGCGTGCTGCCCATTCTGCTGGCCGCCGGCATCCCGGTGGCGGTGGAGACCCGCTACAACATCGCCCACAACAAGGTGATGATCTTCGACCCGGACTCGCCGCGCGCCGCGCTGGCCACCGGGTCCTACAACTTTACCCGGGCGGCCAGGGTGTCCAATGCCGAGAACCTGATGGTGTTGCGCGGCAATCCTGCGCTGGTGCGCGTATATGCCGACAACTGGCAGCGACAGCGTGCCGAGGCTCAGGTGGTGCATAGCCTGGACGATCTGCCCGAACGCAAGAGGAGAGAGAGTGGAAGAGAATCAGATCGCGCATCTGCTGACTGACCTGTGGGACGACCTGCAGCAGCCCACCGTGTTCTGGCAAGTGGGCGTGCTGGTCCTGTGCCTGGCGCTGGCCGGGCTGATCACCCGGCAGATCCGCGTGTTCCTGCACAACCGCCTCAAGGCCAATCCGCAGCTGCGGCGCGGCGCCGGTGAGGAAAGCCTGCGCCGGGTGATTTTTCCGGTCACCGCGCTGGGCCTGGTGCTGATTGCCCGCATCATCCTCAGCAACTGGCAACACGTTAACCTCTTCCGCCTGGCGGTGCCCTTGCTGCTGGCGATGGCGGCGATCCGCCTGACCGTGCATGCGATCAAGCGGGCTTTCCCGCAGGCAGGATGGCTGGCCGCCTTTGAAAAGTTCTTCGCCTTCGCCGCCTGGATCATCGTTGCGCTGCATATCAGCGGCGTGCTGCCGACCGTCATCGACGGGCTGGAGCAGATCGACTTCACGATCGGCAAGGCCAGGCTCAACCTGTGGATGCTGCTGCAGGGGGCCCTCACGGTGCTGCTGACGGTGCTCGCCGCCCTGTGGCTGGGCGGCGTCATCGAGACGCGGTTGATGAACACCGAGGGGCTGGACTCCAACCTCAAGCTGGTCTTTGCGCGCCTGGTGAAGGCGGTGCTGATCGTGCTGGCGGTGGCCATCGGCCTGCCGCTGGTGGGTATCGACCTCACCGCGCTGTCGGTGTTCGGCGGGGCGCTCGGCGTCGGCCTCGGCTTCGGCATGCAGAAGATCGCGGCCAACTACGTGTCGGGCTTCATCCTGCTGCTCGACCGCTCGATCCGCCTCGGCAACCTGATCTCGGTCGGCAACGAGCGCGGCGTGGTCAGCCAGATCACCACCCGCTATACGGTGCTGAAGGGCATGACCGGCATCGAGTCCATCGTACCTAACGAGACCCTGGTCGGCTCGGTGGTGCAGAACGAGACCTTTACCGACCCGAAAGTGCGCATCGCGCTGCCGATTCAGGTCGGCTATGCGACCGATCTGGAAAAGGCGATGGCTATCCTCGTCGAGGCCGCCAAGCACCAGCCGCGGGTGATGGACGACCCGGCGCCGGGGGCCTTCGTGGAGGCTTTTGCCGACAGCGGCATCAACCTGCAGTTGGGCTTCTGGATCAAGGATCCCCACGAGGGCACGCTGGGCATCCGCTCGGCGATCAACCTTGAGGTGTGGCGGCGTTTCCGCGAGGAGGGCATCGAGATTCCCTTTCCCCAGCGGGAAGTCCGTCTGCTCAACCCAGTCGCGCCGCAGGGCAGCGTATAAGCTCCTTGGGGCGACCAAGCATATTTCAGTGTTGCTGAAAAGCCCCTAATGGGGCTTTTTTGACTTTTTGCCGCGGTTTCACCTTGGTTTGCCTGGGGGACTCGACTAGAATCGGCGCACTACCCAACGAAGGATCGTAGCCCTCGATGTTCTCCGGACTGTTCGATTTACCTTGGTGGGGCTACGTAGCCGTCACCCTCGCATTGACCCATGTCACCATCGCTGCGGTGACGATCTTCCTGCACCGCCATCAGGCGCACCGCTCGCTTGAGTTGCATGCGCTGCCGTCCCTGTTCTTCCGCTTCTGGCTGTGGCTGACTACCGGTATGGTCACCAAGGAGTGGGCGGCGATCCACCGCAAGCACCACGCCAAGTGCGAGACCGCCGAGGATCCCCACAGCCCGCAGATCCACGGCATCAACAAGGTGTTGTGGACCGGCGTGCTGCTGTACGTGAAGGAATCCCGCAACGCGGAAACCATCGCCCGCTACGGTCATGGCACGCCTGACGACTGGATCGAGCGCAAACTGTTCTCGGCCTGTCCGAAGACCGGCATCTTCATCATGCTGGGCATCGACATTGCGCTGTTCGGCGTGTGGCCCGGCGTGCTGATGTGGGGCGTGCAGATGATCTGGATCCCCTTCTGGGCGGCCGGCGTCATCAATGGCCTGGGGCACTTCTGGGGCTACCGCAACTACAGCTGCGCGGACGCTTCCACCAATCTGCTGCCCTGGGGCATCCTGATCGGTGGGGAGGAACTGCACAACAACCACCACAGCTTTGCCACCTCGGCCAAGCTGTCGGCGCGCTGGTACGAGTTCGACATTGGCTGGATGTATATCCGCATGCTCGAGATCCTCGGTCTGGCCCGCGTCAAGAAGACCATCCCGACGCCGCGCTTTGGCGCCGCCAAGGCGCTGGCCGACTTCGACACGTTGCAGGCCATCATTACCTGCCGCTACGACGTGATGACCCGCTACGTGAAGTCTTTGAAGGTCATTGCTCAGGAAGAGTTTGCCGCCCTCAAGGCCCAGTCCGGCGGTACGCTGAAGTTCCAGGAGCTGCGCCGCTGGCTGGCTGCTGAGGATGGCCAGCTGTGCGCCGACGAACGCAAGCGCCTGGCGTCCCTGCTGCAGGGCAATGCCCGCCTGCAGACCGTCGTCGCAATGCGTGAGGAACTGACTGCCCTGTGGGCACGCTCCTCGGCCAGTCACGAGCAGCTTTTGCTGCAGCTTCAGGACTGGATCGCCCGTGCCGAGCAGAGTGGTATCCAGCAGCTGGAGGAGTTCTCCCGTCGCCTGCGCCGCTACGCGGTCTGATTCCCGTCCCGATCCCTGCAAGCCCGCCCGTGAGGCGGGCTTGTCGTTTTTCGAGCGAGCCGTGTCCAAGCTGATCCTCTTCAACAAACCCTTTGGCGTGCTGTGCCAGTTCACTGGCGAGGCCGGCAAGCAGACCCTGGCCGAGTTCATTCCGGTGCCTGGTGTCTATGCGGCCGGTCGCCTTGACGCCGACAGTGAAGGCCTGCTCGTGCTGACCGACGACGGTGGCCTGCAGAAGCGCATCGCCGATCCGCAGCACAAGCTGCCCAAGACCTATCTGGTGCAGGTGGAAGGCGTGCCCGACGAGGCGGCGCTGGCCCGCCTGCGTGCCGGCGTAGACCTGGGCGACTTCGTCACCAAGCCCTGCGAGGCACGCCTGGTGGATGAGCCGGGCTGGTTGTGGCCACGCAATCCGCCGATCCGTGAGCGAAAATCGATTCCGACCAGCTGGGTCGAGATCGTGCTGCGCGAGGGCAAGAACCGGCAGGTGCGTCGGATGACTGCCAAGGTCGGTTTTCCGACCCTGCGCCTGATCCGCGAGCGCATTGGTGACTGGGCGCTGGCCGACCTGGTGCCGGGAGAATGGCGGCAGGCGCCAGTGCCGGTGAGCCTGCGGAGCCGGCTCCCGGTTGTTGCGGCTGCGGCGACGCGGCCGGGCAAGCCTGGTCAACCGCGCCGTAGGCCCCGCGTTGCTTGACTGTAAATTTGTCGGGGCGAATTCTTGTGCCCTTGAGTCGTTTGAATGACCGCCACGGGCGGATGAGTTCGCCCTAACAGTAACTTTCTTCCTGTCGTTGCCATGGCCCTGATCCGCTCCTGTCTGCCTTCCGTCACCGCCGCTGCGGCCCTCGCGCTGTCGGCCCTTGGCGCCCATGCCGAGGGTGAAATGCCGCTCACCGAACTGAGCGTCGGTATGTACCGCATTGAGGCCGAGGCGGCCATCAACCAGGAGGACCGCATGCGCGGCCTGATGCAGCGCAAGAGCATGCCGCAGAACCACGGCATGCTCTTCGCCTTCACCGAGTCCCAGCGCCACTGCATGTGGATGAAGAACACGTTGCTGCCGCTGTCGGTGGCCTTCATGGACGAGCAAGGGCGCATCCTCAACATCGAGGACATGCAGCCGCAGACCGAGAATAACCACTGTGCGGCCAAGCCGGCGCGTTTCGCGCTGGAGATGAACCTTGGCTGGTTCAAGCAGAAGGGGATCGCGCCGGGCGCGACGATCAACGGTGTGGCCAGGCTGGCAGGGGCGGCGCGCTGAGCGTCTGAGATCAGTGGACAGGTGGGGCGCGGTGGGTGAGGGATGGGCGAATGAATTCGCCCCCACGAGAACTGCAGCGCTGCGATAAAAAAGCGCGGTTCGCGCGCTATCACCCGTTGTGCACTCCGTAGGGGCGAATTCATTCGCCCTGTGCAGCCTGCAGCTGGTTCCGCTGCGGAGGGGCAGACGACAAGGGCGCCATGCGGCGCCCTTGTCATTGGAGCGGGTGAAGGCTCAGGCCGTCAGTTCGAGCAGCTTGCCGAAAGCGGTGGCGAACTGGGCGAGGCCGTCCTGCTGCAGGCGTTCGCCGAGGACTTCCAGGTCCAGGCCGAGGGCGGCCAGCGCGGCAATGTGGGCAGCGGTGCCCGCGACGTCTTCGGTGACGGTACCGGCGCGGACCTGGCCGTGGTCGACGAAGGCGGCCAGGGTGGCGTCGGGCAGGGTGTTGACGGTTTCGGCGCCGATCAGCGGCTCGACGTACATCAGGTCCGAATAGGCCGCGTTCTTGGTACCGGTACTGGCCCACAGCATGCTTTGCGGGCGGGCGCCCTTGGCAGCGAGGGCGGCGAAGCCCTCACCGTGGAAGCGCGCCAGGTAGCGCTGGTAAGCCTGGCGGGCCAGCGCCACGCCGGCCTTGCCGCGCAGCGCGAGGGCCGCGTCGCTGCCGATTTCTTCAAGTTGCTTGTCGATCAGGCTGTCCCAGCGGGACAGGAAAACGCTGGCCACCGAGCGGACGCGGGACAGGTCGCCGCCGGCCGCCGCCAGTTTCTCGAGGCCGCGCTGGTAGGCGCCGGCCACCGCATCCACATGGCCCAGCGAGAACATCAGCGTCACGTTGATGCTGACGCCTTCACCGGTCAGCGTTTCGATGGCGCGCACACCGGCAGCGGTGGCGGGTATCTTGACCAGCAGGTTGTCGCGGGCGACTGCGGCGTGCAGGCGGCGGGCCGCGGCGACGGTGCCGGCCTCGTCGTCGGCCAGCGCCGGGGAGACTTCCAGGCTCACGTAGCCGGCATCGCCCTGGCTGGCGTCGAAGACCGGGCGGATCAGGTCGCAGGCGCGCTGTACGTCTTCGATCACCAGGCGCTCGTAGCGCTGCTCGGCCGACAGGTTTTCTCCGTTCAGCGCATCCAGCGCGGGGCGGTAGTCGTGGCCGTCGGCGATGGCCTTGTGGAAGATCGCCGGATTGGTGGTCACGCCGGCTACGCCATTTTCGATGTGGCGGGCGAGCAGGCCTTCGTTGATCAGGGCGCGGGACAGGTTGTCCAGCCAGACTTGCTGGCCGGCGGCGCGGGCGGCTTGAATCGGATTCATGGATGCGGGCTTCGGCGTAGCGGTGGTTCGGAATGATTCCGCCATTCTGGCGGAATCCCGTGGCAGAGGAAAGTCAGCGCGGCGGCCAGTGGATCTCGAAATGCCCGGGCTGGGAAGTGGGCCGGGCTGCGCCGCCGGCAATGGCGGGCAGGCGGTTGAGGAACTCGGGTTCGCCACTCAGTGTGCCGTCGAAGCGTGGCATCTGGCCTGGTGCCGCTTCTCCGTTGCCGTTGGCGACGACCTCGCCGGCGAGGGTCTGCAGGGTGTAGCGGACCAGGCCGTTCTGGGCATTCAGGCGGATTTCGTAGTCACCGAACTGGCGCCCCGGAAACAGCGCACTGCGCGCGCCCCGCCAAAGCAAGCGGGCTTCGCCCGAGCAGCGGCCGTCGGGCGGACAGTGCCAGGCTGGGGCCTCGACGGTCAGGTCGCCTTGCCAGCCGGCGCGGGCGGCTGGGTGTGGGATGGGGCCGAGCGCCGCATCGGCGGGGGCGTGCAGGCTGAAGCCGCTCACATCCAGGCCGCGCAGGCCCGCTTCGACGTGGCCGACGGGTACGCCGCTGCTGGCCAGGGACCAGGCGGCAGCGCCGCGGCCGAGGGCACTGGCGTCGAAGTCCCAGCTCAGGGGTAGCCAGGGCTTCAGGCTGCGCCCATTCGGATCCCGGCTGGCTAGCACGCCGTGGCCCCGCCACAGGCTGCCTTCGGCTTGCTGCAGGCGCAAGCCGTCCTGGGTCAGGTGGGCCACCAGCACGTCGATGAGGCCGGCGGGTGCTTTAGCGACTAACAGGGTCAGCGTTAACAGCACGAAGACGAGTAGTTTGCGCAGCATGGTTCAGGGGGCGGATGGCCCTGCCAGCACCGCGTCGATGCTGGCCTGCGGACCTTGCTGCTGGATCTCCATGCGCAGGATGCGCAGGCCCTGGTCGCGCTGCACGGCGGCGAGCCAGGCGACCAGCTCGTCGAAGGGGGCCTGGCCTTTCACGTGCAGGCCTTCACCACCTGCTTGAAGCGTCAGACCAAGGCCCCGGCTCTTGGCGGCCGCTTGGGCGGCGTCGAGCAGGGCTGGGCCGGTGGGGGCCTGCAGCGCAGCCTGACTGCGCAGGCCGGTGATTTCGGTAGCAGACTCCTGAACCTGCTCCAGCTGTGCAGCACCGCGCGGCAGGCTGCGGTCGAGGCGGGTGCGTTCATGGCGGGCCCAGTCGAGCACGCTGACGGTAGTGCCGACGGCGACGACCGCGCCAGCGATCAGCACCAGGCGGCGCTCCCGTGGGCTAATGCCCTGCCAGGCGGTCGCGAGGCGGGTGATGGGGCCGGGGCCCGCGGCGGTCTTGGTGGCGATCATTGCAGGTTCTCCCGGCGCAGCAGCAGATGGGGGGCGTTGCCGTCCTGGCGCAGGTCGGCGAGCAGGCCGCGGCTGGCCAGCAGGCCGACCACCGCTTCGGCGCGGGCGGCGGCCGCGCCGCCGAGGGTGAGGTCGAGGCGGCCTTCCTCGTAGCGCAGCGCGACGATACCGGCCGCCGCATCGGTGCCGAGGGCCTCGGCGGCCTGGGCCAGCAGGGCCAGCGCGTCGTCGTCCCGCAGCAGGCCGTGGCGCGCCCGTTCCTGGTTCAGCTGCTGGCGCATCTGGGCCGCCGGTGCGACCACCGGGGCGTTGGGGAAACTCGTGCGGTAGATGCGCTCGATGCGTCCTTCGATGTCGCTGAGTTGGTGCTTCATCCACAGCACCTCACCCAAGTTGGCGGCCAGCCACAGGGTCAGCGCACCACCAGCGAGGGCCAGCGCGGGGCGAAGGCCGAGCCACGCACCCCCGCGGGCTCGCGGTGCAAACTCGCCGTGCAGCAGGTTGGTGGCCTTGCGGTCGGCCCCCTGCCACCACAGATAGGGGGCGGCAGGCTGAACGGGAATGCCGGTCTCGGCCTGGAGCCGGGCTAGTTCCGGTCCCGCTGCGCCGTTGGACAGGTGGACGTCGATATGTGCCGGGGCGGTGTTGGCGGCGCGGGCGTTGCCGGCCTGTTGGGCCAGCAGCGGGGCCAGGATGTCCACGTCGAGGGCCAGGCCGGCGCTGGGGCCGGTACGCAGGATGGCGCCGTCGGTGGCTACGCTCAGCTGCCAGCTCTCCTGGTCGGCAGGAGCTGTTTGCAGTTCGGCGAGCACGCGCTGGGGCTGCCTGCCGATGGCGGCGAGCTGGGCCACCACCAGCCGCAAGCGTTCGCGGGCGACCACCAGCACGCCGGCCAGGTCGCGTTCCCCGTCGTCGGCGGGGCGGCGGTGACTGACGGTGAGGTGCTGGCTGTCCGGGTCCTTCAGCAGGCGGTCTTCCAATGCATAGGCCAGCAGGCGCGGGAGGTCGCGGCGGGTGGCCCGTGGCAGCGGTACTTCGAGCCACAGACACTGGGGGCCGCTGAGCACGACTTCGCATTCGTCGGCGGCCGGCCAGTGGCGCGGTTCGCTTCGGCCTTCGGAGAGCGGCTGGCCATCCGGGCCGAGGAGCGCCCACGGGCAATCCGGCCGGGTTGGCCAGTGCTCGTCGATGGCGAGGATGAGACGGGTCATAGCAGTTTCTGCCAAACGATGGTGGGCCAGTTCTGGGCGCGGTCCAGCAGGACCTCCATGCGGACCATGGAGACGCCGAAGCGGGCGCGGCCAGTGGCGAGGAAATGCCGGCTGGTGGTGGCCAGTCGGGCGGTGTCGGGGTTGAGATCCTGGGACGGCAGGCGTGCCTTGAAGTCAGGAAGGTCCTTGAACCAGGCGCGGCCGCGCTGGACGATCAGCACGCGCGCCGCGTCGAGACTCAGGCCCGGAATAGCTGCGGCAAGCACTTCGGCTGGCGCGGTATTGACGTTGATCTTGCTGTCGCCGGGCAGGGTCGCAACGAAGGGGCTCAAGCGCGCCACCAGATCGGGCGTGAAGCCGCGCACCTGGGCCAGTTCACTGACTGCCAGCAGCGGGCCATTGGCCGGTCGGCGGGCTGGTGTCTGGGCTTCATACCAGGAGGACTCGGCACCACCGGGCAGGCGCGGGGTGTCGTCGGCGTCGAGCCAGTCGAGCAGCGCGGACGCGAGGTTGAGGGCATCACCTTCGCCGACGCCGACGATGGCCAGCAGGCGGCGGAATTGCTCGACTTCGAACAGATTGGCGCCATCCGCCTGGACCAGGTTGTTGAGGTTGATGCGTCCGGATAGGTCCTGCAGCTCGCCGCTGACCTCGCCTTCCTCCACCGGCGTTGGTGGCACCTTGACGGCCCAGCTCTCGCCCAGATGGTCCACCTGGGTCGTGCGGGCGTCCTCGGCCAGTACGTTGCGCGCCCAGTCAACGGCGCCGCGGGCCAGCAGGCGGGCCTGGGCCTGGTCGTGGCGGCCCATCACCTGGTCCATCGCTACGCCCAGGTCGCCGACTGCGGCGGCGGCGATGCTGGCGACCAGGGCCACCGTGAGGAGGGCGAGGATCACCGCCGCGCCGCGCTGCTTACTGGGCCGGTGGTGGGAGCCGGACGCGTGGGAAAAGGGGGGGCGGCTCATCAGCGGAGGGCGATCATGCGCGTGATGGTGCCCACGTCGGGCAGATCGAGTTCGAGGATCACCGCATCCGGCAACGGGGCGCGGCGATCTCCCGGCGGCCAGGCGTCGAGGCGGTTGTTGTTGTACAGAAAGCGCCAGCGCAGGTCGCGGATGTTGTCGAGCAGGGGCACGGTCACCGGCTCGCCAAGGGGCTCCCGACCGCTCCAACGCAGCCACTCGAGGCGCCCGTCCACCAAGCGGAAGCCGACCCGGCGAACGCCGCGGCTGTCGTCGAGGCGCAGGAACTGGAATTCCGGGCCGCCGCCGTTGGCGGCGCGGCCGAGGAGCATGGCCGGTGTGCTGGTGCTGAGCGGCGCGCTCGGTGGCGCACCAGGAGTACCAGGTTGTTCGCCGGGGGCGACGGCCTGCAGCAGATCGGTGTCAATGCGCTGCATGCTGCGGCCGATGGCGCGCCAGCGTTCAAAGCTGCTTTCCAGCCGGTCGTGGCTGGTGGCGACTTCAGCCAGCGCGCGGTAGGACAGTACGCCGAGGATCGCGAAGATCGCCAGCGCCACCATCAGCTCGATAAGGGTCAGGCCGCGCTGGCTGCGCAAGAAGGTGCTCATCGCAGCGGCCTCGCCAGGTAGCCGCTCAGGCGGGCGATGGCGTGCTGGTCTGACTCTTCCGAGAAGACGCTGACGTCCACCCGGCGGAACAGGGGATTGGCGGTGTTCTTCACCTCTTCACGCCAGCGGTAGCTGCGGCCAGCCTGCTCGGCGCTGCCTTCATTGCTGCCGGCGTTGGGCCAGGCCTGGGTGGCGCGCAGTTCGGCCAGGCGGTTCTCGGCGATCCAGTCGCCAATGAGGCGTTCGCGCAGTTCGGCGGAGGACTGGGCGGTGACGCCCATCGCGCGGAAGGCGGCGGTCAGCGCAATGGCCAGAATGGCCAGCGCGACGAGGGTTTCGAGCAGCGTGAAGCCGCCCGTTTTGCGAGGGCTGTTACCGCTCATGAGCTGCGGCCCGGCAGGGCCAGGCTCACGTCCCCGTTGGCCTTGCCAATCAGGCGTGCTTCGCCGCCGGGCGTGGCGACGCGCAGCTCGTATTCGGGTGCCTGGGTGCCGAACTGCAGGCGCGGCGCGGCGGCTTCCGGCTGGCCGTCGATGCGCAGTCCGGACCAGTACAGGCCGCCGGGCAGGGTCTTTTCGGTGAATACCGGCGGATCGTTGAGGGGGCGCCAGTTGTCGTCCGGGTCGAGGGCCGAGAAGCGGTAGCCGTCGGGCAGGAATTCGATGACGATCGGGCGGCCGCGGATTGCCGCCCGATCGGCGGTGGCTTCCAGCACCAGGCGCAGGCGTCGCAGGGCCTGGTCGGCATCCCGGCCGCGCAGACTGTCGAGGCCGAGGCTGATGCCGGTGGCCATCACGCCCATGATGACCAGCACCACCATCACTTCGATGAGGGTGAAGCCGGTGTGGCGTCCGGCGCGGCGGGAAGGGGGAACGAATGCGTGTTCGGGATGCGCCAGTGGGGGCGAATTCATTCGCCCGGTCGCATCGTTCAGCGACTGCGGGCGAATGAATTCGCCCCCACGGGGGGGGGCCAGGGGGGCGGAAGCTGTCGTC
>NZ_JAYSDK010000041.1:0-39041 GCF_041914405.1 Zoogloea sp.
CGCTGACCTCTTGCATGCCATGCAAGCGCTCTCCCAGCTGAGCTATACCCCCGTCGAAGAAGTGCGCATTTTAGTCATCAATCCGGTGTTTGTAAACCACTTTTTGAAGATAAAGCGCTCACCGGAGCGTGACGAGTAGAACTTTGCCCGAAAAACGGTCAATGCGGGCGAAAAAAGCCCCGCCAAAGCGGGGCTTTTACCCTTTCCGAGGAAAGGAAGGCGATCAGGCAGCCTTGCGACGACGCAGGGCAGCCATGCCGGCCAGGCCGAAACCGACCAGAGCCATGGAAGCGGGCTCAGGAACGGTCAGGCGTACGGCGCCATTGACGGCGAAGAGGCCATCAATCTTGCCATCCTTATTACCCAACAGTTGGGAGAGCGGGGCGGGGACGAGGCCGTTGTCCAGCGCGTAGAAGAGGCCGCTGAAACCGCTGCCGTTCTTGTCGGTTTCGGTCACGTCGATGGTCCAAGTGCCATTGCCCAGGGTGTGCTGCACGGACACAGAGCCGTCGCCAATAGCGCCGCCCAGCGGTCCGAAGATGTTACCGAGCAGCAAGTTGAGGGAGCTGGCACCACCCGTGAACGCGCCACCGGTCACCGCAGCACCGTTGGAGGTGAAGGTATTGGTGTTGAAATCGTAAACAAAGTGGGAACCCGTCAGGCCAGTGCTGGTGATCTCGCCGGTGCCGAGGGTAATCCAGTTCGGCACATGGGAGACCAGTTCGGCACCGGGGACTTTGGGGGACACGTCCAGGGCGACATCGCCCTTGCGCTCGGCGGAAATGACACCGCGATTCGGAACGTTGAGATCCAGCAGGCCCTTAACGTTAGTCAGTTTGATTTGAAAGCTGTCGGGGGTGGCATCACTGAAGCCAGAGATGACGAAGTTGCCGCTGAAGTCGGCAGTGGAGGTATAAACACCGGCGTTGGCGGCGTTGACGCCACCGAAGGTCAGTGCGGCGCCGATGGCGATTGCGAGTTGCTTCTTGATCATGCTTAAGCCCTTTCCGCTGGTTTCACAGATTTAAATTCAGGACAACTAAACCAACCCACATGACTTTCTGGGTTGGCAGAACTCTTCACATGAAAACCAGATGCAATCTTTGTTCCACATGCCATAAGCCACGGTAATTTAACGTGAAACTCATGCTGGGTTCGTCGCCCAACCAGCATGTGTAAAATTTTCTGACACCAAGCTGTCAGCGCCCCTCCACATTCCCTTCCGTCATAGCACCTTGCCGGGATTCATTATCCCTGCTGGATCCAGCATTTTTCTGATGCTTTGCATCAATTCCAATTCAATTGCCGATTTGTAGACCGGCAGGATATCCCGCTTCAACTGGCCGATTCCGTGCTCCGCCGAGATGGAGCCGTCAAGGGCGGCCACCAAGTCGTGCACGATGCGCCCCACTTCGGGTGTGCGTGAAATGAAGGCGTCGTTTTCGTCGCGCAGGGGGCGGGAGAGGTTGTAGTGGAGATTGCCGTCGCCGAGATGACCGAAGGCCACCACCCGGATGCCCGGATGGGCCTCTTCAAGGGCCTGCCCTGCCCTTTCGAGAAATTCCGGGATGGCACTGACGGGCACGGAGATGTCGTGCTTGATGCTGAAGCCTTCCCGTTTTTGCGCTTCAGAGATGTTTTCGCGGAGGGCCCACAGGGCGCTTGCCTGGCTTTCCGAGTGAGCCACGACGCCGTCGTGCACCGCTGCCTCAGAAATGGCCCGTTCTAGCTCGCCCTCGAGCAGTTCGACCAGGCCGGCGTCCTGGCGGGTGTCGGTCAGTTCCACCAGCACGTACCACGGATGCGCGCTGTCCAGCGGATCGCGAGCGCCAGGGATGTGCTGCAGTACCAGCTCGAGAGGCGTGCGGCCGATGAGCTCGAAGGCGGTCACCCGGTCGCCGGCTACGCTGCGCAGGCGCGACAGCAATGCCACCGCCGCCGCGGGGCTGCCCACCGCCAGCCAAGCGGTGACGCTGCTGCGCGGGCGCGCAAACAGCTTGAGAGTGGCAGCGGTGACGATGCCCAGGGTGCCTTCGGCGCCGATGAATAGGTGCTTGAGGTCGTAGCCGGTGTTGTCCTTGCGGAGGCTGCGCAGGCCGTTCCAGACCTGGCCGTCAGGCAGGACAACCTCGAGGCCGAGGACCAGCTCGCGGGTATTGCCGTAGCGCAGCACCTGCACGCCGCCGGCGTTGGTGGAGATCACGCCACCGACTTCGCAGGAGCCTTCGCTGGCGAGGGACAAGGGGAAAAAGCGGTCTACCTCCCGGGCGGCGGCCTGGACGACGGCCAGCGGCGTGCCGGCCTCCACGGTGATGGCGTTGTTGGCCGGGTCAATCCGGCGGATGCGCCGCAGGCGGGAGAGATTGACAACTACCGCCGCGCCGTCGGGCAGCGGCGTGGCACCGCCACACAGACCGGTATTGCCGCCCTGGGGCACGATCGGCGTGCCGCTGGCCGCGCACGCCTGCACGACGGCGGACACTTCGGCGGTGTCCGCCGGAAACACCACGGCCTGCGCCGTGCCGGTGTAGCGGCCACGCCAGTCGGTGAGGAAGGGTGCCATGTCTGCGTGGGCGGACAGGCAGTGGGGCGTGCCGACGATTTCGCGCAGGGTGTCGATCAATGCAGACATAGGTGGAACTCGCTATGCAGGAAGTAAGTACAGGAGCCCCGCCGCGCAGCGCGCGCCGCGGGCTGTCAGCGCTGCTCGAGGACGCGCCGGATGGCGGGCAGGGCCAGTTCGACGGCGGCCTCGCCTTCGGCGATGGCTTCGGCGCCTCTGTGATAGTCCATCAACCCGAGCTGGGCAAGGCGCGGGGAGATGAGGACGTCGGCCGGTTCGCCCGCCAGGCGGCTGCGGGCGATGCGCACGGACATGATGGAGATGCTGTCCTGCATCACGCTGAGCATGGACGGCAGCTCATCGCTGTCGGCGCCGGCATCGCCGTCATTGCTGCCGGTGGCCGGCTTGCCGTTGCGGCCGAAGCGGGCGAGGAGCTTGCGGGACCAATAGGCAGCGCCGTTGCCATTGCTATTGCCATTCCCATTGGCGGGCTCGCCCCCCTGCCCTGCCGGCGGCCGGTTGCGCCAGGCCCAACCAACCACATCGGAGTTGAGTTCGACGGCGATGACCAGATCAGCCCCCATCGCACGGGCCAGGGAGACCGGCACCGGATTGACGAGGGCGCCATCAACCAGCAGGCGACCGTCCTGCCACACCGGCGCGATGAGGCCGGGCAGCGCGATGGAGGCGCGCACCGCCGCCGAGACGCTGCCTTCCCGCAGCCAGACCTCGTGGCCGTTGTGCAGGTCGGTGGCGACGCAACCGAACAGATGCGGCAACGCGGTAAAGTCCCGGTCCACGAACTGGCGTTCGAAGAAGGAGATGAGGCGGTCGCCCTTGATGAGACCGCCACGCAGGCCCATGTCCATCAGACCGACGACATGCTGCCAGCCCAGGCTTTCGACCCAGTTGCCGAGCTTTTCGAGGTCACCCGTTGCCGCTACGGCACCCACGAAGGCGCCGATGGAGCAGCCGCTGATGATGGTCGGCTCGATCCCCTCCCGCGCCAGCGCTCGCAGCACGCCGATGTGCGCCCAACCCCGCGCGGAACCACTGCCGAGGGCGATGCCGATGCGGGGAGCGCGTTTCATGGTCGGGTTGGAGATGACGAGTGACGGGCGAATGAATTCGCCCCCACAGGGGCGCGCGCCTTGCCACTTACCGTGGGGGCGAATTCATTCGCCCTGGGTCGGTGGCTGACGGCGCGGGGTTTCATTAACGGGCTTTCAGATCGGCTCGGCGTAGAGGTCGTGCACGTCGCAGTCGGTGATGCGGACGCGGGCGAATTCGCCGGCCTGCAAGTTTTCACCAGCAGGGATGATGACCAAGCCGTCGATCTCCGGAGCGTCGCCAGGCGAACGGGCCAGGGCGCCCTCCTCGTCGATTTCATCGACAAGTACGGTCATCTCGCGACCGATGAAGCGCTCCAGGCGGGCGGTGGAAATGTCTTCCTGGAATTCCATCAACTGGATGCGGCGCTCTTCGCGGATTTCCTCGGGCACGGCATCGGGCAGATCGTTGGCGGCTGCGCCTTCGACCGGCGAGTAGGCGAAGGCACCGACGCGGTCGAGCTTGGCTTCTTCAAGGAACTGCAGGAGCTCTTCGAAATCTGCATCAGTTTCGCCGGGGAAGCCGGTGATGAAGGTGGAGCGGATGGTGAGATCCGGGCAGATCTCGCGCCAGCGGCGGATACGCTCGAGGTTGTTCTCGGTGCTGGCCGGACGCTTCATCGCCTTGAGGATGCGCGGGCTGGCGTGCTGGAAGGGCACGTCGAGGTACGGCAGGATCTTGCCTTCGGCCATCAGCGGAATCAGCTCATCCACACTGGGGTACGGGTACACGTAGTGGAGACGCACCCACACGCCCAGGTCGCCGAGGGCGTTACAGAGATCGTAGATCTTGGTGCGAACGGGTTTGCCACCCCAGAAGCCGGTGCGGTACTTGGTGTCGACGCCATAGGCGCTGGTGTCCTGAGACACCACCAGCAGTTCCTTGACGCCGGCATTGACGAGGTTTTCGGCCTCGCGCATCACGTCGCCGATCGGACGGCTGACCAGGTCGCCGCGCATCGACGGGATGATGCAGAAGGTGCAGCGGTGGTTGCAGCCTTCGGAAATCTTGAGATATGCGTAGTGGTTGGGCGTCAGCTTGATGCCCTGCGGCGGCACCAGATCGATGAACGGATCGTGGGGCTTGGGCAGGTGCTTGTGCACCTCGTGCATGACCTCTTCAGTGGCATGCGGGCCGGTGACGGCCAGCACCTGCGGATGGGCCGCCATCACCACGTCGTCCTTGGCCCCCAGGCAGCCGGTCACGATGACCTTGCCGTTCTCGGCCAGGGCCTCGCCAATGGCATCGAGGGATTCTTCCACCGCGGCATCGATGAAGCCACAGGTGTTGATGACGACGAGATCGGAGCCCTCGTAGGAAGGGGAGATCTCGTAGCCCTCGGCCCGCAGGCGGGTGAGGATGTGCTCGGAATCGACAAGGGCCTTCGGACATCCGAGGCTAACGAAGCCGACTTTGGGAGCGGCCGGGTGCTTGGCTTGGGTCATGCGCTGAAAACCTGAAGGGGAAAAGCACAAGGGCCGCGTAACAGCGCGGCCCCGTTGGGTTTATTTGTTTTGCGTACCAGGCGGCTCGCTGGTGGGCGCCGGCTGGTCCTTTTTGTCGGCGGGGAAGCCGCTTACAAAGTTGGGGAACTGGAAGCCGGAAAACAGGTTACGGGTCTGGCTGTCCAGTTGCTCCTGCATCTGGGCGTACATTTTCTTGCTCTGCTCCATGTACGCACCCATCATGCTCTGCATGGCCGGCCCCTGGAAGTTCAGGAACTGGGCCCACAGATCCTGGCTGACGGTGGCATTTTCACCGTAAACCGAGCGGACCTGATCCTGCAGCTTGGCCTGCATGTCGGTGAAGGCCTTGATGTTGTTCTCGAGGTACTTGCCCATCATCCCCTGCATGGCGTTGCCATAGAAGCGGATCATCTGGGAGAGCAGATCGCTGGTGAACATCGGCGCACCGCCAGCCTCTTCTTCGAGGATGATCTGCAGCAGGATGTTGCGGGTCAGATCCTCGCCCGTCTTGGCATCGACGACCTGGAAATTGGCATTTTCGAGGACGAGTTCCTTCACGTCAGAAAGCGTAATGTAGGAACTGGTCTGGGTATCGTAAAGGCGGCGATTTGGGTACTTTTTTATCAGGCGAATTTGATCGGCCATCTGTGTCTTCTCCTCGGCGATAGGGTCGCCGCGGGGGGATTATACTGCGCTGCGCAAGAAAAAGCCCCGCCGCGCCTGAAGCTGGCGGCGAGAGATTTCACGCTTGCGGTCATTCCCAGCGGGCGGGAGAGAAGCGGTGAGGGCTGCGGGCCCCTGTAGAGAGGAGTTGTGGCCCCCTGTGGGGGCGAATTCATTCGCCCACGGAGGTTGAGGAACGCATCGAGGGCGAATGAATTCGCCCCCACAGCACCTTCGCCTTCGCCACGGTAAGCGCTGCCATGCGGGCGCACATGAAAAAAGCCCCGCACGGGGCGGGGCTTTTCAACGTTTGCAGCGGCAGGGATTACTGGTAGTACAGGCCGCCGTTCACGTTGAGGGTGGCGCCGGTGACGTAGCCAGCCAGTTCGGAGGACAGGTAGACCACCGCTGCGCCGATTTCTTCCGGCTTGCCGAGACGCTTGACGGGCACGGTGTCGATGATGGCGTTACGGACTTCTTCCTTGATCGCCATGACCATGTCGGTGCCGATGTAGCCCGGGGCAATGGCGTTGGCGGTCACGCCCTTGGTGGCCAGTTCGGCGGCCAGGGCCTTAGTGAAGCCGATCACGCCAGCCTTGGCGGCGGAGTAGTTGGTCTGGCCAGCCTGGCCCTTGACGCCGTTCACCGAGGAGATGTTGATGATGCGGCCCCAGCCACGCTCAGCCATCTTCGGGGAGATGGTGTGGGTGACGTTGAACAGGCTGGTCAGGTTGGTGGCGATGACGGCATCCCACTGGCCCTTTTCCATCTTCGGGAAGAACTTGTCGCGGGTGATGCCGGCGTTGTTCACCAGGATGTCGATCGGGCCGACTTCAGTGGTGATCTGCTCAATCGCAGCCTTGCATTGCTCGTAGTCGGACACGTCGAAACCGTACAGCGGAACGTCCAGGCCTTCGGCCTTGCGGGCTTCAACCCACGCATCCTTGGCGGGATCGCCCGGGAAGAAGTTGCCGACCACGCGGACACCAGCGGCAGCGAGGGACTTGACGATTGCAGTGCCGAGACCACCGACTGCGCCAGTAACGAGAGCGATGCGTTGAGTCATTTCACTTTCCTTTTTGTTGCGGTGCCAGATGAACACCGATTAGAACATATGCTGACCGCCGTTGATAGAGATGTTGGCCCCGGTGACGAAGGCCGCCTCGTCCGATGCCAAATAGGCAATCAGACCGGCGATTTCCTCCGGCTTGCCGAGACGGCTCATCGGGATCTGCGGCAGGATCTTGGTTTCGAGGACCTCCTGCGGGATTGCGGTGACCATCTTGGTGCCGATGTAACCCGGCGAGATGGTGTTGACCGTGACCCCGGATTTGGCCACTTCCAGCGCGAGCGCCTTTGTAAAGCCGTGCATGCCGGCCTTGGCGGCGGAGTAGTTGGTCTGCCCGAAGGCTCCCTTGATACCGTTAACCGACGACACGTTGATGACACGCCCCCACTTGCGCTCGACCATGCCATCCATGACCTGCTTGGTCATGTTGAAGACGCTGTCGAGGTTGGTGCTCATGACGGCGTCCCAGTCGGCCTTGGTCATGCGCTTGAAGGTCATGTCACGGGTAATGCCGGCGTTATTGACCAGCACATCCACCGGACCGATGTCGGCGGTGACCTGTTCGACGCACTGCTTGCAGGAGTCGAAGTCGGCCACGTCGCAGGGATAGGCCTTGAAGCCGTAGCCCATGTTGTTCATGGTCTGCAGCCATTCGCCGGCCTTGGCATTGCCCGGCGAATAGGTTACGACCACCTTGTAGCCAAGGGCTGCCAGCTTGATGCTGATCGATTCCCCCAGGCCGCCCATACCGCCGGTCACCAAAGCAACTCGTGCCATGTGTTTCTCCCTCCTTGTTTCGATGTATGCGGGGGTCGCGCAGACGTCGACAGTGCCCCCCTTCTTCTTTCACTGCCGACGTGTTCTTTATTGTTTTTGTCGGTCTTCGGCCTGGCTGGCCGGATCAGGCTTTTTCTTTAACGTAACGTCCAGGCGCCGGTTCGATTACCTTGTACTTGGCATTGCCCGGCTTGTTGCGCGCCGCCACCTGGCTACCACTGCGCGGTTTGAGCCATTCTATCCAGTGCAGCCACCAACTGCCCTTCTGTTCTGTGGCAGATTGCAACCATTCTTCCGGAACCGATGCGGCGGAGTCGCTAGTCCAGTAGCTACGGCGGTTTTTGGAGGCCGGATTGATGGCACCGGCGATGTGGCCGCTGGCTCCGAGCACGAAGGTGGTTTCGCCACCGAGGAGCTGTCGCGCCAGGTAGGCGCTGCCCCATGGCACGATGTGGTCTTCACGGGTGGCGAGCAGGTAGGCCGGCAGGTCGACCTTGCCGAGATCCACCTTGACGCCGAGCATCTCCAGCTTGCCGGGTACGCGCAGGTTGTTCTCGAGGTACATGTTGCGCAGGTACCAGGCGAGGAAGGGGCCGGCCAGGTTGGTGCTGTCGGAGTTCCAGTAGAGCAGGTCGAAGGCTTCCGGGGTCTTGCCCTTCAGGTAGTTGCCGACCACGTACTGCCAGATCAGGTCGTTGGCGCGCAGACTGGAGAAAACCTGGGCCAGTTCCTGGCCGCGCAGCAGCCCACCCTTGCCGATGGCCGCCTCGCGGGCGGCTACCGAGGCTTCGTCCACCAGGCAGCCGATTTCACCGGCGTCGCTGAAGTCGAGCAAGGTGGTCATCAACGTGAGGCTCTCGGCCGGGTCCTCGCCCTTCGCCCGCAGCACGGCGAGCGCGGACGACAGGATGGTGCCGCCGACGCAGAAGCCGAGCACGTGGGGCTTTTGCACCTTGGTGACTTCGCGGACAACCTGCAGCGCGGTGATCGGGCCTTTTTCCAGGTAATCGTCCCAGCCGAAGTGGGCTTCCTCGGCCTTGGCGTTCTTCCACGATACGAGGAAGACAGTGAAGCCTTGCTCGACGATGAAGCGCACCAGGGAGTTGGCCGGCTGCAAGTCCATGATGTAGAACTTGTTGATGCACGGCGGGACGATCAGCAGCGGCGTTTTATGGACCTTGTCGGTCAGCGGCGCGTACTGGATAAGCTGGATCAGCTCATTTTCGTAGATGACGGAACCGGGCGTGGTGGCCAGGTTGCGGCCGATCTCGAAGGCCGAGTCGTCGGTCATGGAGATGCGGCCCTTCTCCATGTCGCCGATCAGGTTCTTGATGCCCTGGGTGATGCTCTCGCCCTTGGTGTCGAGGGCCGTCTTGATGAATTCGGGGTTGGTCGCCGCGAAGTTGGACGGGGACATGGCCTCGACGTACTGGCGGGTCAGGAACTGCATGCGGGCCTTGGCCCGGCCGTCGGCGATGGGCAGCGCGTCGGCGAGCTTGCCGAGGTAGTCGGCATTGAGCAGGTAGGCCTGGCGGATGTAATCGTAGACCGGGCTGGAGGACCACTCGGGGGCGTTGAAGCGGCGGTCGCCGGGCTGCGGCTGGACCAGCGGCGTTACAGGCTCGCCGGGCTTGGCCTGCGCCATGCTGGCCCACAGGCGGGCGTGCGCTTCAGCCAGGGACTTCTGCAACTCGGTCAGCTCCGCGGCCTCGGGCAGCGGAATCTGCTGGGCTGCAGTCGGTGCCACCTGCTGAATCGCGGCGTTCTGCTTGCCGAGAAAATCGAGGAAACCTTCGGCCAGGGACTGGCCGAACTTGAACATGCCCTGCAGGGCTTCTGCGGACTGCTCCGGTGTTACAGACATCCAGCTCTCCTTTGTTGTTTCCGACCAGGAAAATCACAGCGCAGTGGTTTCCGGAGCGGGCGAAGGCGGCATTCGGACGACGCGCGTTTCGACCCCGGGCCCGTACGACGGCCTGTAGAATCCGGGTATGTATATTGTTGCTATCGCTTGGATTTTCGTCGCCTTGATGGCTACCGTGGCTGAAACCACGGTTGTCGGCGCCGTTCTTACGTTCTTGTTTTATGGGCTTGCGCCGCTCTCCCTGTTTTTATGGATTTTTGGCACATCGGCCCGCCGCCGTCGCCGTTTAGCCCAGCGCCCTCTCGGCGAGGGGATGGGCAAAGACGATGGAGGCAATGCCGGCGGCAATCAATAATACCTGCTGGATGGTGGCGCGCAATTCCGTTCGCTTGTGCAAACCCGGAATGAGATCAGCCACGGCCACGTAAATCATACTCGCGGCCGCCAGGGCGAGGAACACCGGCACCAGCGCCTGCACACGGGACAGCGCGAAATAGGCAAGCAGGCCGCCGACCAGGGTTGCCACGCTGGACAGCAGGTTGAAGGCCAAGGCCTTGGCGCGGCTGTAGCCGGAGTGCAGCAGGATCAGGAAGTCACCGACCTCCTGCGGGATTTCGTGGGCGATGATGGCCAGGCCGGTGACGATGCCGAGAGGCGTGCTCTCGACGAAAGCCGCGGCGATGAGGATGCCATCGACGAAGTTGTGAAAGGTGTCGCCGACGAGGATCAGCAGGCCGCTGCGCCCATGATCGTGGCCGCCGTGGTGGTGGTGCTCGTGCCCGTCGCAGCCTTCGTCATGGCAGTGGCGCCACAGCACCAGCTTTTCGAGCACGAAGAACAACAAGATGCCACCCAGGACGTTCATCGCCGCGTGCTCGGGGCTTTCCGCAGCCTCGATGGCATGAGGCAGCACTTCCAGGAAGGAGGCGCCGAGCAAGGCGCCGATGGCGTAGCTGATCAGGATGGGCACCCAGTTGGGGCGCGCCGCAAAGGCGAACCCGGAGGCGACCAGCACGCTGAGCAGGCCGCCGGCGAAACTCATGAAGATGATCCAAGCAAGGGGGGTCATGGTTCTACAGCTTTCAGGGGGCCGGGCAGTATAGCTTTAGTCGTCGCCTCGACTGCCAGGACTTAGGCCAGCCAGATCAGGCTGGCCATGCGGCCGGTGCGGCCATCGCGACGATAAGAGAAGAAGCGGTCTTTTTCGGTGACGGTGCAGGCATCGCCGCCATACACGGCGGTGACGCCCAACCGGGCCAGGCGCTGACGGGCGAGCAAGTAGATGTCGGCCAACCATTTGCCGGGCCGGGCGCCGGGGCGGAAGGCGGCATCGGCGGCAGGATCCACGGCTATGAAGGCAGCGCGCACTTCATCGCCCACCTCGAAGGCTTGCGGACCGATGGCCGGGCCTAGCCAGGCCAGCACGTCGGACGGCGGCACGGCCATCTTTTGGACAGTGGCTTCGATGACGCCATCGACAAGGCCGCGCCAGCCGGCATGAGCCGCAGCGACGACGGTGCCGGCACGGTCGCACAACAGCACCGGCAGGCAGTCGGCCGTCATCGCCGCGCAGACCTTGCCCGGGACGCGGCTGACTGCGGCATCAGCATCAGGCACGCCGGCGTATTCAGCAACATCAACCACCGCAGTGCCATGCACTTGATTCAGCCAGCACGGCTCGTCCGGCAGCTCGGCACGCAGCGCTGCGCGGTTGGCGGCCACCAGGGCCGGCTCATCACCGACATGCCCGCCAAGGTTGAAGGCGTCGTACGGTGCCGGGCTGCAGCCACCGCTACGGGTAGTAGACAGGGCCCGCACGTTGGCGGGCGCAGGCCAGTCGGGACGAATCCAGGCGGCGGAACTCATGGCTTGGGACTTTCGCGCAAGACGGCCAGCAGGCTCTCGATGTCGGCGGCCAGCGGCACGCTCCAGCGGCCGGCCTCGCCCGTCCGCGGGTGCACCAGGCCGAGCTGCCAGGCATGCAGCGCCTGGCGCGGAAAGGCATCCAGGCGCGGGTCGGCGCTGCGCGCCTTGCCGTAGGTGGCGTCACCGACCAGCGGGTGGCCGATGTGCGCCATGTGGACGCGGATCTGGTGGGTGCGGCCGGTTTCCAGCTGGCACTCGATAAGGCTGGCGCGGGCGAAGCGCTCGACGACGCGGTAATGGGTCACCGCCTCGCGGCCGCCGGGCACGACGGCCATCTTGGTACGCTGGACCGGATGGCGGCCGATAGGGGCATTCACCTCCCCGCTCGGCGCTGGCTCGCCATGCACCAGCGCGAAGTAGTGGCGCTTGACGGTGCGCGCCTGCAGCTGACGCACCAGATCGGTCTGGGCCTCGAGGGTCTTGGCCACCACCAGCAGGCCGCTGGTGTCCTTGTCCAGCCGATGCACGATGCCGGCCCGCGGCAATTCGCGGAAGGATGGGTTGTGGAACAGCAGCGCGTTGAGCAGCGTGCCGGACCAGTTGCCGCTGCCCGGATGGACGACCAGCCCGACCGGCTTGTTGATGACGATGATCGTGTCGTCCTCGAAGACGACGTCCAGCGGAATGTCCTCGGCCTGCTCGGCGAGCATCGCCTCGGATGGCTCCGGGCTGACATGCAGGGTCTCGCCGCCCCAGACCTTGGACTTGGCGTCCGGCGAAGCACCGTTGACGAGGATCCGCCCGGACTTCAGCCAGGACTGCAGGCGACTACGGGAATGTTCAGGAAAAAGGCGTGCGAGCGCTTGGTCTACCCGGAGACCAGCACATTCGTCAGGAATCGACTCGCGTCGCGGCGAAGGGGAAGAAGAGGCTGGGCTATAATCGAGCCAGTCTTCTTCCAATGAGTTTTCAATGGCGCATTTCACCCTGCGTAGTTTAACGCTTACCGGCTTCCTGCTGCTCGCCGGCTGCAGCGGCCTCCCCGACCAGGCGGACGAAACCGTCGGCTGGAACGCCCAGAAGCTGTATTCCGAAGCCAAGGACTCCATGTCGGACGGCGCTTGGGATCGCGCCATCAAGATGTTCGAGAAACTCGAATCGCGCTATCCCTACGGCCGTTACGCCCAACAGGCCCAGCTCGAAGTGGCGTACGCCTACTACAAGTCGAACGAGCCGGCTTCGGCCATCGCCGCCTGCGACCGCTTCATCAAGCTGCACCCCAACCACCCGAACGTGGACTACGCCTACTACCTGAAGGGCCTGGCGAACTTCAACGAGGACCTGGGCCTGCTTGGTTCGCTGGCCAACCAGGACTTGTCGGAGCGTGACCCCAAAGCCACCCGCGCCTCCTTCGACACCTTCAAGGAACTGAGCCAGCGCTTCCCGGACAGCAAGTACACGCCGGACGCGACGCTGCGCATGCGCTACCTGGTGAATGCACTGGCGTCCTACGAAGTGCACGTATCCCGCTATTACTACAATCGCGGCGCCTATGTGGCGGCAGCCAACCGGGCCCAGGGCACGATCAAGGACTTCCCCCAGTCGCCGGCGACCGAGGAAGCCCTGTTCCTGATGGTCAAGAGCTACGATGCACTGAAGATGAACGACCTGCGCGACGACGCCGACCGCGTGCTGCGCAAGAACTTCCCGAAGAGCCGCTACCTCACCGCCAACGGCGCCGTTCCCAGCGACCGGCCGTGGTGGAAGATGTGGTGAGCATCGGGACGCCCGACCACCATGGATGAAGCCGTCCGCCAGGCATTGGCCAAATGGCCCAATGTGCCCTCGTGCACGGGTTGGCTGCGCCTGAGTCGGCGCGGAGAATGGTGGGTACCCGAAGGGCCGATCCGCCATGCCGGGCTGCGTGGCTTCATCGGCCGCAACTACCTGGCCACGGCGGATGGCCGCTGGTTCTTCCAGAACGGGCCGCAGCAGGTCTTCGTGGATCTCGACTACACACCGATGATCCTGCGCCTGGCGGCCCCCGGCCAGCTGGAAACACATACCGGCCTGCAGGTGACGGCACTCGACAGCGCCTGGCTGGACGAGCACGGCAACCTGCTATTGGGCAGCGAGCACGGCATTGCGCTGCTCGATGACCGCGACCTGGCAGCGCTGCTCGACCATCTCGACGGCGACCTTGAAGCCGCTGATAGCGCAATCACGCTTCACTGGGGCGGGCAACACCTGCCCGTCGGGCGCATCAACCAGGCCGACGTTTCTACCCGCTTCGGCTTCATGAACAAACCGGCCTGAAACGGCCGGTTTTCATTGCAGCACTGGCCGGCATGAAGCCGGCCCCTTCCCTGCCGCTCAACCGCGGCCGTACTTGTCCTCAAAGCGCACGATATCGTCCTCGCCCAGGTAGGCGCCGGACTGCACCTCGATGATTTCGAGGGGCAACTTGCCCGGATTGGCGAGACGGTGCACATGCCCCAGCGGGATGTAGGTGGATTCGTTCTCGCCGAGCAGGAAGACCTTGTCGCCATTGGTGACTTCGGCAGTTCCCTTCACGACGATCCAGTGCTCAGCCCGGTGGTGATGCATTTGCAGGCTCAGGCGCGCGCCGGGATTGACGACGATGCGCTTGACCTGGAAACGCGGACCGGCATCAATGGAGTCGTACCAGCCCCACGGGCGGTGGATCTTGCGGTGGGCCGAGGCCTGGCTGCGCTGGCCTGCCTTGAGGGTGGCGACGATCTGCTTGACGTGCTGGGTCTTGTCCTTGCGCGCAACCAGCACCGCATCGGGCGTTTCAACGACAACAACATCATCGAGACCGACGCAAGCGACCATGCGGTCCTGGGCATACGCGAGGGTGTTGCGGCTATCCTCGAACAACACGTCACCCCGCGCCACGTTGCCCGCCTCGTCCTTGTCGGCGATCTGCCACAGGGCGTCCCAGGCGCCGACGTCGGACCAGCCGGCGGACATAGGCACCACGCTGCCGGAAATGCCGAGATCGGTCGCACCTGCCAGCTTTTCCATCACCGCATAGTCGATGGAGTCGGACGGGCAGGCCTTGAAGGCGTCCTTGCCGACGCGCACGAAATCGGCGTCGCGGGAACCGGCATTCCAGGCGGCCACGCAGGCGGCGTGCATTGCGGGCTGCAACTGCGCCATGGCCTTGAGCCAGACGCTGGCACGGACCATGAACAGGCCGCTGTTCCAGAGATATTCGCCGCTATCGAGATAACGCTGGGCGGTAGCCGCATCGGGCTTTTCGACGAAGGCGGCGATGGCCTTGCTGCCGTCCGGGCGGTCGGCGCCGAAGCGGATGTATCCGTAGCCGGTTTCGGCGTGATCGGGAACGATACCGAAGGTCACGATAGCGTTATCCAGCGCAGCCGGGATGCCCGCATCGATGGCGCCCTGGAAACCATCCAGGTCACGGATCACGTGGTCAGCCGGCATTACCAGTAGCACCGGGTCGGCCTCCTGCACCGCCAGCGCGGCCAGCGTGAGGGCCGGCGCGGTATTGCGGCCGAAGGGCTCCAGAACGATGTTGCCGCTGCTCTTGCCGCTGGAGCGCAGCTGCTCGGCGGTCACGAAACGGTATTCCTCATTGCACACCACCACCGGCTCGGCGGCCACCGGCAGACGTCCGCGGAAGCCACTCAGCCGACCGGCCGTGGCCTGCAGCATGGTGTCGTTACCGACCAGCGCCAGCAGTTGCTTGGGGTATTGCTCGCGGGACAGGGGCCACAGGCGGGTGCCGGAGCCTCCGGAAAGGATGACGGGTTGAAGTTCCATGGCGGACTAAGGACTCACGAAAAAATTGAAGCACTGCACAATGCCATATGTTTTAACACAAAGTCGCCCAAAACACTCCTTCGTCATGCCCGATCAGCGGTCGGCAGCCTCCCCCTCCAGGCCGGCGAGCCAGCCACCAACCACCTTTTCGACATCCTCGACCCCAGTCTTCTTTAGGCTGGAAAAGAGTTGCACGGTCACGTGCTCGCCGAGGGGCGCGAGCTCCTTGCGGACTGCCGCAAGGGTGGCGGCGGCTTCGCTGCGGGTGAGCTTGTCGCTCTTGGTGAGCAGCACGTGGATCGGCCGCCCGCTCGGCGCAAACCAGCCGATCATCGTGCGGTCGAGCTCCTTGAGCGGATGCCGCGAATCCATGATCAGCACCAGGCCGATCAGATTGGGCCGGCGAGTCAGGTAATCCTCGAGCAGGTGCTGCCACTGGCGGCGCACCGCCTCCGGCACTTCGGCGTAACCGTAACCGGGCAGATCCACCAGCACGGCACCGTTCTGCAGGCGGAAGAAATTGATCAGCTGGGTACGCCCTGGCGTCTTGGACACATAAGCCAGCCGTGTGTGGTTGGCCAGGGTGTTGATGGCGCTCGACTTGCCGGCATTGGAGCGGCCGGCAAAGGCGATCTCGGCACCACGGGGCGCCGGCAGGCCGCTGGCCTTGGCAATGGAAATTTCAAACTGGGCGTTGCGGAAGAGAGGCATGGGGAATGGCGTGGAGCTTGCGCGTCAGGGCTATATTGCATCGCGCAAATGACTGGAATTGCTATAGAATAGCAGGTTTGAGACTTCCACATTCTTGGCTTCCGAGGACATCATGATCAAGCGTTCCCTGCTGCTTTCGTTGCTTCTGGCCACCGGTGCGGTTCAGGCTGAAGAAAAGGCTTCCGCCCAACCCGATCTGGCCAAGGCCAAGCAGACTGCAGAAACGGTCTGCGTCGCCTGCCACGGCGCCGACGGCAACAGCCAGATCCCCACCAACCCGAAACTCGCGGGCCAGCATGCGGAATACCTCGCCAAGCAGTTGCGGAACTTCAAGAGCCAGGACGGCAAGCCCGCTGAGCGCGCCAACCCGGTGATGGGTGGCATGGCCGCCCCCCTGTCCGACGACGACATCAAGGGCCTGGCCGCATACTTCGCCGGCCAGCAGCTCAAGCCCGAAGCCGCCAAGAACAAGGCCTCCATCGAACTCGGCCAGAAGCTGTGGCGCGCCGGCGACCTGAAGCGCGGCATCCCCGCCTGTGCCGCCTGTCACGGCCCCGCCGGTGCCGGCCTGCCCGCCCAGTTCCCGCGCCTGTCCGGCCAGTTCGCCGACTACACCGAAGCCCAGCTCAAGGCCTTCCGTGCTGGCGAGCGTGCCAACGATCCGAACAAGATGATGCGCACCATCGCCCTCAAGATGACCGATCCGGAAATCAAGGCCGTCGCCGACTTCGCCGCCGGCTTGCGCTGAGTCAAGGCGCCTTTTCGCGCCGTCCGACTATAAAGAAGGGGTGGTCTAGGCCACCCCTTCTTTCCGTTCCAGTCCCGCTTATCTCGACGCCATTCATGCGACAGCGCAGCACTTCCCGCGCCTTCTACGAGCTGATCAGCTCGATGCGCTTTGCGATCAGCCTGCTGACCGTCCTCGGGATCGCCTCCATCATCGGGACGGTGCTCAAGCAGAACGAGCCCTACAACAACTACCTTAACCAGTTCGGCCCCTACTGGTTCCCGATCTTCGAGGAGCTAGGGCTTTACGCGGTATACAACTCCGCCTGGTTTCTGCTCATCCTGGCCTTCCTGGTGCTGTCCACCACGGCCTGCATCATCCGCCAGACCCAGCCGATGCTGAAGGACATGCGCAGCTTCCGCGAACATGCGAAGGAAGCCTCGCTGGCCGCTTTCCAGCATCACGAACGGCTGCGCACCGCGCTTCCCACTGACAATGCGGCACAGAAGGTGCAGGCCTACCTGGCCGCCAACGGCTTCCAGAGTCGGGTCGGCGCCCGCGAGGATGGCGTGCTGCTGGCCGCCAAGCAGGGCAGCTGGACGCGCATCGGCTACTTCCTGGCCCACGCGGCGATCGTGCTGATCTGCATCGGCGGCCTGCTGGACGGCAACCTGCCCCTCAAGATGCAGATGGCCCTCGGCGGCAAGACGACCACCTCGGGCAACCAGCTGATCTCCGACATCAAGCCGGAAAGCCGCCTCGGCCTGGACAACTGGAGCTTCCGCGGCAACGTCTTCATCCCGGAAGGCAAGAGCTCCAACGTGGCGATCCTCAACGTGAAGGACGGCATCCTGCTGCAGGATCTGCCCTTCACGGTGTCGCTGCACAAGTTCCACCTGGAGCACTACTCCACCGGGATGCCCAAGCGCTTCGCCAGCGACATCCTGATCACCGATAAGGCCAGCGGCAAGACCGTCGAGAAGACCATCGAGGTAAACAAGCCCTTCGAGTTCGACGGCATCATGATGTACCAGGCCAGCTTCGAGGACGGCGGTTCGCGCCTGCACCTGCTCGGCCACGACCTGCGCAGCGGCGGCAAGGCGCCCTTCCCGACCGATGCCACCGTCGGCGAGGCCATCAAGCTGAAGCAGGACGGGCTCGACTACACCGTGGAGCTGGGCAGCTTCCGCCCCTTCAACATCGAGAACATGGCCAACGAGGAGCAGGTTGAAACCAGCGCCGTAGCCAGGCTCGAGAAGCACCTCGGCAGCGGCGCCCGCTCGGTGTCGAAGAAAGACCTGCGCAACGTCGGCCCGAGCTTCGAGTACAAGCTGCGCGATTCCGCCGGCCAGGCCCGGGAATACCAGAACTACATGCTGCCGATCGAACAGGACGGCGCCTGGTACATGCTGGCCGGCATGCGCGACTCGCCGGCAGCGCCGTTCCGTTTCATGCGCATCCCGATGGACCAGGACGGCAAGCCGGACAGCTGGTTCGCGATCCGCAGCATGCTGCTCGACAAGAGCCGCCACGCGGAGATTGCCAGCCGCTTCGTGGCCACTGCGCTGGGAGCCGACGCCGGCGAGAAGGTACGCGCACGCCTGCACGAGACAACCCAGAAGACCCTGGAGCTGTTCGCCCTCGGCGGCTTCGAGAGCCTCGGCAAGTTCATCGAAAGCACGGTGCCCGCCGCGGAGCGGGACAAGGCCGCCGACGTGTTCGTGAAGATCCTTGAAGGCTCGGCCTGGGAGGCCTGGAAGCTGGCCCGCAGTGCCGCTGGTCAGCCCGCGCCGGAGCTGGACCAGAAGCTCGGCCGCCTGCTGCGTGACTCGCTCAACGCCACCAGCGACAGCCTGCACTACGGCGCACCGGTGTACTTACAGCTCACCGGTTTCGAGGAAGTACGCGCCACGGTGCTGCAGGTGACCCGTTCGCCAGGCAAGCCGGTAGTGTATTTCGGCTCTCTTCTGCTGGTGCTGGGCGTCTTCGCGATGCTCTACATCCGCGAACGCCGGCTCTTCGTTCTGATCAAACACAGCGGCGACGCGCTGGTGGCACTCAGCGCCAACCGCAAGTCGATGGACGTGGAAGAGGCCTTCCTGCGCCACCGCAAGGCCATCGCGGCCCTGCTCGACCCAGCCGCGACGCCGCCCGCCCAATCCTGATCCGAGGTCATTTCGATGGACATCGCCCACTCTGGAACCCCGTCCCCGCTGCGCCGCATCGGCCTTGGCGACGGCCTGTTCGCGCTGGCTCTCGTCTGCGCAGCCGGCTTCGCCCTGAGCCAGTACGGCGCCTTCATGGACATCTACGACAAGGCAATCCTCATCGCCGTCATTCCGTCGCTGGCCACCATCGGCTGGGCCTGGAAGCCCTTCCGGATCTTCCTGGCCGCGGCCACGGCGCTGGCCCTGCTGAGCATCAACTTGTACGGCGGCGACCTGGCCCGCGCCGAGCAAGCCTTCTTCCTCAAGTACCTGATCTCCAGCCAGACAGCGATCATGTGGATGAGCGCGCTGTTCTTCATCGCCACCGGCGCCTACTGGATCGGCCTCATCGCCCGCTCGGACTTCGCCGAGAAGACCGGCTCCGCGCTGACCTGGAGCGCAGTGACGATGGGCACCACCGGCCTGCTGGTGCGCTGGTACGAGAGCTACCTGATCGGCACCGACGTGGGTCACATCCCCATCAGCAACCTGTACGAAGTCTTCGTGCTGTTCTCACTGATCACCGGCCTGCTCTACCTGTACTACGAGGGCCACTACGCAACGCGCCGGATGGGTGCCTTCGTGCTGCTGGTGATCTCGGCGGCGGTGGCCTTCCTGCTGTGGTACACCTTCTCCCGCGAGGCCCAGGAGATCCAGCCGCTGATCCCGGCGCTGCAGAGCTACTGGATGAAGGTGCACGTGCCGGCCAACTTCATCGGCTACGGCGCCTTTGCACTGGCGGCGATGATCGGCGTGGCCGACCTGCTGGTGCGCAAGGGCATCCTGGCCAGCCGCCTGCCGCCCGCGGAGGTGCTGGACGACGTGATGTACAAGGCCATCGCTATTGGCTTCGCGTTCTTCACCATCGCCACCATCCTCGGCGCCCTGTGGGCGGCCGAAGCCTGGGGCACCTACTGGCAGTGGGATCCGAAGGAGACCTGGGCCTTCATCGTGTGGCTGAACTACGCGGCCTGGCTGCACATCCGCCTGACCAAGGGCCTGCGCGGCCCGATGCTGGCCTGGTGGGCGGTGATCGGCCTGCTGGTGACGGCCTTCGCCTTCGTCGGCGTAAATATGTTCCTGTCAGGCCTGCATTCCTACGGCTCGCTGTGAGCCCCGCCTAGGCCCCGTTCCGGCGGGGCCGGCCGCCTTCCAGCCGGGCAATCTCTCCGGCACTGAAGCCCGCCTTCCGGCGGGCTTCGACGTTCAGGGGCTTGGGTGGCCAAGGGGCGTCGAATTCGGTCATCAGGGCGAGATAAGTTTCCTCCGGCTCCAGCCCCCGCTCAGCGCAGAAATGGCGGAACCAGCGGTCGCCCAGCGCCACATGGCCGATCTCGTCGCGCAGGATGATGTCGAGCACCGCGATCGTCGCCTCGTCGCCGACCTTTTGCAGCTTCGCCACGATCGGCGGCGTGGCATCCAGGCCCCGCGCCTCAAGCACCCGCGGCACCAGGGCCATGCGTGCCAGGGGATCGCTGGCGGTCTTGAGTGCCATGTCCCACAAGCCGCGATGGGCCGGAAAGTCACCGTAGGCAAAGCCCACCGCAGCGAGCCTCGCGGTCACCAGGCCAAAGTGGTACGCCTCTTCCGCCGCCACCTGGAGCCAGCCGGCATAGAAATCCGCTGGCAAGCCGCGAAAGCGGTAGACGCAGTCGAGTGCCAGGTTGATGGCGTTGAATTCGATATGGGCAATCGCATGCAGCAGCGCGGCCAACCCTTCGGCGGACGAAGGCTTGCGATGCGGCACGGAGGTATGTTCGATCAATTCGGGCCGGGCCGGTCTGCCGGCATCGATCACCGCCAGCACAGGGCAATCACCGCCGTCGGCGGGGATCGGCAACACGCCCTGCTCCCAGTCCTGGCAAAGTTGCGCCACCAACCTGGATTTTTCGGCAGGGTCAGGACACATGAGGGCCCCGTAGGCCCGGGCGTACAGATCTTCAGGGGTTTCCGGCATGGGCGCGATGGTACTACACGATCCAAAAACGAAAGGCCGTCTGCATGGACGGCCTTTCGCGGGCGCGTTACCGCGCCTCTTTCTCTCCCCCTCAATCAAGCGGTCTTGCGGGCAGCCTCCCGGCGGGGACTGACAGCCGGCTTGGCGGCCGGAACGGCGAGGGCCACATCCCTGATCTGCTCGCCGACCTTGCCGAGGTTCTCGAAGGCCGCCACCTGGGCCTCGACACCACTGCGCAGGACATCAAACCATACATCGAAACCGGCCGGGGCACCTTCCGCCAGGCGATCGATGTTGTGCCGGACCTGACCAGTCACCGTACTGGCGGAGTTCCGGAACGCCTCGGCGAACAACTGGCCAGCCTCCAGCAGCACCTCGTACTGCTCACGCGCACTTTCGGACGAACGCTGCAGCTGCGGCTGGAAAAAACGGGCTTGCCAGTCGGCCAAGCCAGCCACATCACGCACTTCGAGCAGGTTTGCGGAGCCTGCCAGAGCGTCACGGGCAAACTCCAGGCTGCTCTCGAGTTGAAGTCGCACGAGCTTCTCCGCCTGATCTGCCAGCCCTTGGGCCAGTTCGATGAACTTGTCGAGCTCGGCGCCCTGCAGCGGCGCAAAACGTGCAATGCTGACCACGGTCATTCAAACCTCCTATCGAGTTGACCTATTTCCATGGGTGTCTCCCCCATCCTTCTCCATCCTGTTCCGCCAGGCCCACGGCCTTGTCCGGACTGCACATCGCGGTGCAGCAAAGAAGTTGGACGGAGTATGTCATCGCTGGGCATAGCCATGAAGACGGCATTTCCCCCACGCCAATACAGGGAAAACCCTTAGTTCAGCCTCAGTGCGCGTGATAACGGACTTCGATGACGAGCCGGACCAGCTCAGCGAGGGATTCGACCTGCAGCTTTTCCATGACCCGTGCGCGGTGCTGCTCGACCGTCTTGATGCTGATCCCCAGATCCTCGGCGATCTGCTTGTTGAGGCGTCCGGCGACCATGCCGTCCATGACGTCCCGCTCCCGGGTGGTCAGCCCATCCAGGCGCCCCTGTATCTCGGTCCACCACGCTCCTTCCAGACGGCGCTGGGCCGCCACCTGCACGGCTTCATTGACGCGATCGAGCAGGACCTGCTCGTTGAAGGGTTTCTGCAGGAAATCGAAAGCGCCTTCGCGCATCACCCGCGCGACCATCGGCACGTCGCCATGGGCCGACACGAAGATGATGGGCAGGCGCTGGCCGAGGCGACCGAGGCGATCCTGCAGGCCAAGCCCGCTCAGGCCGGGCATCCGCACATCGAGAATCAGGCAATGGGCCGTTTCGAGCGCCTCGCCGTCATCCAGGAACTCCATGGCACCTCGATAACAGCGCACCGGAAAGCCGAGGGTTTCGACGAGCAGACCAATCGACAGACGAACAGCGTCGTCGTCATCGACCACACAGACTAGTGGTCTATTCATGTTGTTCTCCCGGTCGGTATCAACTACGTATTGTTGTTTTTTCAACAGGGTAGCACCGCCCACCGGCAGGTGCGCCGCTACCCGGCAGGCCGCGGCAGCGACAGGCAGAACGTGGTGCCCTGCCTCGTACTCTTTTCGACCCACATGCGGCCGCCATGGTTCTCGATGATGGTGCGGCAAATCGCCAGCCCGAGCCCGACGCCCTCCGGCTTGGTGGTGACAAAGGGCGCGAAGGGGTCGCTCCGCACGGTCTCAGCCAGGCCACAGCCACTGTCGCTGACAGTCACCTCCACCATGCCATCGGTCCCCAGGCGAGTCGAAATGTGCAGCAGGCGCTCGCCGTCGACCTCGCTCATTGCGTCGATGGCATTCTTTGCCAGGTTGCTGAGCACCTGCTCCAGTTGAACCCGGTCACCGACGACCAACAAGGAAGGCTCCACCAGCGTCAGCTGCCATTGCACCGCATGGGCACGCGCCTCGAACTCCATGAAGCGGACCACGTCCCGGACCGCATCATTGATCGCAATCGGTGTCACCAGTAGGCTATCGCGACGGACGAAACAGCGCACCCGATGGACGATCTCGCCGGCCCTCAGGGCTTGCCCGGCGATCAGTTGCAGCGGCTCCCTCAGGCGCTCGCCGGCAGCCCCCAGTTCGTCCAGGCGCCGCAGTACCACCGCACTGAAATTGCGCAAGGCGGTGAGTGGTTGATTGAGCTCGTGAGCCAGCGCCGACGCCATCTCGCCCACGTGAATGAGGCGCGCGGCGCGGGCCAGCTCCTGCTGCTGACGCATTTCCCGCTCCACGCCAAGATGCTGGTCGTGAACATCGCGAACTGTACCGATCATGCGCAGGGGCTTGCCCTCGCGGCTGCCCTCCATCACCTTGCCGCGCAGCGCGACCCAGCGATAGGCTCCATCTTCGGTACGCAGTCGGAACTCCACTTCGGCGATCGGGCGGACTCCCGCCAGGTGGGCCGAGAAGGCAGCAACCGCAGCCCGCACGTCATCCGGATGCAGACGGGCTGGCCAGATGTCATTGCCCCGCAGCGGTCGATCATCCGGCAGCCCGATGATGGCCCGGAAGCTCTGGCTGACATTAATTTCGCCGCTCTCCAGGGTCCAGTCCCACAGGGCATCGCCGTGGCCCTCGAGGGCAAACTGCCACAGCCGCTCGGAAGCCTGCAGTTCGTCCATCAGGCGGTGCGCGTCATGGACGTCCCGGTACACGCCGACGATGCGGCTCGCCCGTCCGCCCGCGTCGCGGGCCACGACCCGTGCCCGAGAGGCGACCCAGCGATACTCCCCGCTCCGGCAACGCAGCCGGAACTCAGCGACGAAATCCGGAGCGACGCCCGACAGGCAAGCGGCCAGCTTGCGATGGGCTTCGTCCCGGTCGTCCGGGTGCAGCAACTGACCCCATTTCAAGTCTGCCGACTCGTCGGGGGTATAGCCGAGCATCTCACTCCACAGCGGGCTCCGGTAGATCCGGCCGCTCACGAGATTCCAGTCCCAGACCCCTGCTCCAGCGACCTCCAGGGCCAGACGCCAGCGTTCCTCGTCTTCCACCAGCCCCGCTGCCGACACGGCATCGCTTACGCGCTCCACCTGCAGTCCCTTGCTCGCCTCACGCCCTGGCCAGGGCGCCTTCCATCCGAATAAAGACGGCTGAACGCGGGAAGGCAAGCCCTGCGAGCGCCTTCACTGTCGCAGGTGGAGCAATTCCAAGTTCATCGGCGAACGAATTCGCCATCAAGACCGGAGTCACCGTCAGCGCAGACCGCCGCCGGGCATCAGGCCCTTCATGGCGCGCATCATCTTCTGCATGCCGCCCTTGGAGAACTGCTTCATCATCTTCTGGGTCTGCTCGAACTGACTCAGCAGGCGATTCACTTCCTGCACCGTGACGCCGGCGCCGGCAGCGATGCGGCGTTTGCGCGAGGCCTTGAGAAGCTCCGGCTTTGCACGCTCGATCGGCGTCATGGAGTTGATGATGCCCTCGATGCGCTTGATGGCCTTTTCCTCGACACCGCCCTGCAGCTGGCCGGCAGCCTGGGCGAACTGGGCCGGCAGCTTGTCCATCAGGCTCGACAGGCCACCCATATTCTTCATCTGCCCGAGCTGCTCCTTGAAATCGTTGAGGTCGAAGCCCTTGCCGCTCTTCAGCTTCTGGGCGAAGGCCTTGGCCTTTTCCTCGTCGACGCCACGGCGGGCGTCCTCGACCAGGGACAGGATGTCGCCCATGCCGAGGATCCGGCTGGCCATCCGCTCGGGGTGAAACTCTTCGAGGCCCGCCAGCTTTTCGCCGACACCGGCGAACTTAAGGGGCTTGCCGGTGACATGGCGCACGGACAGGGCCGCACCGCCACGGGCGTCACCGTCGAGCTTGGTGAGCACGACGCCGGTCAGCGGTAGGGCGTCGTTAAAGGCGCGGGCCGTGTTGACCGCATCCTGGCCGAGCATCGCATCGACAACGAACAGGGTTTCGATCGGCTTGACCGCCGCGTGCAGGGCCTGGATCTCCTCCATCATCGCCTGATCGATGGCGAGCCGGCCGGCTGTATCCACCAGCAGCACATCCATGTAGTGGCGGCGAGCGTAATCCACCGCCGCCAGCGCGATGTCCACCGGCTTCTGGTCGGGCGTGGACGGGAAGAACTCGATGCCGGCCTGCTGGGACACGGTTTCCAGCTGGGCGATGGCGGCCGGACGATAGACGTCAGTGGACACCGCTAGCACTTTCTTCTTCATCCGCTCGCTGAGCAGCTTGCCGAGCTTGCCGGTGGTGGTGGTCTTGCCGGCGCCCTGCAGGCCGGCCATCAGGATGATCGCTGGCGGCTGGGTTGCAAGATTGAGGCCGGTGTGGGCACCGCCCATCAGCTCAGTGAGCTCGCGATGCACGACGCCGACCAGAGCCTGGCCCGGCGTCAGCGAGCTGAGCACTTCGGTGCCGACAGCCTTTTCCTTGACCCGGGCGATGAAGTCCTTGACCACCGGCAGCGCCACGTCGGCTTCGAGCAGGGCCATGCGTACTTCGCGCAGGGCGTCCTGGATGTTGTCTTCGGTGAGGCGTGCCTGGCCGCGCAGGGTCTTGACGACCTTCGCCAGTCGCGTTGTGAGGTTGTCCAGCATGATGGTTAGGAACCGAGGCCTTGGAGTAAACTTGAACGATGCCCGCGATTCTACTTCATCTGCTCCCCGCCTCCCTGTATGCGCTGCTCGGCCTGCACTTCTGGCACAGCCGCTGGCATGCGCCTGCCCGCCCACCCCGTCAGGGACTGAGCCAGTGGGAGCGAATCGCCATGCTGGTGGCGCTGGCCGCCCATGGCTTCTCCCTGCATGGCGCCTTCTTCTCGCCGGAGGGCCTGCATTTCGGATTCAGCCTGGCGCTGTCGCTGATGCTGTGGCTGGCAATGCTGTTCTACTGGATCGAGAGCCTCTACGCCCGCCTGGAAGGCCTGCAGACCCTCGGTATGCCGGTCGCAGCGATATGCGCGGCGCTGCCTGCCATCCTGCCGGCCCCCCACCTGCTGGAGAACACTGCTTCGCCGCTGTTCCGTGCCCACTTCGTGGTGGCCATGCTGGCCTATAGCCTGTTCACGCTGGCCGCCCTGCATGCAATGTTGATGGCCATCGCCGAACGCCGCCTCCACGGCGCCCGCCTGACCCGCGCCTTTGCGTCCCTGCCGCCATTGCTGACAATGGAAACCCTGCTGTTCCGCCTGATCAGCATCGCCTTCGTACTGCTGACCCTCACACTGGGCTCCGGCATCCTGTTCTCCGAGGCCCTGTTCGGCAAGGCCTTCCGCTTCGATCACAAGACCGTCTTCGCGATCATTTCGTGGGGCATCTTCGGCAGCCTGTTGGTCGGCCGACAGGCCTGGGGCTGGCGCGGCCGGAAGGCCCTGCACTGGACCCTCGCCGGCTTCGTGGCGCTGATGCTAGCCTACGTCGGGAGCCGCTTCGTCGCCGACGTGCTGCTCGGCCGGCCGGCTTGACAAGCACTAACCCGGACTGAATACTCGCCCGGACGTCATTTCCACCACGCCTCGTGGACAGCATCCCCCTTTCCGCCCAAACGGCGATCCTGGCCGCGCTGCTGGCCATGTCCGGCTTCTTCTCGATGGCCGAGACGGCCATGATGGCCGCCAACCGCTACCGCCTGCGCTCAGCCGCCCAGCTCGGCTCCCGCGGCGCCCGGCTGGCCCTCGACCTGCTCGACCAGACCGACAAGCTGCTGGGCATCATTCTGCTATTCAACAACCTGATCAACGCGGCCGCTGCCACGCTGGTGAGCGTCATCACCATCCAGTTGTTCGGCAGCGAGGAATGGATCCTGGGCGTCAGCACCCTCCTGGTCACCTTCCTGATCCTGGTGTTCTCCGAGATCACCCCAAAGGTGATCGGCGCCAACCACGCCAACCGGCTGGCCTGCATCGTCAGCTACCCCCTCGCAGCCCTGCTCAAGGGCCTTTATTTCATCGTCTGGTTCGTCAACCTGTTCGTCACTGGCCTGCTGCGCCTGCTGCGCCTGGCAGAGCATGACAAGCACGAGGCCAATGCCCTGTCCACCGAGGAACTGCGCACCATCGTCCTCGAATCCAGCGCCTTCATTCCCCCCAAGCACCGCAGCATCCTTCTCAACCTGTTCGAGCTTGAGGACATCACCGTCGAGGACGTGATGACTCCGCGCAACCAGATCGAAGCGGTCAATATCGCCGAGCCGCTCGACGTCATCCAGCGTCATCTGGCGACCTGCTACCACACCCGCCTACCGGTCTTCGACGGGGAGATGAACTCCGTCATCGGGGTCTTGCACGTCCGCCGGGTGCTGGGCCAGACCCTCGATCACACTCTGGAGGTCGGGGACATCCGTGGGATGCTGTCCAAGCCTTACTTCATCCCGGCCAGCACGGCGATCTACTCTCAGCTCCAATTCTTCCAGGAAAACCGCGAACGTCTCGGCTTGGTCGTGGACGAATATGGTGAGTTGCTGGGCCTCGTGACCCTCGAGGACATCATCGAGGAGCTGATTGGCAAATTCACCACCAGCGCCCCGGATGCGGCGGAAAAACTGAGCTGGGGACCGGACGGGAGCGTGCTGACGGATGGCAGCCAACACCTGCGCGACCTGAACCGCAAGCTAGGCCTGTCCCTGCCGCTGGATGGCCCCAAAACCCTCAACGGCCTGATTCTGGAGTGCCTGCAGGACATTCCGGAATCCGGTGTCTCGGTGAAGATCGCCAATGTACCGATCGAGGTCGTCCAAGCCGAAGATCGCCGAATCAAGACCGCCCGTATATTTCGCCCTCATAGACGCAAATAACCGCTTCCGGCGCACAGGCTTTACAAGCCCTGTCCGCGGCGGCATGATCGCCGCACGCCCCAGGCGGCCGCTCAACCCTTTCGACGCTTCGGCATGTCTGCTAATCCCCAGGTCGCACTGAGCGGCCTCGCCCGCGCCCTCATCCAGCATGGCCGCCTGCTAGAAGCAGAAGCGGTCGCCTGTTCGTCTCCATCCGGCAACCCGAACGACTTCATCGTCGAAGTCATCCGGCGCGGCCTGATGAGCGCCCTGGACATCGCCCGCTTCGCTGCCGAGACTTTCGGCTCGCCGATCCTCGACCTCTCCGCCTTCGACGAATCCTTCATTGCGGTCGATGCGATCGACCGCAAGCTGATGAACAAGCATCAGGTGGTCGCCCTCGGGCGGCGCGGCAACCGGCTCGCCCTGGCACTGTCCGACCCATCCAACCTGCGCATCCTCGACGAGATCCGTTTTCAGACCGGGCTGGCCGTCGACCCGGTGGTGGTCGAGGCTCCCAAACTCATCGCGCTGGTGGAAAAGCTGTCGGAATCGGCGTCCGATGCGATCAAGGACCTTACTGGCGAAGAGTTCGACATGGACCTCCTCGGCCAGGAGGGCGCCGCCGAGAGCCAGCAACAGCAGGAAGACGTCCAGTCCGAGGTCGATGATGCGCCGGTGGTGCGCTTTATCCAGAAGCTGTTGATCGACGCGATCAACGAAGGGGCATCGGACATCCATTTCGAGCCATACGAAAAGTACTACCGGATCCGCTTCCGTACCGATGGCATCCTCCGCGAGATTGCCCAGCCGCCGCTGGTGCTGAAGGAAAAGATCGCGGCCCGCATCAAGGTCATCTCCCGGCTCGACATCTCGGAAAAGCGCATTCCACAGGATGGCCGGATGAAGCTGGTGCTATCCAAGAACAAGGCCATCGACTTCCGCGTCTCGACCTTGCCGACCCTGCACGGCGAGAAGATCGTGATGCGGATTCTCGATCCGACCTCGGCAATGCTGGGCATCGAGGCGCTCGGCTATGAACCCGACCAGCGGGACGCCCTGATGGCAGCGGTCGAGCGGCCCTACGGCATGATCCTGGTCACCGGCCCCACCGGCAGCGGCAAGACGGTCTCGCTATACACCTGCCTGAACATCCTCAACAAGGCCGGCGTCAATATCAGCACGGCGGAAGACCCGGCGGAAATCAACCTGCCCGGGATCAACCAGGTCAACGTCAACGAAAAAGCCGGCCTGACCTTCGCATCGGCCCTGCGCGCCTTCCTGCGCCAGGATCCGGACGTGATCATGGTCGGCGAAATCCGCGACCTGGAGACAGCCGAGATCTCGGTCAAAGCCGCGCAAACCGGCCACTTGGTGCTGTCCACCCTGCACACCAACGACGCCCCCTCCACGCTGGAACGTCTGCGCAACATGGGCGTGGCGCCGTTCAACATCGCCTCCTCGGTCATCATGATCACCGCCCAGCGCCTGGCCCGACGCCTGTGCACCTGCAAGCAGCCGGTGGACATCCCGATCGAAGCGCTCATCTCGGCCGGCTTCAACGAGGCCGATCTGGACGGGACCTGGCAACCTTACGGGCCGAAGGGCTGCGATCGCTGCAAGGGCAGCGGGTACAAGGGGCGTCTGGGTATTTACCAGGTGATGCCGATCTCCGAGGAGATCGCACGTATAATCATGACAAACGGCAACTCGATGGATATTGCAGCCCAAGCCCAGCTCGAAGGCGTCAGGGATCTGCGCCAATCCGGCCTGTTGAAGGTCAAGCAGGGCATCACGTCCCTAAGCGAAGTCCTTGCCTGCACGAACGAGTGATCGCCTCAAGCGGAACGCACCGATGGCCACGACAACCACCAAAAAGCCCACCCCCCGAAGCGCCAGCGCAACCCGCGAATACCTTTTCCTGTGGGAAGGCAAGGACAAGACCGGCAAGATCATCCGCGGCGAAATGCGCGCTGCCACGGAAACCGTGGTCCAGACCATCCTGCGCCGCCAGGGCGTGCTGGCACACAAGATCCGCAAGCAATCCTTCTCCCGTGGCCGCAAGATCACCGACAAGGACATCGCGCTGTTCACTCGCCAGCTGTCCACAATGATGCGTTCCGGCGTGCCGCTGCTGCAGTCCTTCGACATCGCCATCAAGGGCTGTGGCAACCCGTCGCTGGGGCGCCTCCTCAACGACGTGCGTGCCAACGTGGAAACCGGCAGCAACCTGTCCCAGGCTTTCCGCCGTCACCCCGAACATTTCGACGCGCTGTTCTGCAACCTCGTCGAGGCGGGCGAACAGGCCGGCATCCTCGACTCCCTGCTCGATCGTCTGGCGTCGTACAAGGAAAAGATTCTTGCCATCAAGAGCAAGATCAAATCGGCGATGTTCTACCCGATCGCCGTGGTGGTGGTTGCCGCCCTGGTGGTCACGGTGATGATGCTGTTCGTGGTCCCCGAATTCAAGAAGGTGTTCGCCAGCTTCGGCGCCGACCTGCCGGCGCCGACCATGTTCGTGATCGCCATTTCCGACTTCTTTGTCCAGTACTGGTATCTCGGCTTCGGCATCATCGCTGGCACGGTCATCGGCATCTCGTATTCCTACAAACGCTCGGTACCGATGCAGGTCGCCGTAGACAAGGCCATGCTGCAGGTCCCGGTGATTGGCGAGGTGGTCCGCAAGGCCACCATTGCCCGCTGGACACGAACCCTGTCCACCATGTTCGCGGCCGGGGTGCCCCTCGTCGAGGCGCTGGACTCGGTCGGTGGCGCAGCGGGCAACGTGGTTTACAAGAACGCAACCAAACAGATCCAGTCGGACGTGAGTACCGGTACCAGCCTGACCGTGGCCATGCAGAACTCCCATGTCTTCCCCACCATGGTGGTGCAGATGGTGTCCATCGGCGAGGAATCCGGCCAGCTCGACTCCATGCTCAGCAAGGTCGCGGACTTCTTCGAGCGGGAAGTGGACGACGCGGTCGCCGGCCTCAGCCAACTGCTCGAGCCGCTGATCATGGTCTTCCTCGGGGTGGTGATCGGTGGCCTCGTGGTGGCCATGTACCTGCCTATCTTCAAGCTCGGCGCCGTCGTCGGCTAAGTCACCGCGAACTTTCGTACCCATGGACATCCTCCTGCAGGACACGCTCGTCTTCCCGGCGCTGTGCGCGCTGCTCGGCCTTTTCGTCGGCAGCTTCCTTAACGTGGTCATTCACCGCCTGCCGCTGATGATGGAGCGGGAATGGCAGGCCGAGGCCGCCACCCTACGCGGCGAGGAGCCGGGTGCGCCGCAACCGCGCTTCAACCTCGCCACGCCGCGCTCGCGCTGCCCCCATTGCGGCCACCTGATCGGGGCGCTCGAGAACATCCCGGTCGTCAGCTACCTGCTGCTGCGCGGACGCTGCCGGCACTGCGACGGCCCGATCAGTGTCCGCTATCCGCTCATCGAGGTGCTGTGCGCTGCGCTTTCCTGGTTTACCGCCCACCACTTCGGCTTTGGCCTGGCGGGCTGGGGAGCGCTGGTCTTCGTATGGGCCCTCATCGCCCTGTGCTTCATCGACCTGGACACCCAACTGCTGCCCGACAGCATCACCCTGCCGCTGCTGTGGCTGGGCCTGTTGCTCAATTTGTCCGGCACCTACACCGATCTCTCCAGCGCAGTCGTCGGCGCTTCGGCCGGCTATCTGACCCTGTGGTCGGTGTACTGGCTGTTCAAGCTCACCACCGGCAAGGAGGGCATGGGCTACGGTGATTTCAAGCTCCTCGCGGCGCTGGGTGCGTGGCTGGGCTGGCAGGTGCTCCCGCTGACCATCCTGCTCTCCTCGGCGGTAGGCGCCATCGTCGGCGTGGCGCTGATCGTGCTGCGTCGCCATGGCCGCGAGATCCCGATCCCCTTCGGCCCCTACCTGGCGGCCGCCGGGCTACTGGCCCTGTACTGGGGCGGTCCGCTGACCCAGGCCTACCTGGACATGCTGTAGCCCCTCCGGACCTTGAAACAGGCCCCGCCGCCCCCACCTGTTGGAGTGCGGGTCTGTTTCGCCCGATGTTGCGATGCGCTAAACTTCGCCCCATTGACTTTCCGGAGCTCGTCATGCCTATCTACGAGTACCGCTGCAGCAGCTGCGGCCACCAAAAAGACCACCTTCAAAAAATGAGCGATGCCCCGCTCACCACCTGTCCGGCCTGTGGTGCCGAAAGCTACGCCAAGCAACTGTCGGCGGCAGGCTTTCAGCTCAAAGGCAGCGGCTGGTATGCCACTGACTTCAAGGGCGGCAGCGGCTCCAGCCCGAAGACCGAAGCGGCCAAATCCGACAGCCCTGCGCCGACGCCCTGCGGCGGCAGTTGCGCGTGCCACTGATAGCGACGCACGCGAACTGCGCTGAATGAAAAAATACTTCGTCACCGGCCTGCTGATCTGGATTCCAGTCGTCATCACCTTCGTGGTGCTGGCCTGGATCGTCAACACGCTCGACCAGATCCTGCTGCTGGTCCCGGAGGCCCTGCGTCCCGAGGCTTTCCTGGGCTTCCATCTGCCCGGCATCGGCGTCATCGTCTCGCTGCTGCTGATCCTCGTCACCGGCCTGGCCGCCGCCAATTTCGTCGGCCAGCGCCTGGTGCGCTTCTGGGAAGGTGCCCTGTCGCGCATCCCGGTCGTCAAGTCGATCTACTACAGCGTCAAGCAGGTCTCGGACACCTTGCTGTCCAGCAACGGCCAGGCTTTTCGCAAGGCGCTGCTGATCCAGTACCCGCGCGAAGGGATGTGGACCATCGGTTTCCAGACCGGCGCGCCCGGCGGCGACGCGGGCCATCACCTGGGCCCAGACTTCGTCAGCGTCTATGTACCGACGACGCCTAACCCGACCTCTGGCTTCTTCCTGATGCTGCCCCGCAAGGACGCCATCGAGCTGGACATGAGTGTCGATGAAGCCCTCAAGTACATCATCTCGATGGGTGTTGTGGCCCCGCCCACGCACCGCACGCCAGGCCCGCGGCCGGCCCCTGCCCTTCTGAATCAATAAACGCGGTTGTCTTCCGACCGCGTTCCGCTTTTTCCAGGAATCCTGATCCCACCATGCGAACTCAATACTGCGGCCTCGTTTCCGCTGCCTATCTCGACCAAACCGTCACCCTCTGCGGCTGGGTGCACCGTCGCCGCGACCACGGTGGCGTGATCTTCATCGACCTGCGTGACCGCGAAGGCCTCGTGCAGGTCGTCTGCGATCCGGATCGGGCCGAGATGTTCCAGGTGGCCGAATCGGTCCGTAACGAGTTCGTCCTCAAGATCACCGGCAAGGTCCGCCGCCGTCCGGCCGGCACCGAAAACACTGGCCTGGTGTCCGGCGAGATCGAGGTGCTGTGCCACGAGATCGAAATCCTCAACGCCTCGGCCACGCCCCCGTTCCAGCTCGACGAAGAGAACCTCTCCGAAACCACCCGCCTGACCCACCGGGTGATCGACCTGCGCCGCCCGCAGATGCAGAAGAACATGATGCTGCGCTACCGCACCGCCATGGCCTTCCGCCGCTTCCTCGACGGCCAGGGCTTCATCGACATCGAAACCCCGATGCTCACCAAGAGCACCCCGGAAGGCGCCCGTGACTACCTGGTGCCGTCCCGCGTGCACGATGGTCAGTTCTTCGCACTGCCCCAGTCCCCGCAGCTCTTCAAGCAGATGCTGATGGTGGCCGGCTACGATCGCTATTATCAGATCGTCAAGTGCTTCCGTGACGAAGACTTGCGCGCCGACCGTCAGCCTGAATTCACCCAGGTCGATATCGAGACCTCCTTCCTGACCGAGGCCGAGATCACGGCCATGATGGAAGAGATGATCCGCACGATCTTCAAGGAAGTGCTGTCCGTCGAGCTGCCCAACCCCTTCCCGCGCATGACCTACGCGGAAGCCATGGACCGCTTCGGCTCCGACAAGCCCGACCTGCGCGTGACCCTCGAGCTGACCGACGTCACCGACGCGGTGAAGGACGTGGCCTTCAAGGTCTTCTCCGGCCCGGCCAACTCTGGTGGCCGCGTCGCAGCGATCCGCGTACCGGGCGGCGCCAGCCTCTCCCGTGGCGAGATCGACGAGTACACCAAGTTCGTCGGCATCTACGGCGCCAAGGGCCTGGCCTACATCAAGGTCAACGACGTCACCCAGCCGAACGAAACCGGCCTGCAATCTCCGATCGTCAAGAACCTCAATGAAGCCGCGCTGCGCACCATCCTCGAGCGTACCGGCGCCCAGTCCGGCGACCTGATCTTCTTCGGCGCCGACAAGACCAAGGTCGTCAACGACGCCCTCGGCGCGCTGCGCATCAAGCTCGGCCACGAGAAAGGCTACGTCAACGGCAAGGCCTGGGAGCCGCTATGGGTCGTGGACTTCCCGATGTTCGAGTACGACGAGGACGACAAGCGCTGGACCGCCTGCCACCACCCGTTCACCAGCCCGAAGGACGAGCACCTCGAACTGCTGACCAGCGATCCGGGCAAGTGCCTGGCCAAGGCCTACGACCTGGCCCTCAACGGCTGGGAAATCGGCGGCGGCTCGGTGCGTATCCACCGTGCCGATGTGCAGGAAAAGGTCTTCTCCGCCCTCAACATCGGACCGGAAGAACAGCAAGCCAAGTTCGGCTTCCTGCTGGACGCCCTCAAGTACGGTGCGCCCCCGCACGGCGGCCTGGCCTTCGGCCTCGACCGCATCGTCACGATGATGACCGGCGCCGAGTCGATTCGCGACGTGATCGCCTTCCCGAAGACCCAGCGCGCCCAGTGCTTGCTCACCGACGCCCCGTCGCCGGTGGACGAAAAGCAGCTGCGCGAGTTGCACATTCGCCTGCGCAACAAGGCGCCGGAAGCGCCTGCCGCCTGAACGGCAGCACATTGAACCGGAAGGGCGAACGGCCATTGGCTGTTCGCCCTTTTTTCTAGCTGACGGTGGCGTTCCACGCGGCAGCATTCTTGCGGATCGCCCTCAAGAATGGACGTCCGCGGCCGTAGCTTCTAGCCAGTCCTGATATTCCCTGCTGCCGTGATCGACCTCGACAACATCTCCGCCCTCGTCGTTGAAGCCAATCCGACCATGCGGACCCAGCTCCGCAACATGCTCAACATGAGCGGCATCAGCAAGGTGCAATTTGCCGTCACGGCCGGAGTCGCCGTGCGCAAGCTGCGGGAATCACGCTTCGACCTGATCCTCTGCGAATATCACCTTGGGGACGGCCAGGACGGGCAGCACCTGCTGGAAGACCTGCGCCACCACCACATCATTCCGCTGACCACGCTGTTCCTGATGGTCACCGGCGAGCGACAGTACGAACGCGTCATCAGCGCCGCCGAACTGGCACCCAACGACTACATCCTCAAGCCCTTCGCCGCCGACACCCTGCACGAACGCATTGAGCGCGCCCTCGAGAAGCGCGACGCCTTCATGCCGGTGTACCGGCTGATCGAACTCGGCAATGCCCCTGACGCCATCGCCGCCTGTATCGCCGGTGAGGAAAAGCACCCTAACTGGGCCATCGACTTCATGCGCCTGCGCGCCGAACTGCAGCTGGCTAGTGGCAACGGCGAGGAAGCCTTTGCCCTGTACGAGAAGATCCTCGCCAACCGCAGCATCCCATGGGCCCGGCTGGGGCTGGCCAAGGCGCTGCACATGCAGCGCCGTTATGCCGAAGCCGAGGACATCCTGCAAGGTCTGGTGGCCGAGAACGACATGTTCCTCGATGCCTACGACTGGCTATCCCGCACCCGCGAAGCAGCCGGCGAACTGCAGGGCGCACGCAACGTCCTGGCCACCGCCACAAGCCTGTCCCCCCACCGGGTTGGTCGCCTGCGCCGGCTGGGCGAGCTGGCCATCGAGACGGGCGACCACGAGACCGCCGAAAAGGTGCTCAGCGAAGTCGTCCGCAAGGGCAAGTATTCCGACTTCCGGGACCCGGAAGACCATGTCCGGCTGGTCCAGGCTCAGCTCGGCAAAGGGGACACAGCCCAGGCCGAAGCCACTATCCGCGACCTTGAGCGCTCCATGCTTGGCCTCGACAAGACGCGCAGCTGCACCTCCCTGTCGAGCGCTCTAGTACACCTGAAGAAGGGCGATACCACCAAGGCCTCCGAGGCCATCAAGGCACTCGCCAACGAAGGCGGTGCCGCCAGCAGCAACCTGTCCCAGAGTCTCAAGAAGGAGCTCGCCCGGGCCTGCTTTGCCAGCCAGATGGAAGAGCACGGTACGGAGGTCGTCCTCGACCTGATGCGCAATGCCACCGACGACCGCGCTCTGGAGAGCACCAAGCGCATCCTGCGCGAAGCCGGCCGCAGCGAGCTGTGCGAACAGTTGCTGTCGCGCACCCAGGGCGAAGTGAAGGATCTGGTCGCCGAGGGTGCCCGCAAGGCCCAGGGTGGCGATTACGAGGGCGCAGTGCAGTTCATGCTCAGCGCCGTCCGCAAGATGCCGACCAACATCCATGTGCTGTTCAACGCGACCCTCGCCCTCCTCAAGTACGTGGAGAACTGTGGCTGGAACGAGCGCTTCGCGGAACAGGCCCGCAGCCTGATGGAGCGAGCCCGCCAAATCGACCCAGGCAACTCCCGCCTGCCGGCGCTGACCACCTACTATTACAACCTGTTGAAGAAGTACGGCATCCGTCCCTCATCCTGACGGGCCGCTGCTACACTGCAGCGTCATCAGCACTTCGCGGATAGTCATGCCCACCTTCTTCCGCCTGCTTGTCGCTTTATTTTTGGGCCTTGCCGGTGCCGCACAGGCCCGCGACCTGCCCGACTGGCTGCGCCGCGAGCCGGCCCCGGTCAGCGCCCACGCCCTGCCTCCCGAAGCCCGCGACACCCTGGCGCTGATCCGTCAGGGCGGCCCCTATCCCTACCGACGCGACGGCGTGACTTTCCAGAACCGGGAAGGCCGCTTGCCGGATGCGCAGAACGGCTTCTACCGGGAATACACCGTCACCACGCCCGGCTCCCGCGACCGCGGCGCCCGGCGCATCATCAGCGGCGGCCGTCCCCCAAGCGTGTTCTACTACACCGACGATCATTACCGCAGCTTCCGACGGATTCAGGACTGAGCATGAACGCCCCTCCCTTTCACACCCTGCTGCCCCGGGCCGAACGGGCCGGCATCTATCACCTGCCCTACGCAACCGACCTGGCCCTTGAGGAGGCGACGGATAGCCTGGGGTACGCGCTGCTCCGCCTCGACCTCGCCCGCATTACCGACAAAGACGGTTTTCTTGCGGCCATTGGAAAGGCCCTCGAATTTCCGGACTGGTACGGACACAACTGGGACGCGCTGGCCGACTGCCTGAATGACATGTCGTGGCTGGAGGCGGACGGCTACGTGCTGGTCCTCGACCATGCCGATGCCTTTGCCGCCGCCAACCCGGCGGATTTCGGCACAGCTTTGTCCATCCTGCAGGAAGCCTCCGACGCGTGGCGGGAAGAAGGGATCCCCTTCTGGACCCTGGTCGGCATCACGGCCGACGGCATCGCCTGGCTGCGCGACCTGGAATGAGTGCATACAAGCAGCCGGTTTCGGTGCTGGTCCTGATCCACACCCCGGCGCTGGACGTTCTGCTGCTGGAGCGTGCTGGCGGCAACGGCCTGTGGCAATCGGTGACTGGCAGCCGCGAAGACGACGAAAGCCTGGCCGCCACCGCGCTGCGCGAAGTCGCCGAGGAAACCGGCATAGAGGCAGCGCCCGACGTGCTGGTGGACTGGCAGCTGTCCAACCGCTTCGTGATCCTGCCGCGCTGGCGCGGCCGCTATGCGCCGGGGGTCACCCACAACACCGAACACGTCTTCAGCCTGTGCGTGCCCGCGCCCATCCCTGTGCGACTGGCCGACGATGAACACACCGCTGCCCTGTGGCTGCCGTGGCAGACGGCTGCGGCCAAAGTCTTCTCCTGGACCAACCGGGACGCCATCCGCCTGCTGCCGCAGCGCCTCAACGGCGCGCAGCAACCTCCTCCAGCCGGCGCCTGAGGCAGTCCGGGCAGTAACAGGCTCCCACATCCCCGGGCGCTATCGAAGGCACTTCCAGCACCGGGGGCAGGCTTGCACACCAGCACTCCGGCAGACCAGCGTTCATGCCACAGGTGAAGGCAGCCCCGCAGGCCGGGCACACGTTGGTAGCCGCCACGTTCTTGTTCTGTTCCATCGACTTACTCCCTTTGATCCACCTCAAGTCTAGCGCGGATCACCGCCGCAGCGCCTTGAACCAACCCCGCACGCTCCCTATACAACAAGCAGGGAGGGCAGACGGCCCTCGGGTAAGCGCCAACCAGAACAAGGAGACGACACATGAGCAACATCACTCGCCGTGACCCTCTGGACGATCTGTTCCGCGGCTTTTTCGTTCGCCCGGTCGAATACGCCGGCGCCCCCGTCGAGTCACCGCAGATGCGCGTGGACGTGAAGGAAGCCAACGATGCCTACCAGGTGCACGCCGAACTGCCGGGCATCAAGAAGGAGGACATCCACGTGCATATCGACGGTCCGGTCGTCTCGATCAGCGCCGAACGCAAGCAGGAGAAGGAAGTGAAGGAAGGCGAACGGGTGCTGCGCACCGAACGCTATTTCGGCGAGGTGTCACGCAGCTTCCAGCTCGGCGCCGACGTGGATGAGGCGAAAGCCTCGGCCAAATTCAACGATGGCGTCCTTGAGCTGACACTGCCGAAGAAGGCCCCAGCCCAGAGCAAGCGCCTCGTCATCGAATAGTCCGCGCCGACGGCGGCATCCGGCCAGTCGCAGAGCGGGAAGAGCGATCTTCCCGCTTTTTGTTTGAGTCCTGGCTCATTACAATCGCGGGCACACCAAAACAACCTTGCGCTGCAACACATCATGACCGCTGCCATCGACACCTCCGACCTGACCCCGGCCCAGAAGGCCTCCATCATTGCCGAAGCCCTGCCCTACATCCGCCGCTTCCAGGACAAGACGCTGGTCATCAAGTACGGCGGCAACGCGATGACCGACCCGCACCTGAAGGCCTGTTTCGCCCACGACGTGGTGCTCCTCAAGCTGGTCGGCTTCAACCCGGTGGTGGTGCATGGCGGCGGCCCGCAGATCGAGAACATGCTGTCCCGCGTCGGCAAGAAGGGCGAGTTCGTGCAGGGCATGCGCGTCACCGACGCCGAGACGATGGAAGTCGTGGAGATGGTGCTCGGCGGCCAGGTGAACAAGGAGATCGTCAACCTGATCAACCAGGCCGGTGGCAAGGCCGTGGGCGTGACCGGCAAGGACTCCAACTTCATCCGCGCCAAGAAGCTGATGATGGAGAACAAGGACGTCCCGGGCGATCTGATCGACATCGGCCAGGTCGGCGACATCACCCAGATCGACCCGAGCCTGATCTCCTTCCTCGACCAGGGCGACTTCATCCCCGTCATCGCACCGATCGGCGTTGGCCCCAATGGCGAGAGCTACAACATCAACGCCGACGTGGTGGCCGGCAAGCTGGCCGAGGTGCTGAAGGCCGAGAAGCT